>NZ_JAFCSZ010000025.1:0-54413 GCF_049895765.1 Caulobacter sp. DWR1-3-2b1
CCGTCTGAAGACCCTCAACGGCCTGACCCCATACGAATACATCTGCAAAATCTGGACAAAAGAGCCCGACAGATTCAACGTCGATCCAACCCATCAAAGTCCGGGACCAAACATCTAGGACCCCGTGGCTGGGAATTCCAGCAGGCTGGTGTCATAGCCCAACGCCTTGGCTCGCGCGACCAGCGGAGCGATCTCGGCCTGACTGGGCCGCGGGTTGCGCGTGTAGATCCACAGGTCATGGAAGCTCGGGTCGGCCGAGATGAACCAGCTGTAGTCCTCCGCCCGCTCCAGCACCCAGTAGTCGCGCGGGATGCGGATAACGCCGAAGACGCGGTAGCTGACATGGAGCTTGGCGTTTGTCCCCGGATCGACGATGTGCGCCGGGCCGCCGATCGTCTTGAGCTTGCCCGTTGGCGAGCCATCGCGGCAGAAGTCCAGCACCTTCACCTTGACGCCGCCTTGGGGCGTGTAGGTGGTGCCGCCCGCAACGCAGCCGTCCGTGAGCGACATGGGTCGCCGGCCAATCTCATACCATGTGCCGGTGTAGAACCGTCCTGCGTCGATCATCGTGGCGGGATGCAGGAGACTGGTTTTGGCGCCGGTCGTGGCGCAGCCTGCGAGGGCGAACAGGCTCGAAGCGATTAGCAAGGCGCGCATGGACATCTCCGTCTGGTACTACAGATACGGCTCAATGCGCTTGATGGATGCTCGGCCGGCTGGGGGCCGTCCGCCGGCTTGGCGCCTTAACGGATACGGATACGCACCGGCACCTGCACATACGAGCCCGCGCGGCTCTTGCCGTCGGGACCCAGCAGGTCGACCTGAAACTGGGCGGCCATCTTCAGGGCGGCGTCGCCGACGCCAAGTTCCGGCGAGCTTTCGCCTTCGACGGTGCAGGCCGTCAGGTGGCCGTCGGCCTTGACCAGGCAGTTGAGGATGGCGACGGCATCGCGCGGCTGTGAGGCCGGGACCAGCAGGTTGGAAGCGGCTTGGGCCGGAGCGGCGTTGGAGAGAGCGGCGGCGAGAACAAGCGAAGCAATCACGATTTCGTCCCTGTTATTACTGACCGGCTGCCTCGCCTTGGCGATGCGCCGACCTTTGTTTCGACGGGCGACCCTGCCCCCCCTTCTTGAGGTGGATCGGTGTCCCGATCCGGGTCAGTGGGCGTGAGCCGCCTTCAACCGATGCAGCCCCTGTGCCGCCAGGTCGGTCAGCGACCGCAGGCCCAGTTCGGAGAACACGTCGAACGCGCAGGCCAGCGCCACGGCGGCACGGTCCAGCCGTCCGTCGTCGCGACCGGTGATCTCGACCCGGGCTTCGTAAAGTCGCGCCAGGTTCATCTGGGCCACAGCCCACGAGGCTGGATCGCGCGCGCCGGGCTGGGCTGACAGCTCGGTCTTGAAGGCCATTTCGGCGGCGTCGAGCACCGCCAGATCGGCGGTCAGTTCGGCGCAGCGCGCCAGGCTGAGGGCGCGGTTGTTGGCGACCACGGCGCGCAGGGCCAAGGCCGGCTGGACCTTCAACACCTGAGTGGCGCGATCGTAGCAGGTAACGGCCTGTTCGAAGGCGCGGTCGGAGGTGGTGGCCTCGCCGATCGCCTGCAGGCCCATTCCGAGCGACGCCTGGGCGCGCGCCCAGTCCATCGGGCTGTGGTCCATCGCCAGCGGCTCCAGCGCCGAGGTCAGGGCCTCGACGCCCTCGGCGATCAGGGCCAGTTCGCCGTCCAGCTCGCCCAGCTGCACCAGGGCCGAGCCGCGCAGGCCTTCCAGCCGCGACCAGGCCAGAGGCTCGAAATCGGGATCGAGAGCGGCGGCGGCCGTGGTCGCCTCGGTGACCGCCAGCTGGGTCAGGGCGCGATCCTTCAGACGCGCGCCACAGGTCAGGATCAGTTCGATGCGCGCGGCGCGCTGGTCGGCCAGCAGCAGCCGGGCCGGGCCGCCCTTGATCTGCTTGGCGGCGGCCAGGGCCTTCAGCGGCGCGTCATAGCCCTGCACGGCGGCCAGAGCCCGGTCGATATTGTTCTCGGCCAGGCCCGCGCGGCCGTCGAGACCGGCCACCAGGGCCATGGCCAAACCGCAGCGCTGTCCCGGGACGGTGCGCGCCAGGGTCAGTGCGGCGCCGGCGGCGGCGTTCAGGCCCTCGTCTCCGAACAGGTCAGCGCCCAGGATGGCCAGGACGGCTTGCTCGCAGCGGGTCGAGGCCAGGGCCTCCAGCCGGCGTTCGCTTTCGAAGATCTTGCCCGCAGCCTCGGCGTGCGAAGCAGCCTTGCGCAGGGCGGCGGCGTCGCCGGACCGGCGGGCCAGTTCGCGCCAGACCACGGCGGCTTCCAGAAGGCGCGCGCCACGATCCTTGGTCCCGATCCGGCCTGCGGCCACATCGGCCGAGCGGGCTTCGTTGGTCAGCAGCCTGATGTCGAGAAGCTCGAGCAGCGAGGTGTCGCCGCCGGTCAGGCCTTCGCGATGCGCGGACTTGGAGTCAGCGCCGGTGTCGACACCAAAGAGACGTTTCAGATCACGACCGAACTCGAACATCGACGCGTATCTCCGCACACGGACCGTCCCAGACCGGGACGTCCGGCAGGGGTTCAACGCATCAGGAGCAAAGCCGGAGCCAACGGACTTAACAAGTGGTTAATAGGTGTTTACGGCGCGTTAACCATAAATATTTCCGGCGCCCTAAGAAAGTGAGCGTCGCGCAGCCAAATCGAGGAGTTCCGACCCGATTTGGCACAGTTCTTGCCTTCGTGGCTTCGCTTTTGGGGTCGCCATAAACCAACGTTGTTAGAACAACGTTCATCAATACGAAAATGACGTTAACCATTAAATTTAAGACCCGGTTTACCATTCGTTCCGAAATCGTCTCCTGCGAGGTTGTACTTTCGGCGCCTTGCGCTTGCGAGGACGTGGCGCACGCCACTCCCCTCGCCCGCGAAACAGGCTAGAAGTCGAACCCGCCACGAGGGACCCCGCCATGACCGTCATCGTTTGGACCGCCAGCCTGTGCCGTCCGGATCCGGGCTATGGCGGCTGGTGTTTCGTGCGGCGAAACCAGAGCCAGCCCGGTCCCGAGGGGATCAAGGGCGCAGCCGGCGGCGAGCGCCGGACAAGCGCCGCGCGGATGTCCCTGACGGCGCTGACCGAGGCTTTGGCCAGCCTGGCGGGCCTGCCCGCCGACACCGCTGTGACCCTGTATTTCGAAGATCCCGCGCTGGCGTCCGAACTGGTCGCCGCCGACGGCGCCTATGCGACGGCCGAGCCGGAGGTCTGGGCGGCGGCCCGCGCCGCCGTCGCCGCACGCCCCGTACTGAACCTCGCGCCCCTGCCCGCCAACGCCCCGGCCGCCGGCTTCCTGGCCGCCTGGGCCGACTTCGGTCTGGACACGTCCAAGACCCGCGGCAGCTTCAAGGCCGCCATCCCCAAGCCGAACCTGCTGAAGTTCCCGAGCTAGAACCAGGGCGAAGGTTTGCGCCTTCGCCGTTTTGACCGGCAAGTGGAGAGGATAGCCACAATCCGGCGTCGCGCGCCGAAGCTTCGAACGCCGGCCTGCCGCCAGCTCGACCTCGAATACCTTTTGGCCCGAACGGGAGCCCGACGTTAACCTCTAGAAAACGATGTTTGCCAGCGATCTGGCAAGTAATTCTAATGCACAAGGTTCCGGAAAAGGGGACCGCTATGCTTCAGGACCACCAGAACTTTGACGTCGACGAGGCTTTCGAAATTGGTCTGTCGGCAACCGGCAACCTGTGGCGGCGCCTAGGCATGAAGCCCGACTTCACCGGCCTCGACGTGCTCGAGGTCGGCTCTGGTCTCGGCTTCCTGACCGCCGACATTGCACTGGCGGGCGCAAAAAGCGTGCTGGGCGTCGATATCTGGCAGCCTCGCGTCGAGTGGGGTGCGAAGAAGCTGGCCCAGCGTTTCCCGCAGCTGACCAACGCCACGTTCGACTCGACCCCAACCAATGAGATGACCGGCCAAGCTCGTTTTGATGTCATCGTCTCGCAGAACACCTTCGAGCACATAACCGATATCCAGGGCGTGCTAGAGTCGTTTCATCGCCTGCTGCGCCCGGGCGGCAAGGCCTATATCGGCTTTTCCCCGCTGTATCACAGCCCGTTCGGCGACCACGGCGAGCTGCGCGCCAAGGTGCGCCTCCCTTGGCTGCATCTGATCGCCGGCCGCGAGCGCGTGATCGCGGCCTTCAACCAAGCCAACGACGAGAACGTCACCACCCTGGCCGAGTGTGGCTACAACGGCTTTAAGCCGGCCGACTTCCGCCACGCCTTCGCCAACTCGGGCCTGGTGGCGGAAAGCCTGCGCATTAATCCGACCGAAGGCGGGCTGAGACAGCGCGCCATGGACGTCTTTGCCCTGCTGTCGAAGATCCCGGGGCTGGAGCCCTACTTCACTACCGGCATGTACGTGGTGTTACGCAAGCCATAAGTCCGTGGCCTGACGCCCGCCCGACCTAGCGCAGCGGGGGGATCCTGGTCATTGACGACAGGGCGGCGATCAGCGCGCCCAGCTGCTGGTGGCGAGGGTGGCGGTCACCCCCGTTCGCGTGTCCGCTCGAACCGGATCTTGGAGAACTTCTCGGCGACATAGCCGATCTCCCAGGACGACTTGCCCAGGAACACCGGCTGGTCGTCGATGTCGGTGGCCATGGCGGTCTTGTGCTTGTCCTGGAAGTCCTCGACGTCGGCGCGGGTCCCGCTCATCCAGCGGGCCTCAGCATAGGGCGAGGCTTCGAAGATCACGTCCAGGGCGTATTCGCCGCCCAGCCGGTCGGCCATGACCTCGAACTGCAGCTGGCCCACGGCGCCGACGATGAAGTCGGAGCTGCCCAGCATCGGGCGGAACAGCTGGGTGACGCCTTCCTCGGCCAGACCCTCCAGCGCCTTCTTCAAGTGCTTGGCCTTCAGCGGATCCTTGACCCGCACGCGGCGCAGGATTTCGGGCGCGAAGTTGGGCAAGCCGGCGAAGCGCAGCAGGCCGGCTTCCGACAGGCTGTCGCCCACCCGCAACACGCCGTGGTTGGGAATGCCGATCACGTCGCCGGCATAGGCGTCCTCGGCCAGTTCGCGGTCGCTGGCAAAGAACATCACCGGCGCGTTGACGCTCATCGACTTGCCGGTGTTCTGGGCTTTCAGCTTCATGCCGCGCGTGAAGCGGCCGCTGGTCAGGCGCAGGAAGGCGATCCGGTCACGGTGATTGGGGTCCATGTTCGCCTGGACCTTGAACACGAAACCCGAAACCTCGGCGTCACCGGGGGCGACGTGGGTCTCGACGCCCGCGCGCATGGCCCGGGCCGGATGTGGCGGCGGGGCGTAGGCGCCGATGCCGGCCAGCAGCTCCGAAACGCCGAAATGGCGCAGGGCCGAGCCGAAGAACACCGGCGTCATGTGGCCTTCCAGGAACGACTTCACATCGAACGGCTTGGCGGCCTCGGAAACCAGCATGGCGCCCTCCTCGACCTCGGCCTGCTCCTCGGGGTCGAGAAAGCGGCTGATGGCGTTGGAGTTCAGGGCTATTGGGGCCGGATGGCCGTCATCGTCGGTCGAGCTCTTCTTGGCGTAGGGGATGAAAGTCTGCTTGCGCAGGTCCAGCATGCCCTTGAACCGCCCGCCCGAACCGGCCGGCCAATAAAGCGGCGCGGGGTCGAGGGCCAGCTTGGACGAGACCTCGTCCAGAAGCTCGAACGGGTCCTGGGCCTCGCGGTCCATCTTGTTGATGAAGGTGATGATCGGGATGTCGCGCAGGCGGCACACCTCGAAAAGCTTCAGGGTCTGGGGCTCGATGCCCTTGGCGGCGTCCAGCACCATGATCGCCGCGTCGGCGGCCGTCAGGGTGCGATAGGTGTCTTCCGAAAAGTCTTCGTGGCCTGGCGTGTCGAGCAGGTTGAACATCAGACCGTCGTGGTCGAACGTCATCACCGAGGCCGAGACCGAGATCCCCCGCTCGCGCTCGATCTTCATCCAGTCCGACTGGGTGCGGCGGGTCTGGCCGCGCGCGCGCACCGCGCCGGCCGCGCGGATCGCGCCCCCGGCCAGCAGCAGGTTCTCGGTCAGGGTCGTCTTGCCGGCGTCAGGATGGCTGATGATGGCGAAGGTGCGCCGACGGGCGGCCTGAAAGGCTGGAGAGAGGGGGGCTGCGGGGGAAGTGCTCATCCGGGGGACCTATCCCCCCTCGCCGTTTTTGTCACCTTCGGCGTCTTGTCAGCGACCAAAATACCCCTGTGCGAGCCACGGAAATGGAGGCATGCTCATTTCTGTCATGAACGCGACGCCCTTGAGAGCGCCGCGCATGTCGAGGAAACGAAGATGGCTCTCTGGGACGATCATCGCGGTTCGCGCGCCCCCAGCGCCGAAGGCAGCGCCCTTTGCATGACGATCACCATCGCCGGTCTGATCGCCACGGCGGTCGCCCTCAAATGGCTGATTGCGCTGATCTAGAACGGTTTCTCAAGCCGCGAGGCGACGCCAGACTTGGCGGTCGGCCTCGATATTGGTCAGCGACCCGGCCTTCTGGCGCGTCAGCAGAGCGCCCATGACTTCCAGCCCGATCTGGGCGTAGCGCACCTGAACCTGATCGACCAGGCAGCCGCGACCTGGCGCAATGAACAGAGCCGCATTGATATCCGGAGCCTTGGAGAGGATGAGCGAGGCCAGACGCATGGCGCGCTCGACATCTTTCATGTGCAGTAGCGGCTCTTGCGCATAGAGTTCCCGCCCCAGCTCGCTCACATAGTTCAGCGACAGTTTCGCGAAGCGGTCACGCGCTATCGGCGGGGCCAGTTCGCCCGCGTCAAAGCTGAAAACGACATCGTTCATCAGGAAAAGCATGGCGGTCGGGCAAAAACTCTGGAGACGCTTGGAAGCCCAGAGATTGCCGCAACGAGCTTTAATTCCGGTGTAGGAGCGCGGTTAACGCAACGTAGAAGTAGAGCTTTCCACAGGAAGCTCGCGGCGCGGTAAGCGCCTGGACCTATTCCTCGACCGCCTCGGTCAGGAAGTGACGGCCATCGCGGTCCTCGATCTCGATGACCCAGATGTCCGGATCAATGCGGGCGGCGCGTTCGGCATAGGCGTCCAGGTCGGGCTCGAAATCCGACTTGGTCGGCTGCATCCAGAAGCGTTCGCCATCGCCCCGCGTCGCTTCGGCGAACAGGCGGGCCTTGTTCTCGCGGCGGTCGACGGCCTTGACCAGAACCGCCCCGGCCTTGGCGTCGCCCTTGCGGGCCACGGTGGCGAAGCCGCCTGCCAGTTCCGCCCGGCGGATCAGCGCGCCCACCCAGATATCCGTCGACAGAAGCATGCTAACCGAACCGCAACCACGAGGCCTTTACGGTGGCCCTCCAAGTCTCGAAGCATACAAGAAAACGACTGCCCCGAGCCTGTTCTTTTCGAACAGGCTCAGCTTCCAAGAGAGAAAAGCGCGATGGCCGCCGAAACCGGCTTCCACTTTCGGCTATCGCGCTTTGCGACCGCCCTTAAAGGTCGCTCGGCGCGGTGGATGGGACTCTTGGCCGGCGCGGCGTGTCTTGCGTCGCCCGGCGTTCTGTTCGCCGCCAACGCCGCCGACCAACTCTACGAGCGCACCCTGATGACGGCCGCCGACGGCCGCTGCCGGCTGTTTGCGCCCACCATCGGCTCGGCGCTCGATGCGTCACGGGCCCAGGCGCGCGGCGCGACCCTGCGCTCGGGCGCGACCCAAACCCAGGTCGAAGCGCTGGAAGGCCGAGCGCGCGCCAAGGCCGGCGCCGCATCGTGCAATTCAAAGGATCTGACCACCGCCGCCGACAGGGTTCGCAAGGCCTTCGAGGCCTATGCGACCCTGCAGAAAATGACCTATCCGGGCGATGTGGCGACCTGGCAGGCCGAGCGTGCGGTTTCGGCGACCATTCCGTTCTGGCGGCTGTCGCAGCCCAGCAGCTTTGGCGCCGACCGCCTGATCTTCGGCCTCGCCGGCCGCAGCAAGGCCGTCACCGCCGTGGTGACCTTCTCCGACGGCGTCCAACCCTATGCGGCCCGGGTGGTGATGCGCGATCCCGCCCGCACCCAGGGCCCCTATATCGACGCGCGCGGCGGCCGCAGCCTGTCGGCCAAGGTCGCACCGCGCTCGGCCAGTCAGGTGTTCAACGCCGAGACCCGCGAACAGGCGGCGCTTACCCTGCTGCCTACCGGCGCGAAGACAGGGCTGGGCTTTCGCTTCCCGGTCGCGACTGCCGACGCCATGTCGAGGTTGGATCCGCGCGAGGCGGTGACCATCGAATTCACGTTCGCCGGCCGCAATGGCGGCGACGTGGTGCGCAAGGCCTATGTCGAGGTCGGGGATTTCGCGGCGGGGCGGGCGTTCCTGCGGTAGCTGCAGGCGGGCCTGAACAACAGCGCGAAAACCCCCCTCTCTTTGAAAGAGGGGTTTTTAGGTCCGGGAAGGGTCGAAGTTCACCATCGGCGCCGCAGCCGCAACCGGACTTTCAGTCGCGAGCGTTTTGCAAAGGGCCGAGCCAACCCTAGAGCATTTTCCGATAAGTGTGAAACGGTTATCGGATCGAAAAATGCTCTAAACTTTTGATTTAGCGCCGTTTTCGCCCGACCCTGATGAAGCCATCAGGTCGGAAAGGGCTCTAGCGCGGCGCGAAGGCGATGACGTTGTCGCCCAGACTGGCCGGCGGCTCGGCCTCCGGCGCGGGCGTCGCAGCTTCCGATTCGGCCGGGGGCTCAACCGGCGGGGTCGGCGCCTTCAGCGGGGCCAGCAGCACCGGCAGGCGCACCGAAACGCTGGTGCCCGCGCCCATCCGGCTTTCGATATGCATCTCGCCGCCATGCAGCTTGGCGAAGGCCCGCACCAGCGACAGGCCCAGCCCCGTGCCCATGGCGCGTTGATCGGCGCCGCCAGCCTGTTCGTAGGGCCGGCCCAGGCGCTCCAGGTCTTCGGGGCTAATGCCGACGCCGGTGTCGGCGACCACAATCTCAAGCACGCCGTCATAGCCGTCGGCCGTAACCGTCACCTGACCGCCGCGCGGGGTGAACTTCAGGGCGTTGGAGATCAGGTTCAGCACGATCTGCTTCAGCGCCCGGCGGTCGGCGTCGACCTCCAGGTCGTTGGGCGGCAGCACGCCGCGGAGTTGCACGCCGGCCCCGTCGGCCTGGACACGCATCAGCCGCATGGCCGCCGTCATCGCCTCGCGGGCGTCGAACACGCCTCGCGACAGCTCGAAGCGCTCGGCTTCGATCTTGGACATGTCGAGCACGTCGTTGATCAAGTCCAGCAGGTGACCGCCGCTCTCGTGGATCAGCTCCGCATACTCGCCATACCGGTCGGTCAGCGGGCCAAACATCCGCGAGCGCATGATATCCGAGAAGCCCATGATGGCGTTCAGCGGCGTGCGCAGCTCGTGGCTCATATTGGCCAGGAAGCGGGCTCGACCGGCGGCCAAGGCCTCGGCGTCGGCGCGGGCGCGGTCCAGCGAGGTCTCGCGGTTGCGCTCGACGGTGACGTCGCGGAGCAGGCCCACCAGCATCACCGGCGAGACCCGGTGCAGGTCCAGGGCGACAATCCGCTCCAAGCCAAGCGCGGGATTGAAGGTCAGGCTGACCTGGCCCTCGCGGAAGGCCTGGGCGATGGCGCCGCCCACCTTCTGGCGATCATTCGGCGCGGCGGCGCCGGCCAGACCGCGATTGACGATGTCGGCGATGGTCACACCAAGAGGCGGCGCGCCACGGACGGCGGTGACCTGGCCCTTGGTCGTCACAGCGATGGCCAGTTGCGGCAGGCCGTCGAGCATGACGTCCAGCGAGGCCATCTCGGCGCTATGGCGAACGTCACGCGCGCCAAAGCGGCGGTGGCCGATCAGCAGGCCCGAAGCCAAGCCAAGCCCGGTGGTGGTCAGGGCCAGGAAGCCCAGAATGAAAGCCAGCGCGCCGGTCGGCGCCGCCGGGGCCAGGCCCGAAAGCTGGGTCAGAGCCGCCACGCAGCCGCCGATCAGCGACAGGGCGGCGCCTTCGGCGAGGCGACGGGACGAAACCAAGGTCGAGGCGGCGGCGACAGGCGCCAGGCACCAGGCGGCCATGGCGCCGGACACTCCGCCGGTCAGCACGGCTGCGACAGATCCGCCCACGGCCCACAAAACCAGCAGGATCGACTGCACGCGGTCGTCCTCGCGGACGTTTTCGCCTGACAGGGGTAGAGACAGCAGGGCCGGCGCCGCGCCGGCCAGGAACGCCGCCCAGACAGGCCAGCTGAACTCGCCCGGTAGAAAAGCCGTCGCGAAAGCCGCCATGCCGATCGCCGACAGCCAGCCCATACGCCATACGCGTGCTGGGTTTAGCCCCTGCGCGGCGCGCACGGGCGGCTTGAACGGGTCCGGTAGCAATTCGAATTCCAAACCGGGCGACTTCTTTCAATGCAGCGACGGGCAGCGCCGTCGTCAAACCTTAACGCGCCTGAGCCCATCCCTCCAGACCGCTCAATCGTCGAGCGATCATTCGTGGTGGAGGGGCTGTGGACGGAAACGGAATCGTAAGCGCCTTGGGGGCAAGGTCGAGGCTGCACAAACGCGGACAGAACGTCCGGGAGCTTATCGCATGCCTGAACCGGCGTCCCAATACGCATCGCCCGACTACGACGCATCGACCGCGCGACGCGCAGCGGCCCATGAACGTCGACGGGCCGCGCTGGACGACCGCAAGCGCTCTTTCCTGCGCATGGTCAGCCACGAACTCCGCACGCCGCTAAACGCCGTCATCGGCTTTTCCGAGATCCTGTCGCGCGAGCTCTACGGTCCGCTGGGTTCGCCCCAGTACCGCGAATATGCCGAGATCGTGCATGACAGCGGCCTGAAGCTGCTGAAGCTGGTCAACCAGATCGTCGAGATCGCTCGGCTTGAAGGCCACGTCACCGACCTGGATCTCGCCCCTGAAGGTCTGGATGAGGCCATCGACGACACCATCGAACAGCTGAAGAGCGAAATCGCCCAGCGCCAGGTGATCGTCACGGTTCCGGGCCGCGGCGTTTTGCCCGCGGTTCTGGCCGACAGCCGGGGTTTGCGGACCATGCTGGGCAATCTTCTGCAGAACGCCATCACGCATTCGCCGGTCGGGGGAGAGGTCTGCATCTTCGCCCAGACGCTGCCGGGCGGGCTGGTCGAGATTTCCATCGCCGATCAGGGACCCGGCGTCGAGCCCGATGACTTGCCGCGCCTGCTGCGCCCTTTCGAACAGGGCGGCTGCACGCTTACGCGGGCGTGTGAAGGTGCGGGTCTTGGCCTGCCGATCGTCGATCTGCTGGCTCGGGCCATGAACGGCGCCCTGCGCCTGAACTCGAGGCGGGGCTCTGGCCTGACCGCGCAAGTCACCCTGCCCGAAGGCTGACGCTTGCAAGCGGCTGGCCGCGCCCCTAAGTGGCGGCCATGACACGCCCCATCGACGCCGCCCTTGAGGAACTCGCCGACGAGTTCGAACTGCTGGGGGACTGGGAAGAGCGCTATCGCTATGTGATCGAGCTTGGTCGCGACCTGGCGCCGCTCAGCGACGCGGAACGGTCGGAAACCAACAAGGTGCGCGGCTGCGCTAGCCAAGTTTGGCTAGTGACCGAACCGCAGGGTGACCAAACGATCCGCTTCAGGGGCGACAGCGACGCTCACATCGTAAGCGGGCTGATCGCGATCCTGCTGCGGCTCTATTCGGGCCGGCCGGCGGGCGATATAGCGGCCTTCGACGCCAAGGCGGCCCTCGACAGGCTGGGCCTGTCGGAGGCGCTGTCCTCGCAGCGCTCGAACGGGCTCAAGGCCATGGTCGCCCGCATCCAGCGCGACGCCCAGGCCTTGACGGCCTAGGCACGCGCTTTAGCGGGCTAAGCCAAAGCCTAGAAGAAGCCCGCGCGATTACCGATGAATAGGATCGCGACCACCACCAGAAGGAGCTGGATGATCCAGTTCACTGGCGACGGAATCGGCGACCGCTGTACGACGTAAAGGGCAAGTCCGAGAAGGACCAGGGCGATGATGATGACGATCAGGATGCTCATGCCAGCTTAACCACCAACGCGGGTGTTGGTTCCCCGACAGTTTGAGGCGAATACTTGAGACCCGTCGTGGAAGCGCCTATGGCCTCGCTCGATGACGCTCGACATCCAGGCCTTCCGCGTGGCCGCACTCTACAGGTTCACGCAACTTCCCGACCCGGCGGCCCTGCAAGGCCCGCTGGCCAAGGCCTGCTGCGCGGTGGGCGTCAGAGGCACCCTGCTGCTGGCGCGCGAGGGGATCAACGGCACCATCGCCGGAACCGACGCCGCTATCGAGACGGTGCTGGCCCACATCCGCGCGCTGCCCGGCTGCGCCGATCTTCAGCCCAAGACCGCCTGGTCCGACCACATGCCCTTCCACCGCATGAAAGTGCGCGTGAAGAAGGAGATCGTCACCCTTGGCCTGCCGGATCTGGATCCCGCCGCCAATGCCGGGACCTATGTCGAGCCCGCCGACTGGAACGCCCTGATCGCCGATCCCGACGTCGTGGTGATCGACACGCGTAACGATTACGAGGTGGCCATCGGCGCCTTCGAGCGGGCGGTCGATCCGAAGACCTCCAGCTTTTCGGCCTTTCCGGATTGGTTTCGCGATTATCGCGCCGGGCTGGAGCAAGCGCGAGGTCCGGGCGCACCGCCACTGAAGGTGGCCATGTACTGCACCGGCGGCATTCGCTGCGAGAAGTCTACGGCCTTCCTGAAATCTGAAGGCGTTCAGGACGTCTTCCACCTGAAGGGCGGTATCCTCGACTATCTGGAACAGGTCGCCGAACCCGAAAGCCGGTGGCGCGGCGAATGCTTCGTGTTCGACGAGCGCGTAGCCGTTGGCCACGGACTGTCGCCGGGAACACACGGACTGTGCCGGGGCTGTCGCCGTCCCGTCAGCCCCGCCGAGATGACCTCGCCGCTCTATGTTGAAGGCGTCGCGTGCCCGGCCTGTCACGACCAGCGCGACGAAAGCAGCAAGGCTCGCTACGCCGAGCGGCACAGGCAGGTCGCCCGCGCGCGGCAACTGGGCATCGCCCATGTGGGAGCGAAACACGAAACCGGCGAAGACTGACGGCGACGAGGGATCGCCTCGCCGTTGTTCGCGTTATCGGAGGCAACCCCAGCAAGGAGCCTCCCCATGGTCGCCTATGACTCCATCTATGGCGCGCCGCCCGTCGCCCCCAAGCGTCCGAGCGCCGCCGACAAGATCTCGAACTTCCTGGGCCGCAAAACTCATGGCGCCAGCACCGATCCCACCGCCCCGGCGCCCGACTACGCCCTGGCCCCGGATCAGCACGGCAAGATCACCCTTGCAGGCAAGAAGATCCCCTTGGGCCTAGCCTTGGTCGGCGCCGGCGTCGCCGCCGTTCTGCTGGTCAATCCGCGCACCCGCGGCCCGGTCATCGCCGCGGCAACCACGGCCTGGGGCTTCTTGGCCAAGAAGGTCGCCTAGCGCAACCTGTCCTGCCCCACCGCCCTTAGCTGACCCCTCTTCCAAAGGAGCCTCCATGCCCCATACCAATGAAGACCATATCCATCTGGTCAACGGCCTCGTCGAAACCACCATCGACAGCGCCGACGGATATGCCGAAGCCGCCAAGGACGCCAATAGCGCCCGCTACAAGGACCTGTTCGAAAAGCGGGCCCAAGAACGCCGCAGCGTCGCCTCCGAGCTGCAGGACGAGGTTCGTCGTCTCGGCGGCGACCCCAAGGACGACGGCACCATCCTGGCCGCCGCTCACCGCGTGTTCGTCAATCTCCGCGACAGCCTCTCGAAGGGCGACGAGGCGGTGATCAACGAGGTTGAGTCCGGCGAGGACTTCATCAAGGCGAAATACGAAAAGGCCATGGGCGACACCGACGTCGACGCCCAGACCCGCGCTGTCATCGAAAAGGCCTGGACCTCGGTGAAGTCCGGTCACGACCAGATGCGCGATATCAAGAACATGCAAAAGCACTAGTCTTCCCTCCGGGAAGATCGGAAGGGCGGGACCGAGGTCCCGCCCTTTTCGCGTTCAGGCCATGCGGTAATGCAAAGCCAGTCGCTGCAGGGCCAGCTTCAGCACTGTCTTGCCCGCGCGGCGCGGCAGGCCCAGCGAACGCTCTGCCGCCTCCAGCGCCGTGCCTGCCAGGCACACATGTTCCAGGATCTCGCGCAGGCCGGGGCCCGCCGCCTCCAGCGCGGCGGCGATACGCTCCTTGGCGGCTCGGGCGCGTTCGGCGGGCTCGAGACGACGCCCGCCCCCGCCATCGACGCGCCCTCCGGCGTCCCAGTTCATGGTCAGCCGGCCAATCGTGCCCGCGCGGTGGAAATCCTCGCGCAGGCGCTCCCCTGCCGCCGCCTCGACGGGCATGAGCCACGGCCTGCCCTGGCCATCGCGACGGCGCGCCAGCCAAGCCAGCGGCGACTCTCCCAGATTGGCCTTGAAGGCCGTGCGTCCGACGCCTGGTTCTTCGATGACCACCTCGCCCTCGATGACGCTCGGCTTCCCCGGCGGCGGCGCGGGCTTGGCGGGTGGCGTGAACACCAGCGACCAGCCACCCTGTTTCCGCTGCGTCAGGCTGGCCAGACGAACGAGAGCCTGAAAGGCGGTCTCGTCGATCACCAGCATGGGTCGCCGCCTGCGGTTGGGCCCGAAGCGCACCGCGTAGCCCATGGGCGCCGCCTCGATCACCGCGCCCGGTCGGGCCAGCAGCCGGGCGGCGCGCAGGGCCAGATGCTCGACGGCCAGGTCAGTCGTCTCGCTCATCGCGCGCCCTCCAGGATCTGGCGCGGCGCCTGGCGAAGACAGTCTTCCAGCGAGCCCAGCTTGGCGTCGAAACCAGCGTCCTCTCGCAGGTCCTCGATCCTGTGGCAGGCATGGGCGCAGGTCGTTCGATCGCGCCCGAAGGCGAAGGCCACCCGGGCCAGCGGCCAGTGGAAGGTGACGTGGGTCAGGTAGATGGCTATCTGCCGGGCTCGCGCCGCAGCGACGCTGGTGCGCTTGTGAGCGGAGATGTCGCCGGGCGAGACATCGGTCGCCATGGCGACCAGATGGGTGACGAAGGCGACCGTCAAACGGTCGCGACGGGGATCGGGCGTGATCGCCCAGATATCCTCAAGAGCTTGAACCAACATGGCGTCCTCCAATCGGTGTCGCGATCCAGCGACGACTCGAATTTAGGCTTAATTTCTGTTGGTGAGGATAATTTTCCTATCGTGACGCACAAGTAGGAAAATAAGCCTTTGAAAAACCTACGTCCGAATCTGTCCTATCCCCGTTCGAGCACGGGCATAGAGGCCTTCGGAACGATGGCGCCCTTGCAGGTCACCACGGCCGCGGCAAGGGCGTGGGCGTGAGCCACGGCCCTCTCGATCGACAGGCCAGCCAGCCGCGACGACAGGTAGGCGGCGTTGAAACTGTCGCCGGCGCCGGTGGTGTCGACCGCCTTCACCCGGCCCGGCGCAGGGGTGGCGGTACGGACATCCGGACGATGGACATTGACGGCGTGGCTCTCGTCGCGGGCCACGACCTCAGCGCCCGCCGCCGCCCATTCGGCGGCCAGGTCCTCGGCCTCGCGGCCATACAGCGGGCGGGAGTCCTCGCTGCTCAGCGAGATATAGCGGCAGGACGGAACCACGCCGTCGAGGGCGCTACGCGCCGCTTCGGGACTGGGCCACAGGGCTGGCCGATAGTTGAAATCCAGCGCCACGGCGACGCCCAGCGAATGGACATAGGCCAGGATGTCCTTCAGCCGCGCCCGGCCGATGTCGCCGATCACCGCCAGGGTGACGCCGGACAGATAGACGAGATCACTGGCCTTGGCCGCCTCGATCAGCAGGTCGGCGGTGTGTTCGGAAAAGAGGTCGCGGATCGGAGCCCGCTCGCGCCAGTAGTGGAATTTCCGCTCGCCGCTGTCGTCCAGCACGATGGCGTAGAGACCCGGCAGGCGGTTCTGCGCCTCGCGCACCAGACGGGTGTCCAGCCCCTCGCGGCGCATGGCGGCCAGAACGCCCTCGCTGAACGGGTCGCCCTGCCCCAGCGCCGTGCAGTAGGCGACCTCGTCGCCCAGCCGCGCCATGTAGACGGCGGTGTTGAAGGTGTCGCCGGCGAAGCCCATCCGGTAGCGCGGTGCGCCGTCATCGAAATGCCCCTCCGGCGACATCTCGACCATGCACTCGCCCAGCACGGTGATCCTGGCCATGAGCGCCTCTCCCCCAACGTCGCGCGGGGTTTAGGCGGTTTTGGCGACGAGGGCGAGGGCCGAGACCATGCCGCCAGTTTTGGGCCAATGTCGTCGTATGGTCGTGTGCGCCGCCTATCGTCGGACCGCCAGGCACGACCGATCCTGTCGCCGCCGGGGAACATCGTCTGTTTCGAAACACATCAGGGAGAACGCCATGAAGATCGTCACCAGCCTGAGCTTCCAGGGCGAATGCCGCCAAGCCTTCGATTTCTACGCCCAGGTTCTGGGCGGGACCGTCACCGCCGCCTTTCCTTACGGCGAAGGCCCGGCCGACATGCCGGTCGATCCCAAGTACAAGGACTGGCTGATGCACTGCTGGCTGGACGTTGGCGATCAGTCCCTGATGGGAGCCGACATGCCGTCCGAATTCGCACCCAACATCGACAAGCCCAAGAACGGCTTCGACGTCGGCTTCCACACCGGGGACGCCGCCGAGACCCGCCGCGTGTTCGACGCCCTGTCCGAAGGCGGCAAGGTCGGCATGCCCTTCGCCGAGACCTTCTGGTCGCCCGGCTATGGCAGCTTCACGGACAAGTTCGGCATTCCGTGGATGGTCAACACCATTCCTGCGCAGCCTTGAAGGCGAAAAGCCATCCGCCGGACTTGCCCCCACCGGGTCGTTTCGCGATCGTCCGCCCCCATAGGGGGCGGATAAGTTCATCTTCCCCCTCCGGGGGAGGAGCGCGCAGCGCGGAGGGGGCAAGTGCGG
Source organism: Caulobacter sp. DWR1-3-2b1 (assembly GCF_049895765.1). Taxonomy (NCBI): domain Bacteria; kingdom Pseudomonadati; phylum Pseudomonadota; class Alphaproteobacteria; order Caulobacterales; family Caulobacteraceae; genus Caulobacter; species Caulobacter sp. DWR1-3-2b1. The sequence goes on from NZ_JAFCSZ010000025.1 coordinate 16,945, forward strand.
TGAAGACCCCTACTTCCCCTGCCCCGCCACCCACGCGTCGATCCGCTGCTCCAGCACCGCCATCGGCACGGAGCCCTGCAGCAGCACCGCGTCATGGAACTTGCGCTCGTCGAACCGATCCCCCAGCGCCGTCTCGGCCCGCTTGCGCAGTTCCAGGATCTTCAGCTCGCCGATCTTGTAGGCCAGGGCCTGACCGGGCCACGACACATAGCGCGCCAGCTCGACCTCGATATTGACCGGCGACAGAGCGGTGTTGTCGGTGAAACAGACGCGGGCCTGATCGATGCTCCAGCGCTTCCAGTGCATGCCGGTGTCGGCCACCAGCCGGCAGGCGCGCCACATCTCGTAGGACAGGCGGCCAAACAGCTCATAGGGATCGCGATAGATGCCCATCTCCTCGCCCAGCCATTCCGAGTAGAGACCCCAGCCTTCACCGAAGGCGTTGAAGGACAGGTTCTTGCGGAACTCCGGCGTGTCGGTCTGCTCCTGGGCCAGGGCGTTCTGGGTGTGGTGGCCGGGCGCGCCTTCGTGCAACACCAGGGCCGGCAGCTCGTAGAGCGCTCGCTGGTCCAGCTCCGAGGTGTTGATCATCAGCCCACCAGCCCGGCCGATCTTGGGATCGCCACCGAAATAGCGGCCGGTGGTGTAGCCCTTCTCGATACTGGCCGGCACGGGACGCACGCCATAGCTCAGGCGCGGTAGCACGCCGAAATGGGCCGGCAATTGGTCGTCGGCGCGCTTGGCGATCTCGCTGGCCTTTTCCAGCAGTTGCTGGCGGCTGGTGGCGTAGAACTTTGGGTCCTTGCGCAGATAGCCGATGAACTCCGGCAGGGTCCCCTTAAAGCCGGTGTCCTTCATCACCGTCTGCATCCGGGCCCGGATTCGCGCCACTTCGCTGCGGCCGATGTCGTGGATCTGATCTGGCGTCATGGCCGTGGTCGTGTGGCGACGGGCCAGGAACGCGTAGTAGCGCTGGCCATCGGGCAGATCGACGGCGGCCAGACTCTTGGCGGCCTTGGGCAGGTATTCGGTTTCCATGAAGGTGACAAAGCCTGCCCGGGCCGGAGCCACCTTTTCGGCCAAGACCTTCTCGCCCTGCGCGATCAGGGCCGCCTTGCGGCCGGCCGGCACGCTGGCTGGGAGGGCTCGCAGCGGGGCCAGCAAGGGCTCCTGCGCCACCGGCGTGGCGGCGGCGCGCCTGGCGCGGTCCAGCACTGACTGGGCGGTGAGCGCGGCCTGGACGAAGCCGGTGGCGATCCCGCGGCGGGCATTGGCGATGTTGGCGGCGTACCAATCCGGGGTCTTGGCCAACAGCTCCAGCCACTTGACGGCTTCGGCCTCGGTCTTCAGCCGCATGCCGTTGGCGCGATAAAGCAAGGTTACGTCAAAGCCGCCGTCGCTGCTGAACGGCATGCGCGACTCGTCAAACGACAGCCCCTCAATCCGCTCGTCGAGGGTGAAGTTCAGAAGCTGGGCGGTCAGTTGCTGATCGGGCGTCAGGGCTTTGACGTCCAGGCCTTCCAACAGTCCCCGCGCCTCGACCAGCTTGGCCTTGCGCCTAGCGTCGGCTTCGGGTCCCACGGGCGGCAGACGCCAGCGCTGGGCTTCGCTGCCGCCACCGTCGTCATCTTCGCCGCCGGCGCTGCTGGACTCGTAGGCCTTGATCGCCTGGGTCAGCCGATCGCCGGCAACCGGCGCGGCCTGGGCGGCGCTGGCCAGCACTAGGGCGGCGATCAGGCTGCCAGCGGCCCAGCGGCAAAAACGATGATCAAGCATGAGAGACCCCGAACAATAAGACGGGGAAGGGTTAGATCAGGAATCCGCCCGGCGCCAAACCCTGTCGGGCCGGCGCGGCGTTCGCTGACGAAACTGACCTGTGGAGCTTTAAGAGAAATTGGAGCGGGCGAAGAGATTCGAACTCTCGACCCCAACCTTGGCAAGGTTGTGCTCTACCACTGAGCTACGCCCGCATCCGGATTTCTCGGGTCTCGTTCCATCCTCCGAGAGTGGAGGAATGGAGCGGGCGAAGAGATTCGAACTCTCGACCCCAACCTTGGCAAGGTTGTGCTCTACCACTGAGCTACGCCCGCATCGTGGAAGCGAAAAGAACGCCCCGCGACGAGGAGGCGGCTTATGGCAGAGCGCTCCGGCCTTGGCAAGCGCCCTTTGAGGGGTTGCGAAGTCCGGTCTTTCGGGGGCTCATTCGCTCCCTGATTTTCGGGGTGGCGGAGCTGCATCTTGCGTCTGTTCGTGTTCGGTCTGGGCTATGTGGGGGCGGCGTTTGCCGACGCTCTGCGGGCTCGGGGCTGGGATATCGCCGCCTCGGCTCGCTCGTCGGAGCAGGCGGCGGCGCTGCGCGCGGCTGGGATCGAGCCGGCCGATCCGAACGACCGCGACGCCATGGCCGCGGCCCTCAAGGGGGTCAATGCGGTGCTGGTCTCCTCCCCGCCCGGCGAAGACGGCTGCCCGGCGTTGGAATCGGTGATCCCCGCCTTGGCTCAGGCAGAGGCCTTCCCCGACTGGATCGGCTATCTGTCGACCACCGGCGTCTATGGCGATTTCGAGGGCCGCTGGGTGTTCGAGACCTCGCCCCTGAAGGCCCAGTCGGTCGAGGGCGCCCGGCGGGTCGGGGCCGAGCGCGACTGGCGTCAGGTCGGGCGCGGCATGGGCCTGACCGTCACCGCCTTCCGCCTGCCCGGTATCTACGGCCCCGGTCGCAGCGCGCTTGATCGCCTGCGGGCCGGCGAAGGCCGCCGCCTGGTCAAGCCCGGCCAGGTGTTCAGCCGCATCCACCTGGACGACATCGTCTCGGGCTTGCTGGCCTCGCTGGACCGCCCCCGGGCTGGCGGAATCTACAATCTCTGCGACGATGAGCCTGCCCCGCCACAGGACGTCATGGAGTATGCGGCCAAGCTGCTGGGCGTCCCCGTACCGCCCGACCTTCCGTTCAACGCCCTGGGAATGTCGTCGGCCACGCGGCGTTTTTATGCGGAGAACAAGCGGGTCTCGAATGCCCGAGCCAAGGCCGAGCTGGGCTGGCGGTTGAAGTATCCGACTTATCGCGAAGGCTTGGCGGCGATCCTGAAGGCAGACGGCTAGGCGCCGGTTTTGGGCCGCCGACGCGCGAGGAAGAAGCGCGCTATCGCCCGGGAGGCGTCCGGTCCCGCCGGATCGGTGTAGGAGGCGAACGCCCGGCCGCCGGACCAGCCGTGGCCACCGCCATGCACCGTCCAGTCCTCCAGACGCACGTCCGCGGGGCCGTGGCGATAGATCGAGCGGGTAAAGCTGCGCCCTCCCGGCGACTGCCCCTGCTCCGCCCGGCTGAGAAGCGGAACCGCGCTGGACCGCTGGAGATGCAGCAGGAAGCCGCCCGCGTTGCTGGGATGCACGACGTTGTCCTGATCGCCATGGAAGACGATGGTCGGGAGCGGACGAGGCGTCTTGCCACCGCTGCTCGCCCCGACGCCGTTGCGCATCGCGGCCATCGCTCCGCGCAGGGTGCCGATGTCGCCCCTGGCCAGCCCGGAATGGACCCCTACCGCGGCATAGAGATCGGGATAGGCGGCCCCGACGATAGCCGCAGCGGCGCCGCCGGCGGAGAGGCCGGCGATATAGACGCGATCGGGATTGGCCTTGCAGAGGGCGATGATGTGCCGCGTCAGGGCGGCGATCGCGGCGGGTTCGCCGGCCCCGCGCTCCTGATCGCCGCGCCGGTGCCAGTTCCAGCAGCGCCCGAGGTTGGCCGAGGTCGATTGCTGCGGATAGAGCACCAGGAAGCCCATCTCGTCGGCGACGGGGTTCATACCGCTGCCCGCCGCGAAATCGCCGGCCGACTGGGTGCAGCCGTGGAGCATGACCACCAGCGGCAAGCGCCGACGGGTCGAGCCCACGGGCGTGTAGAGCTTGTAATCCAGGGGGGCCTGCGAGCCGCTGAACCGCCCATCGACGAAACTGCCCGCTGACGGCCGACGCACCTTGGCGGCCGTCGCTTTCGGCGAGCTGGCGGCCTTGGGTTTCGCCTTCGGCTTCGGCTTCGGCTGAGGTTTGGCGCGCTTGGGCTTGGGCTTGGGCTTGGGCTTGGGCTTGGGCGCGGACTTAAGCGCCAGGCGCTGCAGGGCGACGGCGGTCGCGAGCGGTCCCTTTCGGGCGGCTGCGGACAATTTCATCAAGGCAAGAAAGGGGCGCTTCATGCCGACGCTCCGCCGGCGACCACGCGCGCCTGGAACCACTAACGCGCCGGCGGACACGCCGATCCCGCAGTGCAGCATACGGCGCGGAGATGCTGAAGAGTTCGCCGCCCGTCATGAGCAGGCTGATAGCTCATCTGCAAGCCGATAGCCTCACTGCAGCTGACCGCAAGCGGACCACCCCGAAGTTCGACCACCGTGGAAAACCGTCATTCGCGCCCGGTGATCACGGCGCCAAGGGCGGCGAGAGCGGACGTGATAGGCGCAACGATCATGCGGACTCCCCCTTGCTGGCAGCAATATCTGGCGTTAAGTTGCATTTTGCAAGCCTTAGGTTCACCGATCAATGGATCGCCCATTCCGCTCCGATTGCCCCATCGCGTCGGCGCTCGACATCGTCGGAGATCGATGGTCGCTGCTCGTCATTCGTAATCTGATGCTCGGCGCGCGGAGCTTTCGGCAGATGCAGGCCGCGCCTGAGCGGATCGCTACGAATATTCTTTCCGACCGGCTCAAGCGCCTGGTCGAAGCGGGCTTGGCCGTTGAGCAGCGCGCCATCGCCGGTTCGGGCTCGCGCGGAGGTTATGTCCTGACGCCTGCCGGAGCGGATCTGTTGCCGGTGCTTCAAGAGATCGCCAAGTGGGGCGTCGCCCACCTGACCGACCGCCGCCCCATTCCCGAAGCCTTCCTGGCGACGACTCCCGCGCTGTTGCTGAACAGCGCGGACAAGCCGCTCTCGTAGCGAACATCTTGGAAGCGCACCGCAGTGGTGTCCGCTTCAGGGCCGCAAGCTGACCAACGCAAACGCGCCATAGCTCGAAGCGGCCCTACTCCTCGTCCGGCCCGATGTCCGCCGCCGCCCAGGCCGCCGCCGAAGCCAAGCTCGCACCCCGCGCCCGAGCCGCGCGGGCCAGACGCCGAGCGACCGGATCATCGTCGATTTCGACCAGCGACCGGGCTTCGATCACCGCCGCGACCAGCCGCTCCAGGTCCTGGGGTCGCGACAGCCTATGGTCGCCGTCCTTGATCAGGGTGAAGATCACGTCGTCGCTCTTCAGCGCGTTTGCCAGTTCCAGGGCGTGGGTCCAAGGAACGTCCGGATCGGCGCCGCCCTGCAGCACGCGGATCGGAACCTCAATGGGCACGTCGCCCTGCAGGATCGACCACCGCGCGCCGTCCTCCAGCAGTTCGCGGGTGATCGCATAGCCGCCGTCGCCATACGCCGAGGGCCGGATCCAGAACCCGTCGCTGGCGATGGCGGCCTTGGCCTCGTCGGGAAGCCCGGGCTCCATCAGCTTTTCGGTGAAGTCCGGAGCCGGGGCGATCAGCACCATGGCCTTGACGCGCTGAGGCCGGGCGATGGCCGCCAGGCAGGCGATCCAGCCGCCCATCGACGAGCCCACCAGCACCAGCGGTCCCTTGGTCAGGTCGTCGATCACCGCCAGGGCGTCCTCGCGCCAGCGGCTGATCGTGCCATCTCGGAACGCGCCGTCCGACTCGCCGTGGCCGAAATAGTCGAAGCGCAGATAGGCGCCGCCGGTGGCTTGAGCCTGGTCGGCCAGAACCTGAGCCTTTGTCCCGGTCATGTCGGAATGGAACCCGCCTAGCCAGACGACGGTCGGCCCTTCGCCATCCACGCGTCGATAGGCGATGCGCTGATTGTCGGCGCGAACCAGAAACTCCGGGGATTCGGTCATGGCGCGGCCTTGATCCTTTCGCTAACTAAATGCGGTATCTCAGCCGAGAGTCGCGTGCCCGACCTTCCCGACGATTTCATTCTTCTGCAGGTAACGCCCGAACTCGAAACGGGCGGCGCTGAGCAGACGACGATAGATGTCGCCCACGCCGTCGTGAGGCAAGGCGGCAAGGCGCTGGTCGCGACCAAGGGCGGACGCATGGCCTCGCGGCTGGAGGCCGACGGCGGCCGTCTGGCCCACATGCCGGCCCAGTCCAAGAACCCGCTGGTCATGCTGGGCAACGCCGCCCGGCTGATCGACCTGATCCGCCGCGAAAAGGTCAGCCTGGTCCACGCCCGCTCGCGCGCCCCGGCTTTCAGCGCCCTGTGGGCCGCGCACGCGACCAAGACGCCGTTCGTGGCCACCTATCACGGCGTCTATAACGCGAGGTCCAACCTGAAGCGCTGGTACAATGCGGTGATGACCAAGGGCGACCTGGTGATCGCCAATTCCGAATACACCCGCGCCCACGTGATCAAGGAGCATGGGATCGATCCGGCCCGGGTGGTGGCCATCCCGCGGGGCGTGGACCTGACGAGGTTTGAGCCCGACATGGTGAGCGCCGAGCGGATCGACGCCCTGCGCAGGGCCTGGGGCGTCGCCGCCGACGACCGACGGCTGAAGGTGCTGTTGGCCGGCCGGCTGACGCGCTGGAAGGGTCAGGCCCTGCTCATAGAGGCCATGGCGAAACTGAAGGCCTCGGGCGACGCCCGGATACTGTTGCTGCTGGTCGGCGACGATCAGGGCCGCAAGGCCTATCGCGCTGAACTTGAAGCCCGGATCACCGCGGCCAATCTGCAGGACGACGTCAGGATCGTCGGCCATTGCGAAGACATGCCGGCTGCCTATCTCATTGCCGATTTGGCCATTGCGCCCTCGCTCGAACCCGAGGCCTTCGGCCGCACGGCGGTCGAGCCGCAGGTGATGGGCAAGCCAGTGCTGGCCTCCGACCACGGAGCGGCGCGCGAGACCGTGCTGCCCGGCGAAACCGGCTGGCTGGTCGCGCCGGGCGACGCCGAGGCCTGGGCCGACGCCCTCGCCATAGCCTGCAACGTGGGAGCCGCGACGCGCCAGACCATGGGTCAGGCCGCCAGGGCTCGCGCTCGGCGGTTGTATTCGGTGGACGCCATGTGCGAAGCCACTCTGCAAGTTTATGCGCGCGTGCTGGAAGCCAGAGTTTTGGAGCGGAGACCTTGAGCAAGGAGATCAAAAAGGTCCTGGTGATCAAGCTGGGGGCCCTTGGCGATTTCGTTCTCGCTCTGGCGGCGATGAAGAAGATCCGCGAGGCTCATCCCAAGGCCAAGATCACTCTGCTCACCACCCCGCCGTTCGAGGCCTTGGCCAAGCTCAGCCCCTACTTCAACACGGTCGAGACCGATGGGCGCCCGGAAGACTTCGGCGACTTGACCAAGATGCTGGGCCGCCTGCGCTCAGCTCGCTACGATCGCGTCTACGACCTCCAGACCAGCAGTCGCACCAACTGGTACTTCCAGGCCCTGCGGCCCTTCCCGCCGCAATGGAGCGGCGTCGCTACCGGATGCGCCCTGCCCCAGCGCGGCAAGGCACGGCAGAACATGCACACGCTCGAGCGCCAGGCAGACCAACTCAGGGCCGCCGGCATCTGGCCCGACGCCCCCACCGAACACGGCAGCGCGCCCCCGCCGGATCTCTCGTGGATCCTGCGCCGCCACAAGGAAGCCCGCCCCGTGGCCGGCGCCGCCGCGCCGCGTCCCTACGTGCTGTTCGTGCCCGGCGGCTCGGCCCATCGGATGGAAAAGCGCTGGCCGGTTGAGGCCTTCGCCCAATTGGGCTCGCTGCTGAAGGCGCGGGGCCTCGACATCGTCATCATCGGCGGACCGCAGGAAAGCGCCATGGCGCGCGCTATCCAGAAGTCCGTCGGCCAAGCGCGCGACCTCACCGGCCGCACCGACTTCGCCCAATTAGCCGTGCTCGGGGCCAAGGCGGCCCTGGTCGTCGGCAACGACACGGGCCCCACCCACCTGCTGGCGGCATCGGGCGCGCCGACCATCGCGCTGTTTTCGGACGCCTCCGATCCCGAGCTCTGCGGCCCGCGCGGCCATGTGGCAGTGATCAAGTCGCCAGACCTCAAGGCTCTGCCCGTCTCGACGGTGGCCAGCGCGGCGATGTCGCTGCTGCCGTAATTTTCTGTCATCCGGGGCAGAGCGCAGCGCAGACCCGGGACCACCCGGTCCAAGCAGTCACTATACTTTTACGATATTTTCCTCATAAAATCCCTCTTTGAGGGATCACTCCTACGCCGTCTATCTGGATGACCAACACGCGCCGTGGCGTCCTCTACGTCGGTGTCACATCGGACTTGGCCTCTCGCGCAACTCAACATCGCGACGGCGCGACGCAGGGCTTCACCCGTCGATACGGATGCAGAAATCTTGTCTGGTTCGAAATCCACACAGACATCGAAGCCGCAATCCGTCGCGAGAAACTCATTAAGCGCTGGCGCAGGCTCTGGAAGTTCGAACTGGTCGAAGCGCGCAATCCGGAATGGATCGACCTTCTGCCCGCTTTGCTCGGCGAAACCGAGTTTCCTTGGCCTGAACCGGCTGCGGTTCCCGGTTTTGACGGTCCCAGATCTTCGCTGCGCTACGCCCGGGATGACAAGCCGTTTTAGCGTCCTGGCAGGTCTTCATTCGTCCCGCGCCCAAAAGGATTGACCGCTACGACGCCTGTTTGGCTCGCGCCGCTTGATAGGGGGCGCCCGACAGGTCATATATCATCTTCTCGCAGCGCGTCTCCGCGCAGCGCGACTACCTTCAACTGTACCGGAGCCGCCCCTATTCGCCGTCCTATGCAAACGCCGCCCGTCAAAGACGGACCGCGTATAAACGATGAAATCCGCGTCCCGCGCGTCCTGCTGATCGACCAAAACGGCGAGAAGCAAGGCGAAATGCCGACCACGTCCGCCATGGAAGCGGCCGAGGAAGCTGGCCTGGACCTGGTGGAAATCGTTCCGAACGCCAATCCTCCCGTCTGCAAGATCCTGGACTACGGTAAGTTCAAGTTCCAGGAGCAGAAGAAGAAGAACGAGGCGCGCAAGCGGCAGAAGATCGTCGAGCTTAAGGAAATCAAGCTGCGGCCTAATATCGACATCCACGATTACGAAGTGAAGACCAAGGCCATGACCCGGTTCTTCGAGGAGGGCGACAAGGTCAAGGTGACCCTGCGCTTCCGCGGTCGTGAAATGGCTCACCCCGAACTGGGCATGAAGCTGCTGATCAAGGTCAAGACCGACTTCGAGGAAATCGCCAAGGTCGAATACGAGCCGCGCATGGAAGGCCGGCAGATGATTATGATCCTGGCGCCGCGCTAAAGCGCGCGCAGGACCAGATCCCGCATCAACGCCCTGGCCTCGGCCGGGGCGTTTTTCGTTTGAGCTCTTGGAAATCAAGAGTTCAACCCACAAGACCCCTCGACACAAATGCCCGCCTTGATAGATTGCCCCGGGGTCGGGGGATAACGACGTGTTCAAGGTGAGTGTGGCCGCTGTTGCGGCCTTCGTGGCGCTGTTTGCAATAACGGCGCGCGCCGCTGAATTGGCTCCGCTTTCCGCCTATGGGCGGCTTCCCGGCATCGAAGGCGTGGATATCTCGCCAGACGGCAAGCTACTGGCGATCACAGTCACCGATGGCGAACGTCGGCTATTGGCTGTCCGAAAGACCGACACGACTGCCTTGGTCACCGGCATAAACATGGATGCGGTCAAGGTGCGCAGCGTGCAATGGGCCGGGCCCGAGCACCTGCTCGTGATCACCTCGTCGACGGCCGACGTCTATGGCCTGAGAGGCCCTGCGCAAGAATACTTCCAGGCCATCGACTTCAATATCGTCACAGGCAAGCAGACGCAGCTCCTGAAGGGGCAGGTCGATTCGATGAACGTGGTCATCGGTGCGCCCATGGTGCGCATCGTCCATGGCGTTCCTTTCGTCTACCTGGAAGGCGTTCATTTCGTCGACAACACCGGTTGGGACACGCTCTACCGCGTCAATCTGAAAACAGGCATCACCACCATGCTGGACCATGGCGGCAACGAGAACACCGACGGCTGGCTGGTCGACGACGACGGCGCCGCCATCGCCCAGTCGCTCTACGATCAGAAGAAGGGCCTCTGGTCGCTGAAGCTCAGGATCAACAAGGCCTGGAAGACGGTCGACCAGACCTCCGCCCCGATGGGCTCCTACGGAATCTCCGGCTTCGGCCGCGACGGCAAGTCGGTGCTGGTCTGGAAAAGGGACGCGGAGGCCAACACCATCCTTCGCGAATACAGCCTCGATGGAACCCATCTCGATCTCCCCAAGGGCGTCGAGATGGACGGCCTCGTGCATGATCCGGGCAATCTTGGCCTGTTGGGTGGCGTGAGTCTGGTGGGAGACGACCTGCGCTACACCTTCTTCGACCCCAAGAGTCAGGCCACCTGGAACGCCGTCGTCAAGGCGTTCCAGGGCGAACGGGTGAGCTTGGCGTCCTGGTCGGAGGACCGGCGCAAGGTGGTGGTTATGGTCGACTCGCCTGCGGAGGGAGCCGCCTACGCCCTCGTCGATCTCGACGCCAAGAATGCCCGATATGTTGGTGAGGTCTATCGGAGCCTGAAGCCCGAGCATATCTCGCCAGTGCGCTCGATCAGCTACAAGGCCAAGGACGGTCTGACGATCAGCGGCTACCTCACCCTGCCCCAGGGCAGGGATCCCAAGAAGTTGCCGCTCGTGGTCTTGCCGCACGGTGGCCCGGAAGGGCGCGACGCGCCCGGCTTCGACTGGTGGAGCCAGGCCCTGGCCTCGCACGGCTATGCGGTCCTGCAACCCAATTTTCGCGGCTCGGAAGGCTTTGGCTGGGACTTCGTCAAGGCGGGCTTTGGCCAGTGGGGCAAGGCGATGCAGACCGATCTTTCGGACGGCGTGCGCGACCTGGCAGCCCAAGGCCTGATCGATCCCAAGCGAGTGTGCATTGTCGGCGCCTCTTACGGCGGCTATGCAGCCCTTGCCGGTGCCACGCTCGACAAGGGCGTCTATCGCTGCGCCGCATCCGTGGCCGGGCCGTCCGACCTAAAGCGTATGCTGATCGACAACCAGCGACGCTACATGACCAACAGCAATTCGGCTCTTCGCTATTGGCTGCGGTTCATGGGGGCGGACGGCCTGAAGGATCCCGATCTCGCCGCGATCTCGCCCGCCAAGCTGGCCGACGCAGTGGAAATCCCGATCCTGCTGATCCACGGCAAGGACGACACGGTCGTGCCGTATGTGCAGAGCCAGATCATGGCCTCCGCCCTGAAGAAGGCGGGCAAGCCCGTGGAGCTGGTAACCTTGGAGGGCGAGGATCACTGGCTTTCGAGCGGCGCGACGCGCCTCATCATGCTGACCTCGACGGTCGACTTCCTGCAAAAGCACAACCCGCCCAACTGACGAAGGGTGGGTCTGGATGACGCCGTCGCGGAAGCTTTTTGGGTCGCCCGCCACCGGTAAAAAGCGTATTGGAGCGGCCCTTCGAAAGCGTCGCCATGTCCGAGATCGCCCCCGCCGCGCCGTCCGCCCATAGTCCCCGGGCGCTCTATGTCCTGCTGCTGGTCGTGTTCATCAACCTGGTGGGCTTCGGGCTGGTCATTCCGCTACTGCCCTTCTATGCGCAGTCGCTGAACGCCGAGCCCTGGCAGATCACAGCGCTGTTCTCGGCCTACAGCCTGGGACAGTTCTTCGCCGAACCGTTCTGGGGAAGGCTGTCGGACCGTATCGGCCGGCGGCCGGTGCTGATCGTCACCATCCTGGCCAACACCTTGGCCTATGTGGCGCTGGCCTTCGCGCCGACCCTGTGGATCGCCTTCACCATTCGCCTGGTGGGCGGTTTCGCCACCGGCAATATCTCGACCATCCAGGGCTATATGGCCGACGTCACCCCGCCGGAAAAGCGGGCGGGACGCATGGGCCTGCTCGGCTCGGCCTTCGGGGCCGGCTTCGTGGTCGGGCCCGCCCTTGGCGGCCTGCTGGCCCATCCCGAGGCCGGGCCTCTGGGTTTCCAGATCCCGCTCTTCGTGGCGGCGGGACTGTCCGCCATCGCCTCGCTGGGCGTCTTCCTGTTCGTGGTCGAGAGCCGCTCGCCCAGCGCGCCCGATACGCCGCGTCCGCATCGACGCGAAGCGCTGCTGGCCGCCAGAGCCAATCCCGTGCTGTCGCGGGTGCTGCTGATCACCCTGGTCTCGACCATGGCCTTCGCCGGCATGGAGTCGATCTTCGGCCTGTGGACCCACGCCCGATTCGACTGGGGTCCGCGTCAGGTCGGCCTGTGCTTTGCGGTGATCGGCGTGATCGCCTCGATCGGTCAGGGCGCGGTGACCGGGCGCCTGGCCCGCCGCTTTGGCGAGCCACGGGTGCTGACGGTCGGCCTGTCGATCATCGCCGTGAGCCTGGCCGTGACCCCCTTTGCGCCCAGCGGCGCCGTCGTGCCGCTGTTCGTGGGCCTGACCGCCTTTGGCCAGTCGCTGGTCTTCCCCTGCATCGCCGCCCTGATCTCGCGCGCTACCTCGCCGCATCAGCAGGGCGAGATGCTGGGGCTGAACATGGCTGGTGGCTCCCTGGCCCGCATGGGCGGTCCCCTGCTGGCTGGTCCGCTGTTTGGCCTGAACATCGGCGGCCCCTACTGGTTCGGCGCTCTGCTGACGCTTCCGGCGATCTGGCTTGCCGTGACGATCACTCAGAACGCGAAAAGCCAGGCCTGACGCCTCTGCACCTCGACAGTTCCGGGGCGGCGGACTAATCTCAAGGCTGTCTTTTTCGGGGTCTTTCATGCTCAAGTTGCTGGCCGGAGTTTTGGCCGCTTTCGCGTTCGGACTGGGCGCCGTCAACGCTGCGCCCGTCGAGGCCTATGGCCGCCTGCCCGCCATGAGCGGCGTGGACATCTCGGCCAGCGGCGAACAGCTGGCCTATATCGTCCAGGAGGGCGGCGCGGCCCATGTGGTGGTGTAGAGTGTCGATGGCACTGTCCATCACTCGCTCAACATGGGCGACCGCAAGGTTCGCGCCGTGTCCTGGATCGGTGACAGCCACGTTGTCATTCAAGTGTCCTCGACCGTCGGCATTTCTGGCGTCGCCTTCGTGGGAGAATATTTCCAGGCGTTGAGCCTCAACGCCAAGACCGGCGCGATCGTGCAGCTGCCCAACGGCTCTCAGGACAGCGTCCTCAACGTTATGTGGGAAACGCCCTACGGCGGCGTCTTCGATGGCAAGCCGGCGATCTGGGCCGGCCTCTTCGCCAAAGAGGCATTCGCCGACGAGGACGGTCACTACGACCTCTACCGGATGGATCCCGACACCGGCATCGGCCGCCGACACCAGATGGGCGACAAGGATACCGGCAGCTATCTGGCAAGGTCCGACGGCACGGTTCTGGCGCGCACCAAGTTCCGGTTGCGCGACGGCCGCTGGAGCCTTGACCTGCGTCGCGACGGCAGCTGGACGGAAGCCTATTCGACGATCGCCCCGCTGGATCAGCCGTCAATCGCGGGCCTGACCTATGACGAAACAGCGGTCATGCTGTCGATCTGGGACGCAAGCGCAAAGAACTGGAGCATGGCGCCGGTTTCGTCGGCCGACGGCAAGCTGGGGGCCGCCACCACACCCAAGGGTCCGTACTCTATGATCACCGACCGCGAGAGCCGGATCATCGGTTCAAGCTATGAAGATGTCTATCGCGAGTACGACTTTACCGAACCCCGGATCAAGGCGGCTTGGCCCCAGGTACGTCAAGTGTTCGTCGGTCGGCAGGTCATGTTGTCGGCGCACACCCACGACTTCGCCAAGCTGGTAGTCTATGTCGAGGGCACGGGTGAGCCCGGTGGCTACTATCTCGTCGATCTGGGCGCCAAGAAGGTCAAGCGGATCGGCGCGGCCTATCCGGGCCTGACCGGCGCCGACATCGCCCAAGTGCAGGCCGTTACGTACAGGGCCGCTGATGGCCTGGAGATCGAGGGCTATCTGACCCTGCCCAGTGGCAAGGCTGCCAAGGACCTTCCCCTGATCGTCGTGCCTCACGGCGGCCCGCAGGCTCGCGACAGTGCCGGGTTCGACTGGTGGGCCCAGGCCCCGGCCTCGCGCGGCTATGCCGTGCTGCAACCCAACTTCCGCGGCTCCAGCGGCTATGGTCGCGCCTTCACCGAGGCTGGCTACGGCGAGTGGGGCGGCAAGATGCAGACCGACCTATCGGATGGCGTGCGGATGCTGGCCAAGGCCGGCACCATAGATCCCAAGCGGGTCTGTATCGTCGGCGCCAGCTATGGCGGATATGCCGCCCTGGCCGGCATCACCCTGGACAAGGGCGTCTATCGTTGCTCGGTCGCAGTGGCAGGCGTGTCAGACATGAGTAAGATGCTGGCCCGAGAAGTCAGCCAGGGGGGGCACCAGCTCGGCGGTGCGCTACTGGAAGCGCTATATGGGCGTAGCCTCGCCCTCCGATCCAAAGCTGGTTCAAAAATCGCCGGTAAACTTCGCCGCCCAGGCGGACGGTCCGGTGCTGCTGATCCACGGCAAGGACGACACCGTCGTCTATTACGACCAGAGCACCGATATGAGGCGCGCGTTGGAGCGGGCTGGCAAGCCTGTCGAGTTCGTGACGCTAAAGTCCGAGGACCATTGGCTTTCCCGGGAGGCGACCCGCCAGCAAATGCTGACCGCAACCGTGACCTTCCTGGAACGGAACAATCCGCCGAACTGATCCAAAGCTGCGGGCGGGCGCGATTGCCCCCTCCGCCCTTGCCTTACCCGACTCTTTCCCGTACTAACCCCGCCTTTCCGGAACCGCCTGGCTAATTGGCATGCCATGGCGGTTCGTCTTGCTATCCCAGAGGACGGGGCGAAAGCTCCGACGCGAAATGCCTAAGTTGAAAACCAAGTCAGGCGCCAAAAAGCGCTTCAAGATCACGGCCACGGGCCTGCTGAAAGCCGGCGTCGCCGGCAAGCGTCACCGTTTGATCGGCCATAATGGCAAGTACATCCGCCAAAACCGCGGAACGAAGGTCATGAGTGCTTCGGACACCAAGACCATTCGTTCGTACATGCCCTACGGCCTTTAAGAGGAGCGCTGACACATGGCTCGCGTCAAACGGGGCGTTACCGCCCACGCCAAGCACAAGAAGGTTCTTGAGCAGGCAAAAGGCTTCTACGGTCGCCGCAAGAACACCATCCGCACCGCCAAGGCCGCCGTCGATAAGGCCGGTCAATACGCGTACCGCGACCGCAAGGTGCGCAAGCGCGCCTTCCGCTCGCTGTGGATCCAACGCATCAACGCCGGCGCCCGCACCGAGGGCTTCACCTACTCGCAATTTATCCACGGCTTGGACGTGGCGGGTATCGTGATGGACCGCAAGGTTCTGTCGGATATCGCGGGTCAAGACCCTGCCGCGTTCAAGGCCATTGCTGACAAGGTCCGCACCGCCCTGGCCGCCTAAGGTCTTTTTCGGGTTCGTCCCGATTGCGATCTAAGAAAAGCCCTCCGGTGCGAGCCGGGGGGCTTTTTGCCATCCTCCCCCCAGCGGGAGAGGTGGCCCGAAGGGCCGGAGGGGGAAGTCTCCACGGCCGGGGATCCGCTTCCCCCTCCGTCGGCTGAGTTTATCCTCGGGCGCGCGCTTCGCGCGACCCGGGGGCCGACACCTCCCCCGCTGGGGGGAGGATCTGGTGCGCACCGCCCTCGCCAGTTCCACTGAAACCGCCTAGACGGAAGCCCGTCATGACCGATCTCAAAACACTCGAATCCGATGTGCTGGCGCAAGTCGCCGCAGCCGCCGATCTTTCCGCCCTCGACGCTGTGCGTGTCGCGGCGCTGGGCAAGACCGGCTCGATCTCCGGCCTGCTGAAAACCCTGGGCGCGATGAGCCCCGAGGAGCGCAAGACGCAGGGCGCGGCGATCAACGCCCTGCGCGACGCCGCCGCCGCATCCATCGCCGACCGCAAGGCGACGCTGGAGACCGCCGAGCTGGACGCGCGTCTGGCCAGTGAGACCCTGGACCTCACCCTGCCGGCCCCGCCTCGCCGCAAGGGGTCCGTTCATCCGACCATGCAGACCATGGACGAGATGATCGCCATCTTCGCCGAGATGGGCTTTGCAGTGGCCGAAGGGCCGGACATCGACGACGACTTCCACAATTTCACGGCCCTGAACTTCCCGCCCAAGCACCCGGCGCGGGAGATGCACGACACCTTCTTCTTCAATCCCAAGAAGAACGAGGACGGGTCGGACGCTGAGCGCATGCTGCTGCGCACCCACACCTCGACGGTGCAGGTGCGGACCATGATGTCGCAAAAGCCGCCGATCCGGATCATCGCTCCGGGCCGCACCTATCGCTGCGACAACGACGCCACCCACACGCCGGTGTTCCACCAGGTCGAGGGCCTAGTGATCGACAAGGGCATCCATATGGGCCACCTGAAATGGACCCTGGAAACCTTCCTGGCGCGGTTCTTCGAGACTGATGCGGTGACCACCCAGTTCCGCCCGCATCACTTCCCGTTCACCGAGCCCTCGGCAGAGATGGACGTGCAGTGCGACCGCTCGGGTGGGGAAATCAAGATCGGTCAGGGGACGTCGTGGCTCGAGATCCTGGGCTGCGGGATGGTTCATCCCAACGTCCTGCGCGCCTGCGGCATCGATCCGGACGAGTACCAGGGCTTTGCCTTCGGCATGGGCGTCGACCGTCTGGGGATGCTGAAATACGGCATGCCCGACCTGCGCGACATGTGGTCGTCCGACAGCCGCTGGCTGGCGCATTACGGCTTTAGCGCATTTGCCGCGCCGAATGCAGCCAGTGGACTGAGCTGATGCAGGCCGCGCTCCTCCTCCCTTCTCCCCCTGCGGGAGAAGGTGCCGTCTATAGGCGACGGATGAGGGGTTGCGCCGGACTCGCCGAGAAACCCCTCATCCGACCCCGGATCAAGTCCGGGGCCACCTTCTCCCGCAAGGGGAGAAGGAACCCTGAGTTCGAACCATGAAATTCACCCTCTCCTGGCTCAAGGATCACCTCGACACCGAGGCCTCCGCCACCGACATCGTCGCCGCCATGACCATGGCCGGCCTCGAGGTCGAACACGTCACCGATCCCGCAACCAAGCTGGCCGCCTTCACGGTCGCCAGGATCGTCGAGGCCGTGCAGCATCCCAATGCCGACCGCCTGCGCGTCTGCCAGGTCGATACCGTCGATGGCATGAAGGAGATCGTCTGCGGCGCGCCCAACGCCCGCGCGGGCCTGACCACCATCTATGCCCCCATCGGCGCATATGTGCCGGGCCTGGGCGTGACCCTGGTCGAGAAGCCAGTGCGCGGCGTCGTCTCCAACGGCATGCTGTGCTCGGCCTCCGAGCTTGAAGCCGCCAGCGAGAGCGACGGCATCATGGAGCTGTCCGACAGCCTGGCCGTCGGGACACCCGCCGCCGACGCCTTGGGCATGGAAGCTGTCGTCGACTTCGAAGTGACCCCCAACCGCCCCGACTGGCTGGGCGTCGCCGGCATCGCCCGCGACCTGGCCGCCGCCGGAGTCGGTACGCTGAAGGACCTGTCCATTGCACCCGTGCCGGGGACCTTCCCCTGCCCGATCACCGTCACGGTCGATGGCGAGGCTTGCCCGGTGTTTGCCGGCCGCCTGATCAAGGGCGTCAAGAACGGCCCGTCGCCCAAGTGGCTGCAGGATCGCCTGCTGGCCATCGGCCTGCGCCCGATCAGCGCCCTGGTCGATATCACCAACCTGATCACCTACGATCGCGCCCGGCCGCTGCACGTCTATGACG
This sequence comes from Caulobacter sp. DWR1-3-2b1, assembly GCF_049895765.1. Taxonomy (NCBI): domain Bacteria; kingdom Pseudomonadati; phylum Pseudomonadota; class Alphaproteobacteria; order Caulobacterales; family Caulobacteraceae; genus Caulobacter; species Caulobacter sp. DWR1-3-2b1. The sequence goes on from NZ_JAFCSZ010000025.1 coordinate 34,666, forward strand.
TCGCCAAGCTGGTGGGCACGACCATCGAGGCGCGCCTGGGTCGCGGCAAGGCGCAGGTCACGCCCGGCGACCAGCCGTCGCCCGCGCCGCATCAGGACGAGCAACTGATTGCTCTGGACGGCAAGACCTATGACATCACGCCCGAGATGTCTGTGATCGCCGACGCCGGCGGCAATCGTCCGATCGGCCTGGGCGGCGTCATGGGCGGCGAAAGCACCGGCTGCTCCGAAGCGACGACGGACGTGTTCCTTGAGAGCGCCTGGTTCGAACCGATCCGCACCGCCCAGACGGGTCGCACGACCGGCATCAACAGCGACGCCCAGTACCGCTTCGCCCGCACGGTCGACACCCACTCGCTGGTTCCCGGTATCGAACTGGCCACCAAGCTGATCCTCGACCTCTGTGGCGGCGAGCCGTCGGAGATTGTGGTGGCGGGGCAGGCGCCGGCCGCGCCGACCGGCTTTGCGTTCGAGCCCGACTTTGTCGAGCAGCTGTCGGGCCTGGCCGTGACGCCCGACCAGACACACCGGATCCTGGCCGACCTGGGCTTCGACGTCGTGCTGGGCTCGCCCTGGACCGTGACCCCGCCGACCTTCCGCCGCGACGTCGAAGGCAAGGCCGATCTCGTCGAAGAGGTCGCCCGCATCGCCGGCTATGGCACGCTGCCGTCGACGGCTCTACCCGAGGTTGCGCGCGCCGTCGGCGGCGTGTTGACCGCCAAGCAGGCGCGCGGCCGCGTCGCCCGTCGCGCCCTGGCCGCGGCCGGCTATGCCGAGGCCCTGACCTGGAGCTTCACCAACCAGAAAACCGCGACCCTGTTCGGTGGCGGCGCGGCCGAGCTGATCCTGGCCAACCCGATCGCCTCGGACCTGGACTGCATGCGCCCATCCTTGCTGCCCAACCTGATCGAGGCCGCCGGCCGCAATGCCCGCAAGGGCTTTGCCGACGCGGCCCTGTTCGAGATCGGTCCCACCTTCCATGGCGATCGGCCGGCTGACCAGCGTACGGTGATCGCGGCTATCCTCGCGCCTCACGCCCCGCGCAATTGGGATAAGGCGGCGCAAGACGACCTGTTCTCCGTCAAGGCCGACCTGCTGGCCCTGCTGGAGGAACTTGGCGCGCCGGTCGACAAGCTGCAGACCGCCCAAGGCTCGGCCTCGTCCTGGTGGCACCCGGGCCGTTCGGCGCGCCTGCAGCTGGGCCCCAAGGCGGTGATGGCCGAGTTTGGCGAACTGCACCCGGCGGTGCTCAAGGCGCTGGATGTGGCTGGTCCCGTCTATGGCTTCGAGATCAGTCTGGAAGCGATCCCGGAACCCAAGAAGAAGGCCCACAAGTCAAAGGCCGCCTTCTCGCCCTCGCCCTTGATGCCCCTGACCCGCGACTTCGCGTTTCTGGTCGAGAAGACCAAGGCGGCCGGCGATCTCGTGAAAGCCGTGGCGGGCGCCGACAAGGCGCTGATCGCGGCCGTCCGGGTGTTCGACGTCTATGAAGGCCCCGGCGTGCCGGACGGCTTTAAGTCGGTGGCGCTGGAGGTGGTCGTTCAGCCGCGCGAGGCTACCCTGACCGACGCGGATATCGAGGCTCTGTCGGGTCGGATCGTGGCGGCGGCGGAGAAGGCCGGCGGCAAGCTTAGGTCGTAATCTAAAGTCCTCCCCATAGTGGGAGAGGTGTCGCCGTAGGCGATGGAGGGGAAGTGCTGCCGACTGGTGCGGTCTTCCCCCTCCGACCTTCGGTCGCCTCCCCCTTCAGGAGGAGGGCCTACTACGCCTTGCTCAAATCCCGGGCGCCCGCCCGTCCGGTAACCAAAACCGCGACCGATCGCCCATACGCGAGGCAAGGCCTTGCGCACCTCGCAGACCCACGCTACGTCTAGGTGGAACGCAGGGAGTCACTGGTCCTCATGGTTTCGCAACTCGCCATCAACATCGCTCTCGTGACCGGCTTTACCGCCGTCGCGGCGACGTCGTGCGCCGCGACCATGATGTGGAACCAGATTAAAACCGTTCCTATTCGGACGGGGCACAGGCGCGCGAGATAACCAAACGCCGACGGATCGCAAGATCTCCAAAAGCCCCGCTTCCGAAAGGAGCGGGGCTTTTTGTTGTGCGTTTCGTCGGTCTTTCCACCATCCAGAGGGGACTGACCCATGAGCTACCTGCCTTCACCACCCGCCTTCCATAGCGACTCCGACGGTGTCACCGTTCACCAGTTGCTGCTGGCCGCCCAGGACGCGCACAGCGCGCTTGACGCCGTGCGTCAGGGCTTGGCCGACAGCGGCGCCGAGCTGTGCGGCTTGACCCTCAAGCCCGTGGGCCAGATCGTCGAGGCTTCCTTGCGCGTCCGCCACTTGGGCGAACAGGCCGCTCGCCTGCTGGCGCGTGATCTGGCCGCCTGGCCCGGCGTCAACTCGGCCAGTGTCGAGCACCAGTGGGTGCGACCTTGAAACCGCCCTCGCAACCGGACGAGGACACACCCGGCGAGGAACGGCGGCGCCTGTTCCTCGTCACCACCGACGACACGCCCGACGCCCTGATGCGGGTGTTGGGCGTGGCCAGCGTCCAGCAGGCCCGCTTGCGCGCGCTGACCGCCACACCTGAGGGCCAAACACTGGCCATCCGACTGGAGATTGAGGATCAGGGCGACCAGCGCGCCGAAGCCCTGGCCGCCCGATTGACGGCCTGTCTGTCGGTGCGCGGCGTCGGATTTGGCTGGCAGGCGTAACAAAACTGCCAGCTGGTGCGTATCTGAAGGTGGGGCCCTCTTCCGAGCCCTCCAGGAAAGAGATCAATGCGCCGCCTATTGACCCTGATCGTCGCCCTTGTCGCCCTGACGGGCCTGCCCGCCTTGGCCGCGACGCCCGCCAAGCCCCAGAGTCCCGGGAAGACCGCCACCGCCGTGTTCGCCGGCGGCTGCTTCTGGTGCATGGAGCACGACATGCAGGGCGTGCCCGGCGTGATCAAGGTCGAGAGCGGCTACACGGGCGGCCACGTCAACAAGCCGACCTATCGCGATGTCACCAGCGAGAAGAGCGGCCATTATGAAGCCGTCCGGGTCACCTATGACCCCGCTAAGCTGGACTATGGCTTCCTGCTTCATCGCTATTGGAAGCTGGTCGACCCCACCGACGACGACGGCCAGTTCTGCGATCGCGGCTCGTCCTATCGCACCGCTGTCTTCGTCAGCAGCGCCTCGCAACGCGGCGCCGCCGAAAAGTCCCGCGCCGAGGCCGCAAAGCGCCTGAAGATCGGCAAGATGGTCACCCCGGTCCTCGATCTGAAGACCTTCTGGCCGGCCGAGGACTACCACCGCGACTACGCCAAACGGAACGCCCTGCGCTATCAGGCCTATCGCACCGGCTGCGGCCGGGATCTGCGGCTAAAGCAGGTCTGGGGCGGCTGAGCCCTTTCCGGCCAACGCTGGACGCCCCCTCCGTCACGTCGCCTATCGGCGCCGCGCCACCTCCCCCGCAAGCGGGGCAGGAGAAGATCGCATCTCCTCACCCGTAAAACGGGGGAGGTAGCGCGCTGCGAATACGCGGCGTGACGGAGGGGGCGTCCCAGCGTCGGACAAAGCTCCACCGCCTCGACATCGCCCCAATCCCATGTAGGTTTAAGCCTGTAAAATGGGGAGAACGTCGATGAACCGTTACGCGCTGTTGGCGACCGCTGCTGTCGTGCTGGCCATGGGCGCCGCCGCCCATGCCGCCCAAGCTCCGGAACTCTCGGTCACCATCTACAATTCCGACCTGGCCCTGGTGGAAGACGCCCGCGATCTGGACCTGAAGGCTGGCCGCCAACGCCTGGAGTTCAAAGACGTCTCGGCCGCCATCCGGCCCGAAACCGTCAGCCTGTCGGCGGCGGGCGTGACGATCATCGAGCAGAACTTCGACTACGACCTGCTTACCCCCGACAAGCTGATGGAAAAGGCGGTCGGTCAGCAGGTAAAGATCGTCCGCACCAATCCAGGCGACGGCAAGGAAACCATCGAGACCGCCACGGTCCTGGCGGCCAACCAGGGCGTGGTTCTGCGGATCGGCGATCGCATCGAGGTGCTGCGCGACGACGGCGTGCCCACCCGCGTGATCTTCGACAAGGTGCCTGAGACCCTGCGCGCCCGCCCGACCCTGTCGGTGACGGTCGACGCCGACAAGGCCGGCCCTCGCGCCTCCAAGCTCAGCTACCTGACCTCGGGCCTGGGCTGGAAGGCCGACTATGTGGCCCTGTTCGACGAGAAGAAGGGCGCGCTGGACCTGCAGGGCTGGATCACCCTGACCAACAGTTCCGGCACCCCGTTCGACAACGCCCGCACCCAGCTGGTGGCCGGCGAGGTCAACCAGCTCAACAATGGCGGCTATCGTCGGCCCAGCAATGCGATGCAATCGGCGGGGACCGAGAGTGGCGACGCCCAACGCCTGGCTGACTACTACGTCTATCCCCTGCCTCAGCGCACCACGATCCTGGCCAATCAGAGCAAGCAGGTCGGCTTTCTCAGCGCCCAAGGTGTGACCGCCAAGAAGGTCTATGAGATCCGCACGGGCGCGTTCAACAGCGATCAGAACCCTTCGTCTGCGACGGTGGCGATCCAGTTCAGCAACGCCAGACTGGCCGGGCTGGGCAGCCAACTGCCGGCCGGCGTGATGCGCGTCTATATGCGCGACCAGGCGGGCGATCCAAAGTTCGTCGGCGAAAACAGCATCGACCACACGCCGGCAGGCTCGGAGCTGTCGATCAAGATCGGCGACGCCTTCGACGTCACCAGCCAAGCCACTTTGGTCAGCCAGGAGAAGGTCTCCAAGACCCGCTCGCGCTATTCGATGAAGTATCTGGTTCGCAACGCGAGGCCTGAGGCCGTGACGGTGGAACTGCGCCAGGGCGGCCTGTGGCGCGACGGCGAGGTCAAGGCCGAGAGCCTCAAGAGCCGCCGCATCGACGCCCGCACCCTGGGCTGGAGCGTCCCGGTGCCCGCCAATGGCGAAACCACCCTGACCTTCACGGTCGAGACCGGCTGGTGATGCCCAGATCCTCCCCCCAGGGGGGGGGTGTCGCCGCAGGCGACGGAGGGGGAAGACCTCTCCGGCCCGGCCACCGCCCCCTCCGGCCCCCGATCAAGTCGGGGACCACCTCCCCCGTCAGGGGGAGGATCTTGGCTTGCGTGCTCGTCATCGCCGCGGCCTCTCCCGCCGTCGCCGAGGTGATCGCCTCGCCCGCCGCCGAAAAGACGGCGGTGACGCTCTATCGGGCGGGCTCGGAGCCGTTCCAGACCCTGCAACCGTGGCAGCGCGAACAGGCCCTGAAGAAGGGCCTGATCCTGGTCACCGAGACCCGGACCGTGACCTTGCCCGCCGGTCGCCACACCCTGCGCTTCGACGCGGTCGCCGACGGCTTGATACCCCAGAGCACGGCGGTCGATGGCCTGCCGGGCGGCATGATCGAGCGCAACTACGACTACGCCCTGCTCAGCCTAGGAACCCTGCTGGAGCGGTCGCTGAACCAGCAGGTCGGCATTGTCCGCACCAACGCGAAAACGGGCCGCCAGACTGCCGAGAGCGCCATCGTGCGTCAGGGTCCGAATGGGGTCGTGCTGCAGACGGCGAACGGGGTTGAAGCCCTGGGCTGCTCCGGCGGCGCCGAGCGGCTGGTGTTCGACCAGATCCCCGCCGGCCTGTCAAACAAGCCGTCGCTATCGACCCTGATCGACGTTCCGACCGCGACGACCGTTAAACTCACCCTGTCCTACCTCGCCATCGGCGTGAACTGGCAGGCGGACTACGTCGCTCGCATCGCGCCTGACGGCAAAACCCTGGACCTCACCGGCTGGCTGACCCTGGTCAACAGCAGCGGAACCAGCTTCGTCGACGCTCCTACCCAGACCGTGGCCGGCGCGCTGTCGCGCGTGCCGGTCAATATTCCAAAGGCTGACACCAAGGCGATCAACCGCGCCTGCTGGCCGATGGACACCACCACCCACGGCCGATCCCCGCCGCCGCCCGCACCGCCGCCTCCTCCGCCGATGATGGCCATGGCCGCGCCGGCTGGAGCCGCGCGGGAGGAAATCGTCGTCACCGCCCAGCGCACCAAGTTGGCCGAGCAGTCCGACCTCGGCGACTACAAGCTCTACACCCTGCCCGAGCCCGTAACCGTGGCCGCGCGCCAGACCAAGCAGGTGGCGTTCCTCGACCAGAAGGGCGTGGCGTTCCAGCGGCTGTACGTTGTCTCCGTCGACCCCTGGAACGATTACGAGGACGGCTCCGATCCGGTCCGGCCCGACGTCATGCTGCGTCTGGAGAACAAGATCGCCAACGGCCTGGGCAAGTCCCTCCCCGCCGGCGCGCTGTCGGTCATGGAGACCATCGGCGGTCGCCCGGCCTTCGCCGGCGAACAGGCCGTGCGCGACGTGCCGGTCGGCGAGCCCCTGGATCTGACCATCGGCCAAGCCATGGATGTCCGGGCCCGCCCGCGCCTGGTCGAAGACGCAAGGCCAGGCAAGAACCGCGTGAGGCGTACCTACGAGGTCGATCTGTCGAACGCCAAAACCATCCCGGTGACCGTCGAGCTACGCCAGAACCCGGACGTCCCGATGTTCAAGGTGGTGGCCGAGCCCGCGCGCCACGACATCCGCCAGGGCCAGGTCGCCTGGCGCATCACCCTGGCCCCGGGCGAGACCCGGACGTTCCGCTACGCCATCGAGTACGGCGGCTAGGCGAATTGGCGCGGATAGCTGCTCTCCCAAAAGGACAGGGCTATCGCCTATGGAGTTGCGCGGAAAAGGCTGTCATCCCGGACAAGCGAAGCGCCGATCCGGGACCACCGGGAGCGCTGAGTTCAGGCGTCGGTCCCGGATCTGCGCGCTGCGCGCTCGTCCGGGATGACAATCGTTTTTGGTCATATGCGATCGCCCTGCCCAAAAAGGGGGACCTTCAATGTCAGAACGGCATGATCCGGCGCTTACGGCTGTAACCCAGGTAGCCGACGTTGGCGCCCAGGCGCAGGCCTACGCCGGCGCGGATCGGGGCCAGGACGATGTCGTCGGCCTTCTGATAGTTCACGCCCAGGCCGCCGATTAGATAGGCGACGCCCTCGACACCGGGGAAGCGGCGGAAGATCGCGTCCGGGTATTGCAGGTTGTAGCAAAGGGTGAAGACCCGGCTGGCGTTGCCGCCCCAGTCCCAGCCGATCGAGGGGCCCTGCCAGAACGTCTCAATGGTGGGACGGCCCTTCATGTAAAGCAGACCACGGCCATAACGCAGGCCGATGGCAATGGCGCCCGCGCCTTCTTCGCCGGCGATATAGCCTGTAGGCTGGCCCTTCTCGCGGAACACCTTCTCGATCGCCGCCCCGGCGCTTTCGGCGGTGACGCCCAGGAAATCGGAGGTCGCGCGGATCATCTCGTCGGCCGAATAGGTCTGGGCCGAGCCGGTGTCATAGGTGGGGGTGGTGGTCCCGCCGGCCGCCGCATCCTGAGCCATAGTGTCCTGGGCCATTGTGTCTTGGGCCATTGTGTCTTGGGCGAAGACGCTGGAGGCGCCCGACGCGGCGCCGAGCGTGGCCACGCCCGAGAGGATCAACTTGCGACGGTCCATGACGGCCCCTTCAGAAATATCGTTGCGCCACTCTCGCAGCCCATTAGGACCGGTTTGCGGCGGCCGGCTTTAAGGTTCGGTTAAGCATGAGGAAATCCGGCGACCGCCGTGACAGGATCGCCCCCTCGCGAAGCGGCCCAAATGTGCTAGACGCACGCGCATGACTTCGACGCCTCTCGACAAAATCCGCAATTTTTCCATCGTGGCCCATATCGACCACGGCAAGTCCACGCTGTCGGATCGCTTGATCCAGGAGACCGGCGGCCTGACCGCGCGCGAGATGACCGCGCAGGTTCTCGACAACATGGACATCGAGAAGGAACGCGGGATCACCATCAAGGCCCAGACCGTGCGTCTGGAGTACAAGGCCGACGACGGCGAGACCTATATCCTCAACCTGATGGACACCCCCGGCCACGTCGACTTCGCCTATGAGGTCAGCCGCAGCCTGGCCGCCTGCGAAGGCTCGATCCTGGTCGTCGACGCCAGCCAGGGCGTGGAAGCCCAGACCCTGGCCAACGTCTATTCGGCCATCGACAACAATCACGAGATCGTCCCGGTCCTCAACAAGATCGACCTGCCCGCCGCCGAGCCCGAGCGCGTGCGCGCCCAGATCGAGGACCTGATCGGCCTGGACGCCAGCAACGCCGTCCTGGCCAGCGCCAAGTCCGGTATCGGCATCCACGACGTGCTGGAAGCCATCGTCACCCGCCTGCCACCGCCCAAGGGCGACGAGAACGCGCCGCTCAAGGCCCTGCTGGTCGACGCCTGGTACGACGCCTATCTGGGCGTCGTGGTGCTGGTGCGCATCATCGACGGCCGCCTGCGCGCCGGCCAGAAGATCAAGATGATGCAGCACGGCTCGACCCACCTGGTCGACCGCGTTGGCGTCTTCAAGCCCAAAAATACCCCCGTCGAGAGCCTCGGCCCCGGCGAGATCGGCTTCTTCACCGCCCAGATCAAGGAAGTGGGCGACGCCGCCGTCGGCGACACCCTGACCGACGAGAAGAGGCCTACTGAACACGCCCTGCCCGGCTTCAAGGACGTGCAACCCGTCGTGTTCTGCGGGCTCTTCCCGGTCGACGCCGCCGATTTCGAGGACCTGCGCGCCGCCGTCGGCCGCCTGCGCCTGAACGACGGCAGCTTCACCTACGAGATGGAAAGCAGCGCCGCCCTGGGATTTGGCTTCCGCTGTGGGTTCCTGGGCCTGCTGCACCTGGAAATCATCCAGGAGCGCCTGTCGCGCGAGTTCGACCTCGACCTGATCGCGACCGCCCCCTCGGTGGTCTACAAGATCCACATGCGCGACGGCTCGGAGACCGAGCTGCACAACCCCGCCGACCTGCCCGACCCGATGCACATCGAGAGCATCAGCGAGCCCTGGATCAAGGCCACCATCTTCACCCCCGACGACTACCTCGGCGGCGTGATCAAGCTGTGCCAGGACCGCCGCGGCCAGCAGCGCGAGCTTTCATACGTCGGCAACCGCGCCATGGTCGTCTACGATCTGCCGCTCAACGAGGTGGTGTTCGACTTCTACGACCGTCTGAAATCGATCTCGAAGGGCTATGCCAGCTTCGACTACCAGGTCGAGGACTACCGCCAGGGCGACCTGGTGAAGATGTCGATCCTGGTCAATGCCGAGCCCGTCGACGCCCTCTCCATGCTGGTCCACCGCGACCGCGCCGAGGGCCGCGGCCGGGGCATGTGCGAGAAGATGAAAGAGCTCATCCCGCCGCACATGTTCGTCATCCCCATCCAGGCGGCCATCGGCGGCAAGATCATCGCCCGCGAAACCGTCCGCGCCCTGCGCAAGGACGTCACCGCCAAGTGCTACGGCGGCGACGCCAGCCGCAAGCGCAAGCTGCTGGACAAGCAAAAGGCCGGCAAGAAGCGCATGCGCCAGTTCGGCAAGGTCGAAATCCCGCAGGAAGCGTTCATCGCGGCGCTGAAGATGGACGAGGATTGATCGGCTTCTGAACTAGCCTGTCGAAGTGTTCTGGACGCCCTCGTCAGCGGAAGCTGGCGGGGGCGTTTTGATTCCCTCCGCCGACCAACGATGGATGGAGCGGTTCAATTTCTCTGGCAATGGTTGAGCGCGCATCGCTAGAGTGGCGCTCCGTTTCCAATGCCTCACTGGTGAATAGCCAGGAGCGCTGTCTTATCGAGGTCGCATGTCTGCCACGGACACCACAATCTTGATGCACCTCTTTGGAGAGGCCAAGAAGGCGGACTACCCCAAACTACCCGAGGCAGATTTCTTTGAAATCTATGTTCCGTATCACCACCTGAAGCATTTTGATCTCGACTACGCGGACATCGAAAACGGTATCGTTGACGGTGCCAAGGATGGCGGAATCGATTCAGTCTATTGTCTCTGTGACGGTCGACTGATTTCTGATTTCGACAATTCGGCGGTTCGAAAAAATCCGGACCTAGACCTCTTCATATTCACGAACAAGTTCCAAGAATCTTTTCCAACGTCGGCGCTCAACGACTTAAGGGTTACTCTTTCCGACCTAATGGATTTTGATAAAGCTAAGCTTTCTCAGGTATTCAAAAACTACAATGACGAGGTCTGGGAGGCGTTTTTATCCTTCAGGACATTTTACATCTCCGTCGCATCAAAATTTCCCTCCCTATCGATCCACGTTATCTACGCGACCAAATCACCAAAGGCTGCTGAGGCAGAGGTTCTAAGTCGGCTCGCACAGATCGCGGACGACTTAAAGACGCGCTTCTCGGGCGCAACAGTCGAGGCCACGGCGTCGGATGCTCGATCCCTCTTATCCGTTGTGCGGGAACCGCCGGATGAAGTGCGATCACTTCAAATCAGCGGAAATTCTGTAAACCTGTCGAAAGGACCATCTTACGTAGCGTTGGCCAAGCTTCACGATTACTATGCATTTATCTCTAAATCGGGCGGCGGGCTGGAACAACGCCTGTTCGACGACAACGTTCGCGACTACGAAGGCGACGTCTTAGTAAATAAGGAAATTGGCGCGACCCTCGCAGATGGCGGAGATATAGATTTTTGGTGGCTTAATAACGGCGCTTCGATCATCTGCGACTCCGCCACCTTGTCTGGAAGTATGCTCCAGATGAAAAATCCAAAAATTGTCAACGGCCTACAAACTAGCCGAAGAATTTACGAGCACTTTTCTGGCATATCTGGCGGCCTGATCGGTCTAGGCTTAAAAGATGATAGGCTTGTATTAGTTAGAGTTATTACCGCCGAAGATGATGACGTACGAGCGGAAATCATCCGGGCCACTAATAGGCAGACCCCAATTTCACCAGCTCAGTTGATTGCAACTTCGGCCATTCACAAAGACATAGAGCTTCACCTTCGCGCGGAAGGGAAATATTATGAGCGCCGGAAAAATTTCTGGAAGAATCAGGGAAAAACAAAGGCTGAGATCATAACCGTCACAGATATGGCTCAAGCCGTGATGACGGTAGTTTCAGGACGCCCTCACACTGCCAGGGCGCGGCCCGGTTCACTATTGAAAGAATCTAATAATGACGTTTTCGACGCCAGCTATGACATCCGCGTTTATGCCAAAGCTATAGATCTGGTTCGAGGTACAGAAGCACTCATCAATGAGGAACTTCCTGATTGCGGAGTCAGAGATAGGAACAATCTCAAATACCATATCGTTGCCAGGATCGTTTATGATTCTTGTGGCGGAAAGTTTTCCGCTAAGAGGTTCCTGGCAAATGATTTGATTGAGCCAGATCGGCGCCGCAAAGTTATCGCTAAAGCGAACTCTATATACCTCAAGCGTGGCGCCAGCGATCGCGTAGCCAAGTCGGAAGAGTTTTGGGAAGCTGTGAGGGACGCAAGGATCAACTAGACACAGGAATATACTTTCCGCCTAGGGGTAAGGTCGGCAAGCCCGTTACCTTACTCGGCCCCGTGCTCCGCGAGCTCGACCTGCCCCGTGCCGCCCTCATAGATCAGCCGATACCCGCGAAGAAACGACCGCCCCAGGATCACGCGGTGCCATTGCTCACCTTCGTGCAGCTTCACACCCGTGAAGGGCTGGAACAGCAGCTTGTTCAATTGCGGAATGTAGAGACGCGCTGTGTAGACGAACGCGCGGTGGCGTCCGCCGACGCCGCTGATCTCGCCCTCGTCGGTGATGGGCAGGCCCAGCCGTTGGGCCAGTTCATCGTCGATGCAGTCACCGCCGGCGCCGGTGTCGATCAGTGTCCTGACCTTCTTTTCCGGGAGGTTCGGGGTTTCGCCGGCAAGCGATAGCGACTTCAGGCCGATATCGACCTGGATCGTCGGCCCTAGCCGAACGAGCAAATCCGCCGTGGTTTCGCCGGGCGCGCCGGACTTAAAGCCCGCTTGTATCGAGCGCATGCGCCGGTCGGAAAATCATCCCGCCAGGAAGCTGAACAGGACCGGCCCCGACCTGACGAATGAGGTACGGACCATTGCCGAACCGATCAACAGCCAGGGTCGCCGCCGCCTCGAAATCGGAAAAGGCGTCGATGAACCTACCGCAGTGGAAAACCACCCATTCATGGAAGTGCGAGGCTTCGAGCTCAGCCTTCATCTGGCCGAAGGCGGCGATATCTTCTCTAAGACTGGCCATCAGACGACTCCCTATGTTGGCTGTTGAACCACAGCCAGCGAGACACTGCCAATCACAACAAGTCTGTCGGCAAAATGTGGACCGAGTCGGCGGGATCAGGGTTAATCTTCATTAACTAATTCGCCGTTGGTGTCGATGTTCCGCCTGCCGCAAGCAGCCGCCATGGGCATAGCCGCCCCTCTATCCCCGCACTTCGGCAAAACTTCCAGAGCCCCTTTAAACACTTACCAAAAAACCCACCGCCCCAATCCCCGGCGCTCACCCCGGCCGCATAATGTGGCCATGACCGAACACAGCTCAGAAACCCCACCCACCTATTTCCGTCTGTCCGAGGCCTCGTGGGCCGAGATCGGGGAGGCCTATCGCAACGGCGCGACCGCCAAGGAGCTGTCGGCGCTGTGGCGGGTCGCGCCCGGCAGCATCTATCGCCATGCCTGCAAGGAGGGCTGGACCAAGAAGGCCAGCACCGATGCGGTGGCGCGGGCCCATGTGGCGGCGCGGCGGGCCGAGGCTGACGAGCGGCGCACGGCGGGGGCGTCACCGGCGCGAGCGCGGCGCACGGGCGGCGTGGCGGCCTGCGGTCCGCCGCCGTCGTCCGATCCAGCCGACCTGAGGGCGGCGGCTCTGGCGCGGCTGGCCGGCGCGATCCATGACGGGCGCGACCACGAGGCCCTGCGGCTATCGGCGCTGGTCCAGCGGCTGGACAAGCTGGACGGGCCGGGCGGCGGCGCGAGACCGGGCCTCGTCGATCCGGGTCCGTCGTGTCCGCCCGATGGCGGCTGGCCGGACGACGGCGGCTTCTTCGTCGACTGGCGGCCGACCCGCGAGGCGGTGGAGCGCGAGACCGAGACGATGTTCCGCGAGATCGCCCTGATCAGTCTGGCGCTCCTGCTCGCGCCCGAGCGCGTGCCGGCGATCTTCCAGCGGCGGGTCTATCGGTTCCGTCGCGACTTTCTGGGCCAGGACGAGCCAGAGGCCCTGGAGGCGGCGGAGCTGACGACCGAGCGGGTTCTGCGGCCACTGGAAAAGACGATCATGGACTTCAACGGGCCGGAGCCGAAGCTGGCGGTGCGCAGGCCGGCCCGAAACTGGCCGCCGGCCAAGCCGCCCTTCCCCGACCCGGGCCACGCGCCCCGGCGCGCGACGCTGCCGCCGCCGACCTTGATCGATGGACGTCGCCTCTAGCCATCGACCGCTGGCGCCCAGCCTCAAATCGCGGCACGACTGCCGCGAAGGCGAGGGGCAAGTCCGTGACGGTCGAGACCTACGACTATATCATCGTCGGCGCCGGGTCGGCGGGCTGCGTGCTGGCCAACCGGCTGTCGGCGGATGCGGCCAAGCGGGTGCTGGTGCTGGAGGCCGGGGGGCGGGACGACTGGATCTGGTTTCACATCCCGGTCGGCTATCTGTTTGCGATCGGCAATCCGCGTTCGGACTGGATGTATCGCACCCAGGCCGTGCCGGGGCTGGACGGGCGAAGTCTGGCCTATCCCCGGGGCAAGGTGATCGGCGGGTCGTCGGCGATCAACGCCATGATCTATATGCGCGGCCAGGCGGCCGACTATGACGGCTGGCGCCAGCAGGGTCTGGCCGGCTGGGGGTGGGACGATGTCCTGCCGCTGTTCAAGGCCCAGCAGGACCACATCGCGCCGCCGTCGGAGCATCACAGCTCGGGCGGCGAGTGGCGGGTGGAGCATCCGCGCATGCGCTGGAAGGTGCTGGACGCCTTCGCCCAGGCCGCGGTGCTGGAGGGCATTCCCGTGAGCCCTGACTTCAATGGCGGGGACAATACCGGCTCCGGCTATTTCAACGTCAACCAGCGGGCCGGCCTGCGCTGGAGCGCCGCGCGGGGCTTTCTCAAACCCGTGCTGTCGCGGCCTAATCTGCAGCTGCGGACCGGGGCGCGGGTGGATCGCGTGATCCTCGAGGACGGCCGGGCCGTGGGCGTGGCCTGGACCGAGAAGGGGGAGGCTCGCGAGGCGCGGTGTCGCGGCGAGGTGGCGCTGACCGCCGGGGCGGTGAACACCCCTCACCTGCTGGAGCTGTCGGGGATCGGCGATGGCGAGCGGCTGGCGGCTCTGGGCCTGCCAGTCCATCGCCACCTGCCGGGCGTGGGCGAGAACCTGCAGGACCATCTGCAGATCCGGCCGATCTACCGGGTGTCGGGCGTGCCGACGCTGAACGCCCATTACGCCTCGGTATGGCGGCGGCCGTTGATGGCGCTGGAATATGCGTTCCTGCGGCGCGGGCCGATGTCGATGGCGCCGTCGCACATGGGGGCCTTCGCCAAGACCTCGCCGGACTATGCGACGCCCAATGTGCAGTTCCACGTCCAGCCGCTGTCGCTGGACCGGTTCGGCGAGCCGCTGCATTCGTTTCCGGCCATCACGATCAGCGTCTGCAACCTGCGGCCCTCCAGCCGGGGGAGCATCCACGCCGCCAGCCCCGATCCGGCGGACGCGCCGCTGATCCAGCCCAACTATCTTTCGACAGCCGAGGACGAGCGGGTGGCCATCGACTCCCTGCGCCTGATCCGCCGCATCGTCGCCCGGCCGCCTCTGGCCCGCTATGGCCCGGGCGAGATGGCGCCGGGTCTGGCCGTCGACGACGACGCGGGCCTGCTGGCGTCCGCGCGCCTGCTGGGAACCACCATCTTTCACCCCGTGGGCACGGCGAAGATGGGCCGGGCCGACGATCCGGCGGCCGTGGTCGATGAGCGCCTGCGGGTGTTCGGCGTGAAGGGCCTGCGGGTCGCAGACGCTTCGGTGATGCCGACCATCGTCTCGGGCAACACCAACTCGCCCACCCTGATGATCGCCGAGAAGGCCGCGCGGATGATGATCGGGGACGCTCGTTAGACCGCTTCGGCTTCGGCTTCGGCTTCGGCGACCCGGGGTGGCCGTAGCTTGTAGAACCGCAGGTCGCCGCCCAGGTCGTACAGGCGATACAGGCGGAAGACGTCGGGACGAGTGGTCCACAGGCCGTCTTCGTCGTCGGTCAGGGCCATGGGGGTGCCGACCCCGCCGGTGGTGGTCTTGACCACGATCAGGCGCTCCTCGCCGGTGGGCTTGAAGCTGAGGATATCGTGACCCGGAATATCGCCTGGGGCCTTGGCGAAGCGGACCTGGTCGGCCAGGTCGGCGCGGCCGTGGTCGCGCAGTCGGCGCTGCTCGAACGCCAGGACGGCGGCGCGGCCCGCCTCGGCCAGCAGGGTGTTGGCATGGTCGCGGGCGGCGGGGTCGAATTTGGCGATCAGCCGTTCAGCGCGGGGGCTGGGCTGCAATTGTTCGGCGTCGAAGGCCGGCGGCGGCCCCTCGATCAGATGCAGGGGCTCGCGGGCGGCGAACAGCAGCGGTGGGCGCATGGCGGCGGCGATCAGGGTGGGGCGGGATGACAGCTGGCGGTCGATGGCGTCGAGCAGCTCGTCGTGCAGTTTCCAGCGCGGGGCGAAGTCCTTCAGGACCGGTACGCCGATCAGCATCAGGGCGGCCGAGATGTTGCGCTGGCGAAACTCGATGGCCCCGCCGGGACGGCCGGTGACGAATCGCAGGGCGCGCTGGTGGCTGGCGGGATTGACAGGCTGGCCGGCCAACTGTTTGGCCAGCATGACGAAATAGTCGCCTACGACGAGGTCCAGATCGGCCTCGGTCCAGTCTCCGGACTTGTGTGTTTCCTCGCTCACGGCGCGACGATGCCTCAGGCGCGGCCGTCGCGCCACCAAAGCTTGGCCTGATCTAGGGCGCGGGACGAACCGCGGGCTCGGGGGCTTTCTCGATCGGCTGGTCCTCGCTCTTCAGACCCGCCGCCTTCAAGGCCCCGGCGACCGTGGTGACCAGCTCGCCGCGCACCACCTGGAAGGTCAGGACATGGGTCTCCGCCGGGTTGTCGCCGAGATTGGCGAAGCCGCCCGCCGGCTGGGCGTTTAGGGCGACCTTGTAGGTGCGGTTCGACAGCACCCGGCACAGCAGCACGAAGGTCTTCTGGTCGTTGAGCAGGCGGGGCGTCTTCACGCATTCGGGCTGCTCGCTGTCGGGCGCCGCGCCGTAGTTCCAGGCCCTGGGGTTCATCTTCTGGTCGAAGGCGACTTTCACGATCAGCACGCCGGGGGCGATGGTCTCGCCCTGGGCCGGATAGGTGGCGACCACCTTGGGCGACGGCGTGGGCGGCATCACCGTGACCGGCGAGACGGCCGTCGGCTCGTCGCGGACCTGGGCGGTCGCGGCGCCGGCGGCGGCGAGGAGCAAGGTCAGGGCGAGGCTGCGAAGGATCATCCCCGCAGCTTGGCCGGCAAGCTGGGCGTTCTCAAGGCGGATCCGCGCCCTACCGCCCCGGATCGTGCTATAGGCGCCGTCATGACCGATGCTCCCGAAGAAACTCCGATCCAGCGCGCCCTGCGCCTGAAGAAGGCCGCCATCGACGCCAAGCCCAAGCCCCCGCGCGGCGGCAAGTTCCAGCGCGAGCAGGCCGCTGGCGTTCAGGCCGGCAAATCCAAGCCCTGGATGGCCCGCTAGAGCATTTTCTGATAAGTGTGAAACGGTTATCGGATCGAAAAATGCTCTAAACTTCTGATTTAGAGCCCTTTTCGCCCGACCCTGATGAAGCCATCAGGTCGGAAAGGGCTCTAGACGCATGAAGGTCCCCTCTTGCTGAAGATTCTGGGCCGCACCTCGTCGATGAACGTCCGCAAGGTGTTGTGGACGCTGGACGAGCTGGGCTTGGCCTACGACCGCGAAGACTGGGGCATGGGCTACACGCCCACCGACCGGCCCGAATTCCTGGCGCTCAATCCCAACGGCCTGGTGCCGGTGCTGATCGACGACCAGGGCCCGCTGTGGGAGAGCAACACCATCTGCCGCTACCTGGCGCATCGCCATGGCGGCGGCGCCCTGCTGCCGGCCGATCCGCGCGGCCGCGCGCGGGTGGAGCAGTGGATGGACTGGCAGGCCACCGAGCTCAACGGCACCTGGCGCTTTGCCTTCCTGGCCCTGGCCCGCAAGACGCCGGGCTTCGACGATCCGGCAAGGATCGAGGCCAGCGCAGCGGCCTGGAACAAGGCCATGGGCATACTGGAACGCCAGCTTGAGACCACCGGCGCCTACGCGGCCGGCGAGACCTTCAGCCTGGCCGATGTGGTGCTGGGCCTCTCGACCCACCGCTGGGTGGCGACGCCGATCGATCACGCCGACCTTCCGGCCGTGCGCGCCTATTACGACCGCCTGCGCGAGCGCGGAGCGTTCCTGCCGCATGCGTTGGTGAGCGTACCCTAATTTTTCCGCTCTTCCCGGCGAAAGCCGGGATCCAGATCGAGCCCGAAAGCGCCTGACGGTCCAACACCGCGAAATGGCGCACCATCCCCAGACGCTCTTGATGAATCTGGGCCCAGGCCTTCGCCGGGGAGAGCGGATGATTGGGGCTATTTCGGCTTCCTGAACTTCAGGATGAACTGGTCGGTCTTGCCGCGAATGGCGGGGTCGAAGACGCTGGCGGTGTGCGGATCGGTGGCGTCGCGCAGCAGGGGGCTTTCGGCTTCCAGCTTGAAACCGGCGGCCTCGACCTCGGCCTTCACGGCGGCGACCTCGATGCGGTGCAGGTCGTGGGCGACCGTGGTGCCGGCGCCGGCGGCGGCGGCGTGGTCGACGATCACGAACAGGCCGCCCGGCTTCAGCGACTTGAAGATCTCGGCATTTACCCCGGCGGCCGTGGCGGCCGGGAACGGCTTCAGGTGCAGGTCGTGATAGTTCTGGACCGTGAACACCAGGTCCAGACCATCGGGCAGGTCCAGGGCCAGCAGGCTGCCGTCCAGCGGTTTGGCGTTGGGCAAGGCGGCCGAGACCGTCTTGAGGTTCTCGCCATACTTGGCCGAGAACTGGATGAACTCGGCGGGTTGATAGGCATAGACCGTCCCGGTGGAGCCCACCGCGCCCGACAGGATGCGGGTGAAATAGCCGCCGCCCATGATGAAATCGACCACGCTCGCGCCGGGCTTTACGTCGGCGAAGGCCAGGATCTCGCCCGGATGGCGGGCCGCGTCGCGGGCGCTGTCCTCGGCGGGACGGGCCGGATTGGCTACAGCGGCGGTGATGTTGGCGGGAACCTGGGCGAAGGCGGCGCCGCTGACGGTACAGACGGCGAGCACCGCGAGGGCGGAAGCCATGGACTTGCGGATCATGCGTCGATCTCCCCTGATTTTCCTCAACGGGTAACAGCTTTTCAGGTTTCAACGAACGTCGTTCTCGTGAATTCCCGGTAACCTGAGTGCTCGGCCTTGCTCCCTTCCGCGCCTCAATCGCCCGCGAATGGGTTGAGCTCCTCCGCGCGCGCCGCGGCGATGTCCTGCAGCCAGGCGCGCACCGCGCGAACACGGGCCGTGGCGGCGACGTCGCGCAGCGTGCTGACCCAGAAGCGGCGCTTTAGAAGCACCTCCGGCGTGATCCGCGTCAGGCCCTGCGCCAGAAAGCACGGCAGGACGCCTATCCCGCCGCCGGCCAGGATGATGTCGCGCTGGGCCAGGATCGACGAGCTCGACAGCGCGGTTTCCAGTCCTGGCGCGACTTCATCGAGATAGCGCAGTTCCGGGGTCTGGAGCAGATCGTCGATATAGCCGACGATCTGGCCACGTCGCAGGTCATGCGCCGTCTCGAACGGGCCTTCCTGTTTCAGATAGGCGGGCGAGGCGTAGACGGCCAACTGGTAGTCGGTCAGGGGTTCGACCAGCAAACGGCTGTCGGTCGGGGCGCTCAAGGTGACCGCCAGATCCACTTCGCGGCGTGTGGGCGACAGCAGGCCGGCAGTGGTCGCCAGCTCGATCCGCAAGGTCGGCCGGCTGCGGCGGAAGGTCGGCAAAGCCCGCGCCAGCACGTGACCGCCAAACCCCTCGGCGGCGCTGATCCTGACCGTGCCGCCGCTGACTTCCGGATCGGCCGCCCCCGTCACCGACTGCATGGCGGCCTCCGCCTTCAGCCCGGCCTCCATCAGGCGAGCACCGGCGCTGGTCAGTTGCAGCCCTGCCGCCGAGCGCATGAACAGCGTGGCCTTCAGCGCTGTTTCCAGCCGCGCCACCCGGCGGCTCACCGTGGCCGTGTCGACGCCAGTTCGCTGCGCGCCGCCGCTGAACGATCCGGCGCGCGCGGCCGCGAGGAAATAGCGGAGGTCGTCCCACTCGAACACGGCGCTGAATCCTTGCTGCCTTGGCTTGCATATTTGCAATGGCTATTTTGCATGAATATCAAGCATTCTCTTCTGCGAGATTTGAACGGAGACGCACCGATGCGGGCCATTGACCATTTCATAGCGGGGGCGAGCGCGCCCGGCGCTTCTGGCCGTTTCGGCGACGTCTTCAATCCCAACACCGGCGAGGTGCAGGCCCGGGTTCAGCTGGCGACCGACGCCGAGCTGGACGCGGCGGTGCAGAACGCGGCCATGGCCCAGATCGGCTGGGCCTCGACCAATCCCCAGCGCCGCGCGCGGGTGATGTTCGAGTTCAAGCGCCTGATCGAGCGCGACATGAACTTGCTGGCCGAGATCCTGTCGTCCGAGCACGGCAAGGTCATCGCCGACAGCAA
>NZ_JAFCSZ010000026.1:0-53526 GCF_049895765.1 Caulobacter sp. DWR1-3-2b1
GCCGTCTGAAGACCCTCAACGGCCTGACCCCATACGAATACATCTGCAAAATCTGGACAAAAGAGCCCGACAGATTCAACGTCGATCCAACCCATCAAAGTCCGGGACCAAACATCTAGCGCAAGATCCTCCCCCTGACGGGGGAGGTGTCGGTGAAGCCGACGGAGGGGGAAGTGCTGATGAGCCGGCGGGCCTTCGGCCGCCTCCCCCTTCAGGGGGAGGATCTTACGGCTAATGCCGCCCGGTCACGTCCGCGATGGCGCGCGCGATCTGGTGCACGTTGTAGGGCTTGCGGACGATCGGTGCGTCGAAGCCCATGGGGGCCGCCTTGTCGGCATAGCCGGTGGCGAACACGAACGGGCGGCCTTCGCGGCGCAGGATCTCTGCCACGGGCGCGACTGACTGCCCGTTGAGATCGGCGTCCAGCACCGCCACGTCGAACACCTGATCCAGCATCGACAACGCTTCGCTGAGCTCGGCGGCGCAGCCGACCACCACGACCCCGGCGTCCTCGAGGCCCGCTTCCAGCTCAAGCGCGAGCAGCAAGGAGTCCTCGACGATCAGCACCTTCAGGCCGGCGATGGCGCCGGGGCGGACGTTTTCGTCGGCGGCGATCAGCGTCTCGACGATGCGTTCAGGCGCGGCCTTTTCCGGTTCAGGCGGCAGACCGTCGGCCAGGGCCTCGGGCGAAGCCTGGATCAGGGCGCTGAGGCCGCCACGCTTGTATTCCATGCGGGCGCGCCCGCCCAGTTCGCGGCCGACCACGTCCTCGATCAGGGTGGCCCCGAAGCCGCGCTTGGTCGGCTCCGTCGCCGGCGGACCGCCGGTTTCCAGCCACTCCAGCGCAAAGCCGCCGTCAGGCGAGCGGCGCCAGACGACCTCGACCTTGCCGTTCTCGCTCGATAAGGCGCCGTACTTCACCGCGTTGACGGCCAGCTCGTGCAGGGTCAGCGACAGGGCCGAGGCCGCGCGCGGGGTAAGGAACAGCTCCGGCCCATCCCAGCGGGTCTGGGTCGGCGCCACGCCGCCCAGCTCGGCGGCGGCGATGCGGGCCAGGGTGGCCCCCCGCCAGCGGGCGGCGCTGAGCAGGTCGTGGGCCGAGCTCATCGATTTCAGCCGACCCGCGAAGGTCTTCAGGAATACGTCCAGCGAGGCCGACTTGCGGGCCGACTGGGCGGCGACCGACTGGACGACCGCCAGCAGGTTCTTGATCCGGTGGTCCAGCTCGGCCAGCAGGCTTTCGCGCTGCTCGTCCTGCTGCTTGCGGTCGGTGATGTCCTGGATGACGCCGATCAGGCGGGTCGGCTCGCCGTCCTCATCGACCGTCATCACGCCGGCGGCGCGGTTCCACTGAATCCGCCCGTTCTCGTCGGGATTACGGCGAAACTCGACCTCATAGCGGCCGCGCTTGCGCAACTGCTCGTCGACCGTGCGCTGGATCTCGGCGCGATCGTCCTGATGGATGTAGCGAAACAGGGCCTGGCCGTCCTCGGCCGGAACGACCCCCTCGGGCAGGTTGGCGATCTTGGCCAGGCGTCGGCTGATCCGGTAGATGTCCAGCCCGCGATCCCACTCGAACTCGCCCAGGCTGGCCGCGCCGATGGCGAGCGCCAGGCGTTCGCTTTCCGGCGTGCGGGCGCAAGCCGCCTCTCCAGTGTCGCAGTCGCCTAGAAACGTTTCCATCGCCATGGCCGACAGATCGATCAGGGACTGGCGCGCGTCGGGCGACCCTGATGGCCGGGCATGCGAATCTTCGACACTGAGCAGCCCCACCACCTGACCGCCAGGATCGATCAGGGGCGCGCTGGCCAGAAAGCCGACATTTTTCAGCGACAGGGCTGCGAGCCGGGCATCGGCGCGGGTGTCCTCGCAGATCAGGGGTTCGCGCAGGGCGATCAGCAGATCGGCGATCGAGCCTTCGCGGGGCGTTACGTCGCCACTGCCGCCGAAGCTGGCCTTGCAATGCAGCTGGCCAGCGCCGATCAGCCACAGGGCGGCGCGGGGCGCCTGAAAATAACTGGCCGCCAAGCGTGTCAGGCGCAGAAAACGGGGATCGTCGCCGAGGCTGTCAAACGCCTTCAACGCCTTGGTCGCGCGCAGCCGGGCGACTTCCTTGTCGGCGTCGTGCGCGAAGTGGGAATCCTCCATGCTTCGACCATAGACTCGCTTCGCGTCTGGCGCGAGTGCCGATGAAATTCCGCTGTGGTGAAGCTCTTAGCCGCGCGCTATTATGGAACCGCTTGGCGCCGCTCCGCGTTGACGGGGCTCAGCTAGATCGCCGGCTCGCTCTGCTGGCCGCGCCGCGAACCGGAGATGACCATGCCTATCGATGCCCTGAATACCGCGGCGAAAGACGCCGAAAAGGTAAAGAGCGACGTCGCCACTGGCGTCGAACATGCCGAGCGCAGCTTCGTGGAAGCCGCGAACGCCGCCAAGGCCTCGTTGGCCGAAGCCGCCAAGCGCGTAGAGAAGTCCGTCGCCGAGGGCTTTGACACCCTGCGCGCCCAGAGCCGCACCTATACCGACACCGCCGGACAGCAGCTGGATGACGCCCAGCGCTATGTCACCGAACGGGTTCGCGAACGTCCCCTGACCGCGACCCTCGCCGGCCTCGGCGTCGGCGTTCTGCTGGGCCTGCTGCTCGCCGGCAATCGCTCGAACAACCGGTGATCTTCGAAAAAACCCTGATGACGCTCGCGGCGGCGGCGGCCATTGCGGCCGCAGCCGCCGTTGGCGTGTTCGCGGCCGCATTCGCGCTCTATGCCGTCGTCCAGACCTTTCTGGGTGACGCAGGGGCTGCGGCTGTGGTCGCGGCCGTCGCCGCCCTGATCGTCGCCATTGCCGGCCTGCTCGCAGCGCGCAAGGTCGAACACCGGCATGACGCGAAACGCGGTCCCTCGACGCCAGATACGCTCGGCCTCGCCGAAAAGGTGGTGGCGATCGTCAAGGATCGACCCTTGCTGTCGATCGGCGCGAGCCTCGCCGTGGGCGTCTTCGCCTTGAAAAATCCGATCCTGACGGCGGCTGTTTTCAAGGCCTTCATGGAACCGCGGCACCCGCCGCGCTAAATCCCGTCTGTTCGAGCGTTCCCATCCCTCCGGGGAACGCCTTTCCATGGAGTGAGCATGTATACGCTGCCCGATCTTCCCTACGCCTATGAGGCGCTGGAGCCGACCGTTTCGGCCAACACCCTGCATTTCCACCACGACAAGCACCACGCCGCCTATGTGACGGCCCTCAATGGCCTGCTAAACGGCGACGACAAGGGCTCGCTGGAAGAGGTCATCAAGACCGCCGCGCCTGGCAAGGTGTTCAACAACGCCGCCCAGGCCTGGAACCACGCTTTTTTCTGGGACGCCATGAGCCCGGAAAGAACCGCGCCGGGCGCCGATCTGGCCGCCGCCATCGACGAGGCCTTCGGTGACCTCGCGTCGCTGAAGACCGCCTTCGTCACCGAGGGCGTCGGTCACTTCGCTTCGGGCTGGGTCTGGCTGGTCGCCGAAGGCGGCAAGCTGAAGGTGATCTCCACGCACGATGCGGCCACCACGGTGACCGAACCCGGCGTGACCCCGCTGCTGGTCTGCGACGTCTGGGAACACGCCTATTACCTGGATCACCAGAACAACCGGAAGGGCTTCCTGGAAGCCTGGTTCGACACCCTGGCTAACTGGACCCTGGCCGACAGCCAGTTCGCCGCCGCCAAGGGCGCTGGCGAGGCTTGGCGTTATCCGGCTCCGCAATAGCGCACGCTGACTGACAAGTTGTGAGACGGCGCGGCGAAGGCCGCGCCGTTTTGCGTTTCAGGCCTGCCGCCGGTCGAAGGCCCAGCTGCGCAGCGTGACGAACTCGACGCGCTCGAAGGCCATGGCCGTGACCCGTATTTCGGTCGGGTCGACCTCGATGATATTGAAGCTGGGCGGAACGCCGCGCTCGCGTACCGACAGGGTGCCAGAGACCACCGCCCGGGTCTTGCCGTCGCCGAACGGGTAGGGCGCGACGAACGGTGTGTGGATATGGCCCGACAGGACCAGATCGGCCCCCGCCATCGACAGGCTGTTGGCTGCCCGGGTTCCGCCATGCACCTCGCTGGTCATCGGCTCGCCGGTCAGCTCCATCAGGGGGTGATGGCAGACGACGATCCGGGCGTCCTCTGGCGCGCTGGCCAGCTGGCCTTCAAGGCGGCGGATCTGGCCGCCGGAGATGGCTCCTTTCGACCAGTTCCAGCGCAGCTGCGCCCGGCGGGCGGTGTTGACGCCAAAGACCGACACGCCCGGCGCGCGCCAGACCCCGCCATCGGCGGGACCAAAGCGCGCCTCGTAACGTCGCCATGGGGCGACCAGCCGCTCGAACAGCTCACCTGGCCCCACATAGGGGGTGTCGTGATTGCCCGGGGTGGTGAACAGGGGGGTGGGCGCGCGATCCAGCCAGGCCCGGGCCGCGTCGAACTCGGCCACCACGCCATCGCGGGTCAGGTCGCCCGCCGCCACCATCAGGTCGGGTTTTTCCAGATGAAACCGCGCCAGCGCCGCCTCGGTCGCCGCCTGATTCTCGCCGCCGAAATGGATGTCCGAGACCTGGATGATCTTGATGGTCATGGTCACGCGGGCAGGGCCACGGCGCGGAAGGCCTTGGGACGGAAGCGGATCTGCACCTCGGGTTCAAGCCGCATGGGCTCGCCGTCCAGAATGGCCGGGATGCGGCCGGCGGCCCACACCTTGCCCAGCCGGCAGCGACCCATGCTGACCGATGGATCGTCGCGCCATGAGCCGGTCAGGGCGCTGACGCCCAGGCGGAAGATCTCGATGGCGTTGGACGGATCCACGGCGGCGGCCTCCAAGGCTAGCTCGTCCTCGTCCATGGCGCTGGACACCAAGGGACACATCAGGGTCAGGGCTTCGGTCTTCTGCTTGGGGCGACCGTCGAGCGTAAAGCGCAGGCGGCCGGAGAAGGCTTGGCGAAAGGCTCGCCGAGCTCGCAGGGCCGTCAGTCGCAGTTTGCCCGCCCGCGCCGCTTCGCGCGCGTCCGCCCACAGGGCCGGACTGCCCAGTATGGCCGCGACGAAGAACAGGCGTCCGGAGATCTCGCCGCCGGACACCATGCGCGGCGTCCCCTGGGTCAGGCACGCCTCCATGGCCTCGGGCCAGGCGCGATCGCCATAGAAGGCGCGGGGCAACATGTTCATCGTCCCGCCCGGCAAGGGGGCGATGGGCGGACCGTCCGGGCCAGACATCTCGGCGGCGGCCCGCGCGGTGCCGTCCCCCGCGATAATGAACACCGCGTCCGGGTCGGAATCGATGACCTTGCGGAGGCAGGCTGAGAGGTCACCTCCCGGGGTGTGCACCGTTCCAGCCACCCCATGCTCGGCAAGAATGCGCTCGGCGACGGCTGGCGCGTCCGCGCCCACAGATCCCGAGGCGATGTTGGCGATGATTTCTACGCGACGCACTGGCTTTCCCACTTGATTATCAAACTGGCTAACGGCCACGCTTTTCGGGAGTTCCGAGCTTCGCAACGGAACCTTGGATAGAGCTGGCCGTTAGCCAGACTGGGATAGCTCGATGGGAGAGCCACAATGAAGAAGACCATGATCGCCCTGCTGGGTGTAGGCCTGATCGCCTCGGCCTGCACATCGACCGGCAATGTCGAACGTAACGCGGCCGGCGGCGCGGCTCTTGGCGCTCTCGCGGGCGCCGTGATCGGCAACAATGTAGGCAGCGGAAGCGCCAGCACGGGCGCGGCTATCGGCGCGGCCCTCGGTGGCTCTGCCGGCGCCGTCAAGGGCTGCCGAGAAGACGGCGGCTGCGGCGCGACCACGGTCAATAAGCGCCAGTATTATGACGAACGCGCAGGTCGATATTATTATTATGACTCGCGCAGCGGTCGTTACTTCTGGGAGGACGGTCGCCCCCGCTAGGGAGCGATCTCGCCCATGAAAACCCTAGGGGCGGCCGGCAAATTGTCGGTCGCCCTTTGCCATGTCCATCACACGGGGAGGCACTATGACCATCAAGATCGCCATGGCGACCCTTGGCGCCGGGTTGTTGCTAGCGGGGTGCGCGTCTGCGCCCTGGAAGCCGACCCGCGCCTCGATAGAGACCCAGCCGACGGCCTGCGCGGATTTCCAGGTCTCGATCTATTTCGAGCGCGATCAAGCCGAAGTCACGCGCGAGGCGCGCTCGGTGCTAAACAGCGCAGGCGCCATGACGCGCGGCTGCAAGATCGACAAGGCCCGCGTCGTCGGTCTGGCCGATGCGGTCGGTGCGGCCGACGTCAATATGGATCTGTCCAGACGCCGCGCGCTGTCGGTCACCAAGGCCCTGACCCGGGCCGGCTTTGGTCAGGTGGAGTTCGATGTCGCGGCGGCCGGGGATGCTGGTGCGACCACGGGGGCTGGCGCTTCGGCGCCGCTGCGCCGTCGGGCGGACATCTTCTTCGAGGTCAGCAAGCCCTAAGATCGCCAGATCGCGGAATACCCCGTCCGGGTCAAACCGGCGCGGGGTTTTTTGCTGCCACAACAGCGCTCACAGCAAAGCGCGGGCCGCCTGCAAGTCGCATTAAAGGAGGGGGGGTGCGAAGGCGGCAGGCTGGCTTGCGCCAACCTCAAGTCGGGGGGGCGTCGCCGCCTTCACAAAGAGAAAACGCGATCTCCAAGGGCTGGTTCCCGGCCGTGAACGATTATTTTTCGGGCGGCGCTAAAACGCCGCCGAGCGGCGCACAATGGAACGGGTGGAGGGCGCGGGCGTTGTTCTGATGCGGCCAAGCGGGTCGCATTCTAACAAATGAGGGCGCGTCGTGATCCGGAGCTACCAAGCCGAGCATGGCGGAACGGTTTTCTACGCGGCGCCGACCCGGCGCCAGAAAACAGCCCGGACGCGGTTGATGGCGTTGATGGTGATCGCGATGGTGGCTGCGTCGACTGGCGTTGTTCAGGCTTTCAGCGCTCGCGCGACGCCGATCGAGATGCTCGCGCCCGCCAACTGATATCCGAAGGAGCACGATATGCCCGCCGATCAGCCCGTCACACGCCTGAACGCCACGCGCGCGCGCCAAGGTCGATGGGGACAGCATATCTTCTGGATTCTGGTCGTCTCGACGGTTCTGGCCGCCATAGCGCTGTTTGGCGCCTGGAGCTTCCGTTCGGGCGATCTAGCTGCGGTCGAACGCAACAATGGCGTCGACACCCCGGTCGAGGCCAGTCGCTATGACACCCCGCAGAGCCCGGCGCGCCAGACGCCCGCCGGCTAACGGTCTTCTTCTGCTGCGCGCCAATACGAGAACGGCCGCCCTCCCGGGCGGCCGTTGACGTTTCAGGGGCCTGGATCAGGCGGCCTTGCGGGTGCGCCTGGGATGGAAGAACAGGGCCTGACCGATCGCCGCCTTCACCGTTTCTGGCTGGAAAGGTTTGGTGATCAGGAAGGTCGGCTCCGGGCGCTCACCGGTCAGCAGGCGTTCGGGGAAGGCGGTGATGAAGATCACCGGCACGTCCAGCCGGGCCAGGATGTCCTTGACCGCATCAATGCCCGACGAGCCGTCGGCCAACTGGATGTCGGCCAGAACCAGACCCGGGGTCTTGCGTGTCACAGCCTCGATGGCCTCGCTGCGGGTGGCGGCGATGTCGGTGACCTCGTGACCCAGCTCGCGAACCAGCGCCTCGATGTCGGCGGCGATGACCGGTTCGTCCTCGATGATGAGCACGGTGGTCGCCAGTTCGGCGTCGATTTCGGTCTGGGCTTCGGAAATCAGGCGTTCGATGTCGCCGAATTCGCAATCCAGGATCTGGGCGGCCTCGGTCGGCGTGAAGCCTTCCAGGGCAGTCAGCAGGAACGCCTGACGCGACCGCGGCGCGATCCGCATCAGACGCTGGGTGGCGTCGTCGGCGGCGGAACCGCTGTCGTCATGACGCGCTTCAAGCTGAGCGCCTGTCGAAAGCCAGATCGCATGGAAGACGCGATAGAGCGCGACGCGGGGCGACAGGTCGGCGTCCAAGGATCGCTCCCCGGCGGCAAGCGCTTCAAGGGCGACCCGCACATAGTGGTCCCCGGTATTCTGATCGCCAGTAAGGGCGCGGGCGTAGCGACGGATATAAGGTAGATGTGGCGCCAGCCGAGCAAGAAGACTCATGACCCCTCCCGATGCGGTGTCTTAGTGAAAAACGCGATGTGAAAACACGATCCAATGGCCAAGCTGGGCCATGGGATCAGGGTCTTAAACGCCGCCTTGTTAAGCCGGTTCCGCTCATCGCGGAATTTTGCCATTCTATGCCCAAGCTTTTGGAACCCGATACGGAAAACCGCGTTGTAGTCTGGCAGAAACAAATTCGGCCAAAGGGGGCGGGCGCCGCGTTATATATCGGCGTCGAAGACATGATCGAACACGTACCCATGGAAGACCACCGCAAAGGCGCTGCGGCGCTGGACGAAGCTCGCCTGCGTCAGCAGGCTATTGGCGTGAAACTGCGCCAGATGTTCGACGATGTCGTCAACGAGCAGGTTCCCGACGAATTCCTGGAAATCCTGCGCAAGGCCGAAAAGCCTGCAGGCAAGGAATAGGCATGACGGACACCGAAGCTCAGGTCGGCCGTTCGCCGTTCGATCCGCCGCGTGACAATGCTTTCAAGCGAGAGCTGGTCACGCTGATCCCGCACCTGCGCGCCTTCGCCCGTACATTGACGGGCGACCCCACGGCAGCCGACGATCTGGCGCAGGACGCCATGATGAAGGCGTGGGACGCGCGGGCCAGTTTCCAGTTGGGCACCAACATGAAGGCCTGGACCTTCATGATCCTGCGCAACCAGTTCTATTCGGAAAAGCGTCGGTCCTGGCGCCAGAGCCAGCTCGATCAGGAAGCCGCCGAGCGGACCTTGGTGGCGGTCGACGATCCCGAGGCTCCCGTCGCGCTCGACGAACTGCGCATGAGCTTGGGCATGCTTCCCGCCGAACAGCGAGAAGCCCTGATCCTCGTCGGCGCCGGCGGTTTCGCCTATGAAGAGGCCGCCGAGATCTGCGGCTGCGCCGTGGGCACCGTCAAAAGTCGCGTCAGCCGCGCCCGCCGGGCGCTGCAAGTCATCCTCGAAGCCGGCGCCTATAACCGGGACGGCAGGTCGGCGGGCGATGCGATGGGTTCGATCCTGGCCGACGCGGAGCGATTGAGCTCCTTGCGGTGAGACCTTTCAAAAGTCGGGGCGCGGAGGCTGTAAATTCAATTCGCGCCCGGCTGGCGGCGGCGCTTTTCGTCGCCCTGTTGCCGGTTCTGTTGCTGGGCGGCATGCAATCGATCTTCGCCTTCCGCGCCGAGGCCGATCTGCGTCGCCAAAGCCTGGAACTGGCCGTTGGACGCAGCGCGGCCATAGCCCGCGCGCGGATCGAGGCGGCTGGCGTTCTTCTCCAGACGCTCGGCCCGGGCTCGGTGGGTCTGGAATGCGCCCAGCGGCTGGCCGATGTCCGATCGCGGCTGCCGGGCTACGCCAATCTCGTCAGATTCGATGCCCGGGGCCGGGTGGTCTGCGCCGCGGCGACCACACCGGCCGATCCTACACGGGCCGGACGAGCCTGGTTCCGTGAACTGGGGGCCGGGGCCGATCTGGTCGTGGCTGGCGCGCCGGGCGTGGTCTATGCGACCGAACCCTCCGTCCTGGCCGCCGTGCGGGCCGCGGGTCCTGGCGACAGGTTCGACGGCGCCATGGTCGCCGTACTAACCCTGAGCAGCCTGCGCCTCGAGACCGCCAACCGTTTCATGCCCGAGGGCGCCGAGATCGCCCTGGCCGACTCGCATGGCGCGGTCTTCGCCTCCACCGAAGCCGGCGCCTTCGACACGCCGCCGCCCGGATGGCGCGCCACAGCCAGTAAACGCGGCGCGGTGCTGTGGTCGGGCAAGGATCGCAACGGGCGCAGCCGGGTCTATTCCGCCGCGCCCCTGACCGAGAGCGGCGTCTTCGTGCTGTTGTCGGCGCCGTCGCCGGGCCTGCTGTCCTGGGCCTGGATTAATCCGATTTCACGCCTGGTCCTGCCGCTGCTGGCCTTTGGCCTGGCGCTGGGCGCGGTGCTCTATGCGGCCGAGCGCGCCGTGATCCGCTGGATCGTCTATCTGCAGCGCGTTGCGGCAATCTATGCCCGAGGCCGCTTCACCGTGCGACCGCTGCAGGCCGAGCGTGCGCCGCCCGAGATCCGCGAACTGGCCGCCGCGCTCGACGATATGGCCAGCGCCCTCGTCGCGCGCGACGCCTCGCTGATGGACAGCTTGGCCGAGAAGGACGCGCTGATGCGCGAGATCCATCATCGGGTGAAGAACAACCTGCAGATCATCACGTCCCTGCTGAATATGCAGCAGCGGGCCCTGACCGATCCCGCCGCCAAGGCGGCGATGAACGACACCCGCCAGCGCATCACCGCCCTGGCCCAGATCTATCGGGCCCTCTACCAAGGTCCCGACCTCAAGCGGGTCGATCTGCGGCCGTTCATGGAAGAGCTGACGGCGCAGCTTCTAGCCGGCGAAATTGCTGGTGCGAGCGCGGTGCGAACCGAGGTCCACGCCGATCCCCTGGTCATCGATCCCGACCGCCTGGCTCCGATCGCCCTGTTCGCGGTCGAGGCCATCACCAACGCCCAGAAGCATGCCTTCGCCGATCGGGGCGGGGTGCTGTCGGTGAACTTCTCCGTGCGCGGCGAAGTAGCCGAACTGTCCATCGGCGACGATGGCCCCGGCGCCAATCAGGCGCCCGGCGAAGGCGTCGGTCGCACCCTGATGAACGCCTTCGCGCGCCAGCTTCGCGGCACGGTGACCTTCGAAACCAGCGACCAGGGCGGTCTGCTTGTCCGACTGGTTTTCCCGACGCCACAAGCGCCCCCTCCGCCTGGAACCTAGCTTCGCCGGGCACGTTGTCTGAAGCGAACAGGTTCCATGCCCTTTCGGGCCGAAAAACACCGGAGAACACCATGCGCAAATTGATCATCCTGGCCGCCATCGCCGCCAGCCTTTCCGTCGCCGCCTGCAACACCGTCGAAGGCGCCGGCAAGGACGTCTCCTCGGCCGGCAAGGCTGTCACCGAGACCGCTCAAGACGCCAAGTAAGACCAGGACCTTCGGGTCCGAAAGAAAGCCCGCCGGTCCCCAGGATCGGCGGGCTTTTTCGTGCGTCGATAGTCGGGGGTTCAGGCGGCCGCTTCTGCCTGATCGGCCGAACGGCGGATAAAGACGCCGGCCGTGTCCGAGGCTTCAAACAGGGTCGCGGCGCCGCCGGTCAGCTGGTCGCCAGGGCTGAGCACCAGGACGCCGTCGTCGGCCAGGCGCGCGGCCATGTTCTCGATCAGCCGGCCGTGCAGTCTGGGCTCCATGCCGTCCAGCACGTGGCGCAAGAGGATAACGTCGAACTTGCCCAGCGAGGACAGGTCGCTGAGCAGGTTGATCCGCTTCCATCGCACCAACTGGCGGATGCGGGGCGAGATTTCCCAGGTGTCGTCCTGGTTGGCGAAATGCTTGACCAGCTGCCTGATGGGCAGGCCGCGCTGGATCTCGAACTGGGTGTAGAGGCCGCTCTGGGCCTTTTCCAGGCAACGCTCCGAAAGGTCGGAGCCGAAGAATTCGAACTTCGCGCCCGGCTCGACATCGCGGCTGTCGCCCGAGGCCATGGCCAGGGAATAGACCTCCTGGCCGGTCGAGCAGGCGGCGCTCCAGATGCGGATCGGCTGGTCGCGGCGGGCCTTCGACAGGGTCGGCAGGACGGTGTCGCGAAGGTGGGCGAAGACGTCGCGGTCGCGGAAGAAGCTGGTTTCGTTGAAGGTCAGGGCTTCGACGACCGCCCAGATCAGACGCTCCTCGCGTTTGGCGCGCAGGCTGGCGATCAAGGCTTCGATGGAATCGAAGCCTTCCCTTCGAGCCAGCGGCGAGAGGCGGCTTTCCACAACGTAAGTCTTGTCGACGTCGACCTTCAGGCCGGCGCGAGCGCGGCACACTGCGGCCAGCAGGTCCATGTCCTCGGAGGTCACAGCAGGCCTGCTTCGGCAAACTTCGCCGCGATGATCTCGCCGTCGAACGGCTTCATGATGTATTCGTTGGCGCCGGCTTCCAGCGCCGTGCGGATGTGATCGACATCGTTCTCGACGGTGCAGAACACCACGGTCGGGGCGTCGCCACCCGGTTCGTTGCGCAGCTGGCGCAGGAACTCGATGCCGTTCATCACGGGCATGTTCCAGTCGAGCAGGACAGCATCGGGCATTGCGGCGCGACACCACGCGAGAGCCTCCATGCCATCGGCGGCCTCGGCGATCTCAAAGCCGATGTCCTCGAGGACTCGGCGGGCGACCTTGCGGATCACCCGGCTGTCGTCGACCACCAAACAGGTCTTCACGGCATGCTCCAATCCTAGACGTCCATGGTCGGACGTCGAGGTTAAGGAGCCGTGAGTCTTAACGATGAACGGGCGATTTTCCGCTGCAATCCTTTAGGCGGGAACCCAGCAGGCCAGGCTGATGCGATCCTCGGCCGCCTCGACGGCGACCTGGCCGCCGGCCGCGCGCACCAAGGCGTGCAGATAGGCCGCCTGCACCCAGGGGCCGCCCAGGCCTTCGGTCAGGGCCTCGCCGCGCAGGCCGGCCAGCACTTCGGGGCGAAGGCGGGCGCGGGGACCAAGGGAATCGGCGGTGATCAGGAACCGACCCTCGGCCGTGACGCCCTTCAGGGTGGCGACGCCGCCGGCTGGCAGGGCGCTGGCCGACAGCTGGGCGATGTTGAGCAGGGCCCGGGACGCGGCCTTGTTGATCGACTGCGAGTCTATGGCCCAGACCATGGTGGGGCGAACGTGGTCGAAGACGCCCTGGGCCAGCTTTTCCAGCTCGCGGGAGTCGAAGTTCTCGGCCGAGGCGGAGGCGCCGAAGGCCACGCGGCAGAATTGCAGCAGGTCGGCCAGCTTGCGCGCCGACGAGGCGATCAGGCTCATGGCGTCTTCGCGCATGTCCTGGGCGGCCGGGTCGTCCAACAGGTCCAGGCCCGAGACGATGGCGCTGGCCGGGCTGATGAAGTCGTGACACAGGCGCGCCGCCAGCATGGCGGCGAAGTCTGGCCCGTTGAAGTCAACGGCGACTGGGACGGGTTCGGAGGGCGTGTCGGTCATGATCGCGGACTCTGGCGTGATTTGAGGCTTTGGCAAACTGAGCCGTGGGGAGGCGTGATAGCCGAAAGTGGATGCCGGTTTCGGCGACTATCACGCTCAAATGTACAGGCGGCCCTGTTTATCCGTTCCAGATGATTTCATCTGGAACGGACAGGCCCTATCAGGGTCGCATTATGGATCCGTTTCTCGAACCTGGCGTCCTGGTGCGCCACTCCGACCAGCCCGACTGGGGCCTTGGCCAGGTGCAATCGGTGATCGGACATCGCGTCACCGTCAACTTCGAAGACGCCGGCAAGCAAACGATCGACGCCCGGCGGGTGACGCTCGTCTTCGTCGGCAACGATCCCAGAGGATCCTGAATGAGCGCTTCCGACCTGTCTCTCGCTGCCCTGCCTCTCGCTGCCCTGCCTCTCGCTGATTGGGGCCGCGCCCTCGCCGGGATCTGCGAGGAGGCCGCGACGGTCATCCTGCCGTTCTGGCGCACCGAGCTGAACGTCGTCCAGAAGGCCGATTCCAGTCCGGTGACCGAGGCCGACCAGGCCGGCGAGCGCCTGATCCTGCAGCGGCTGGCCGAGATTTTTCCGGACGTGCCGACGGTTTCGGAAGAGTACGCCAGCGAGTTTGGTGCGCCCGAGGACATCGGCCCGCGCTTCTTCCTGGTGGACCCCATCGACGGCACCAAGGCCTTCGTGCGCGGCGATCCCAATTTCACGGTCAATATCGGCCTGATCGAAAACGGCGTTCCCGTAGCCGGCGCCATCCTGGCCCCGGCTACCGGCGAGACCTGGTTCACCACCTCGGATGGCGTGCTCAAGCGGTTGGCGCCGGGCGGCGCCGAGACCCGCGCCGAGGTCCGCGTCTGGCCGAAAGGCGAGGCCGTGGCCCTGATCAGCCACACCATGACCGATGCGCGCGCGGCCGATCTGGCCCTGGAATACGGCTTCGACCGGCGCACGCCGATGGATAGCTCGGTCAAGCTGTGCCGCATCGCCGAGGGCGCTGCGGACATCTATCCGCGCCATGGCCCAACCATGGAATGGGACACGGCCGCCGGCCACGCCATCCTGATCGCGGCCGGCGGCAGGTTCACCGCGCTTGACGGTGGAGTGTTTGTCTATGGCAAGGCCGATCAGGGCTTCCGCAACGGCGGGTTCGTCGCGCGGGGTGCTTAAGGCGCGGGCTCGACTTCCGTCGGCGTCGTCAGGATCGTGCCGGCCGAGGCCGCGATGATGCAGCCTATGGCCAGCCATTGCAGCGCGGCCAACTGCTCGCCCAATATCAACAGCCCCGCCAGCGCCCCGACGGCCGGCTCGGCGCTCAGCATGACGCCGAAGCTGCGCTTGGGGATGCCCTTGAGCGCGACCATCTCCAGCGAATAGGGAATGGCGCTGGACAGCACCGCCACCACCAGGCCCAGCAGCAACAGGCGGGGATTGAGCAGAGCGCCGCCGGCCTCGGCCAGGCCGAAGGGCACGACGATCAGGGCCGCCATGCTCATGCCCAGGGCCACGGAACGCCCGGCGTGCATGTGGCCGGTGCGCTTGCCCAGCACGATATAGAGCGCCCACAGTACCGCCGCCGCGCCAGCGAATCCCACCCCGACGGGATCCAGGGCGCTGGCGCCCGGCTTCAGCGGCAGGAGCAGCAACAGACCTATCGCGGCTAGGCCGATCCAGATGAAGTGAACCAGCTTGCGCGAGTGGATCAGGGCCAGGGCCAGCGGCCCGGTGAACTCGATGGCGATGGCCAGACCCAGCGGGATGGTCCGCAGGGACATGTAGAAGCAGAGGTTCATCAGGCCCATGACCGCGCCGTACAGCGCCACGGCGGTCAGGTCGGCGCGGCTGAGCGGGTGTCGCCAGGGCCGCCAGAGGACCAGCAGCAACAAAGCCGAAAAGCCGACGCGATAGGCCGTGGTGCCCTGGGCGCCGACCACGGGGAACAGCTGCTTGGCGAAGGAGGTCCCGACGCACAGGGTGATGATCGCGCCAAAGAGGGCGGCATAGGGCGTCAGGCATTTCAGGGTCGTGGACTGGCCGGACATGGCCCTTCCTTAGGGGAGGGGCGAGGGCGGTTCCAGAAAGATCCTCCCCCGCTAGAGCATTTTCCGATAAGTGTGAAACGGTTATCGGATCGAAAAATGCTCTAAACTTTTGATTTAGAGCCCTTTTCGCCCGACCCTGATGAAGCCATCAGGTCGGAAAGGGCTCTAGGGGGAGGCGGCCGGCAGGCCGGCGGGGGAAGGCCGCAATGAGTCAGCCGACTTCCCCCTCCGATCGCTTCGCGATCACCTCCCCCGCTAGGGGGAGGATTTAATCAGTCGCCTACTTTCTCATCCAGCCGCCATCCAGCGGCTTCCAGTACTGGCCCGGCGCCAGGCGGCTGTAGAGCTGCTTGGCGGTGGCCTGGCCGGCGGCTTCGGGGGTCACGCCGGTCTTGGCGGCGATGTCCTTGTAGGCGCCGGCGCGGCCGGTGTTGATCTCGGCGACCGAGGCTCGCAGGGCGGCGTCGCCGCCGGCCACGATGCCGAGGAAGCCGTCGGCCTGTTCGCCTACGATTCCAGCGGCCTTGCCGGCATCGACGGCGGCCTTGGCGGCGGCGGACTGGGCCAGGGCGGCGCCCGCGCCAGCGGCGGCGAGCGACAGGCCGATG
The DNA here is from genome assembly GCF_049895765.1 of Caulobacter sp. DWR1-3-2b1. Taxonomy (NCBI): domain Bacteria; kingdom Pseudomonadati; phylum Pseudomonadota; class Alphaproteobacteria; order Caulobacterales; family Caulobacteraceae; genus Caulobacter; species Caulobacter sp. DWR1-3-2b1. The sequence goes on from NZ_JAFCSZ010000026.1 coordinate 15,757, forward strand.
GCCAGAACCGTCAGTGTCTTGCGCATCATGTCGGTTCCTTTCCTAGAACAGGTTGGGGTTTTGCTGGATCAGCGTCTGGACTTCCTTGTCCAGCCGCACCCGGACGTCGGCGTCCAGCTTGGCGTAGATATTGATCGGGTCGACCTTCACGCGGATCGTCGGGGTGCAGGCTCCCAGCGCTCCCATCGCGATCAGGCCCATCAGCAGGGCGCGCTTTCTCATGCGATTGTCTCCAGTTCGAGTGGAATTTGAACGGTCACGGCTGAACCGGGGCTGAACGTGAAGCCCCATCCTGGCTGAGAGAGGGGTCCTCGCCCTTATAGGCGCGTCGCCAAGCTTGCAGAAGTTCGTCGAAGTTCAGCGAGGTGTCGAGGGTCAGTTCGACCGGGGTCTTGGCGGGCAAGGCGATACGCTTGTTGAACGCCGAGCCCCGGATCAGGTCCAGCAGGCTGATCCGGGCCTTCTCGCTGACCTTGGGATCATGCTCGCCCTTGATGTGGAACAGGATCGCCAGACGGCCCTGGTCGGTGCTGTTGACGCCCGCCTCCAGGGTGTCGAACGACAGGTTTTCCATGGCCTGATAGGCGAAGTCCTGGATGGCGTTGACCGGAGCAGCCGGCGATGGCGGTGGTGCGGGCGCGCCGGGGCTGTCGCTGTCCTTGCCCTGCACGCCGGCCTGGACGCCGGTCAGGGCCGCCCGCGAGATCGCCAGACGGCCGGGCTTGATCGCCCTGACCTTGCCGTCGAGGAACCGGAAGCCCTTGGCGCTGAGCTCGAACGGCAGGCGGCCGTCGACCACCGCGTCCAGCTGGATCTTCTCGACCAGAGAAGAGGCGGCGATCAGCTCGCCCAAGTCCAGATGCTCCACCACGATCACGCCCCGGATCGGTTTCTCCGGATCCAGTGGCACCTCGGTCGGCTCGATCGAGATCCGGCCCTTGGCGGCCTCGAAGGCGGCCGACGAGATGTGCAGCGACTCGGCGCCCAGGCTGAAGGCGGCGGCGAAGCCCTGCAGCGGCACGATGCTGTCGATGCGGACGATCTTCAGGCTCTGGTCGGGGGCGCTGACCAGCGGGGTCAGGCTGGTGAAGTCGATGGTCCCGTCCAGGGTAGCCACGAAGCCGATGGGGCTGGTGAAGTCGAGCTTGCTGGCCACCAGGCGGCCATTGCTCTTCATGCCGTCGGCGTCCCAGGCGAACAGGCCGGTGAAGCTGGCCGGACCCGAGGCCTGGGTCGCCCAGGCCGCCATCGGCGACAGGTCGCCTGGCTGAAGGCCGTCTTTGACGAAAGCCAAGCGCGAGGCGTCCAGCTCGGCTCGGCCGCGCGCCCGGGCGACGTCGTGGCGCAGGACGATGCGGCCCAGGGGCTGGCCCACAGGCGTCGTGGCGTCAATGGCGCAGCTCCACAGGCCGTTCGACAGCGACAGGCGGCCGGCGGCCTTGATCGGATTGAAGCGCCGGGTCTCGGCGGCGTCGCGCAGCAGGCCCTGGTCCAGCCTGACCTCGGCGCGGGGCAGGCCGCCCGCGCCGCTGGCGGTCAGGCTTCCCGCGCCGCCTTCGACCGCAGCTTCCGCCTCGTCGAGCGAGAGGGTCAGGTCGCTGAACCGGGCCGCGGCGGTCCAGGCGCCGTCGTTGATCGCCAGCAAGGGGCCGGCGCCGGGGCAGACGACAACCTTCGGGGCGCTCAGCGGGGTCTCGCCGATCATGACGCGCTTGGCCGTCAGGGGCTGGCAGCCGGCCAGGGCGAAGCTGAAGCGTGAGCCGGCCATCCGGGCGACGCCCTCGATGCGTCCGGCCAGACCTTCCAACGGGGCGTAATCGATCCCCTCGCCGGTGATGGCCAGGCGACTGTTCAGCGCGCCGTCTTCCATCCGCCAGTCGGGGGCTTCAAGGCGCAGGGTGGGCAGGCCGCCACCGGACAGGTCGGCGACGAGGCCGCCGCGCATCTGGCCGGCGATCGCGTCCATCAGCGGGCCGCGCGGCGCGGCGACGCCGGCGCGCACGCCATTGGCGGCAGTCAGGGTGATGGGGCGAGGCAGCGCCAGGATCGTCCGGCCGTCGCGCAGGGTCAGGTCGAAGGCCGGGGCGCGCAGGTCGAAGGTTCGCAGGGCCTGGGCGGCGGCGCGGGCGTCGGCGGGATCGGGCAGGACCGCGGCCAGCCGCTCGGCGTCGGGCGCCGAGACGCCGCTGTCGGCGCCGGCCGAGCCCTTCAGGGTCAGGATCGGATTGTTCAGGGGGCCGGCCACCCGGCCCTTGGCGGCGAGCGCCAGGCTGTTGAGGGCCAGACTGCCGCTGGCCAGCCGGCTGGCGCCCAGCTGTACGGCGAGGGGGCCGCTGACCGCGGCGCCGGCCTTGTCGGCCGACAGGATCAGGCTCGTCATGTCGAGCCGCGCCGAGGCGTCGCGCAGGGCCGCGCCACCCGCAAGAGCCTGGCCGGCCTCGGCCTGGACGTGGCCGCGGGCCTGCACCGCGATCTTCTCGCCCAGCTTCGAAGCGGCGACATGGCCCAGGTCGAGATCCAGCCCGATGTCGCGGGCGTTCAGACCCGGGGCTTGCAGGGTGTCGCCGCGCGCCGTGCCGACGACCCGGCCGTCGAAGCGGCCCTGGGTCAGGGTTCCGTCGAGCGCGCCGATCAGGGCGAGGCTGGCGGCGGCGTCGCTGGCCTGGGTCGCGCCCATCCGGGCCGAGGCGGCCTTCAGGGCCAGCCGGACCTCGGCGGGGCCGGTCGCCGACAGCTTGGCGAGGTCGGGATAGGCGATGTCGGCGTCGACCTGGCCTTGGGCGTCGTCCAGCTCCAGGTCCTGACCCACCAGGGCGTCGAGGTCGAAGCGGGCCGCCACCGTCAGGCGCTGGCCGCGCTTGCGCGCGGAGAGCAGGGCGCCGCGCGCCTCAACCACAAGATCACCGGTGGCGTAGCGCATGCGGGCCAGGCGGCCGTCGAAGCGCAGCAGCTTGCCGTCGTCGAGGCTGGCGTCGCCGGTGATGCGGGCGAGGCCCCCGGGGGTGCGCAGATCCAGCCGCGCGTTCTCGACGAGGATGGCGGGGCCGGTGACCTTGGGGTCCTTGGGCGAGGCCAGGGCCTCGTCGATCAGGGGCTGCAAGGGTCCGAAATTCAGGCCGCCCTGCTCGGTCAGGCTGGCCTTGATGCGGGGCCGCACCAGGCGAACGGCGCGGGTGTCGATGGCGAAGCCGTTGCCATTCCCCAAACCTTTCGTCCAGGGCGTGGTCAGGTCATAGGCCACCTCGATCCGTTCAGCGGCGAAGACCGGGTCGCTCTTGGGGCCGAGCAGGATCGAGCCGGAAAAGCCGCTGGCGTCCAGGTCGTCGATCACCACCACGGCGTCGATGCCGCGCTCGCGCAGCCAGCCCTGGGCTAGCTCGCGGCTGATCTCACGGCGACCGCCATGGACCAGCAGGCCGACGGCGATGAAGCCCAGCATCGACAGCGAGACGGCTTCCAGACCGGCGTCGATCAGCCGCCCGTGTCTGCTTGAGGCGCGACGGACTGCGGAGCGTGTCGGGGGAGCGGGATCGGGCGTCGGCTCGTCCATCAGGTCCTAGGTCTGGTTCCAAGCCCCCCGGCTCAATCCAATGTCTAGTTCGGCCGGTTCAGCTTCGGAAGCCCAGAACGTCCTGCATGTCATAGAGACCCGGCGGCTTGCCTACGGCCCAGACGGCGGCGGCCACCGCGCCGCGCGCGAACAGGCCCCGGTCGGTGGCCGAGTGCGACAGGGTCAGCACCTCTTCCTCGCCGGCGAAGATCACGCTGTGCTCGCCGATGATCCCGCCGCCGCGCACCACGGAAAAGCCGATCGCGCCTTCCTTGCGGGGACCGGTGACCCCGTCGCGGGCGCGGTCCTCGACCTGGCCAAGGCTCACGCCCCGGCCGTCGGCGGCGGCCTCGCCCAGCATCAGGGCGGTGCCCGACGGCGCGTCGATCTTGCGCTTGTGGTGGGCCTCGAAGACCTCGATGTCCCACTCGCTGGCCGGCAGGGCGGCGGCGGCCTGGCGCACCAGCCCCATCAGCATGTTGACGCCCAGCGAATAGTTGCCCGAGCGGACGATGGCGATCTTCGTCGCGGCGGCGTCGATGCGGGCGATCTGTTCGGGCGAAAAGCCAGTCGAGCCGATGACGACCGCCGGGCCGCCGCGCCCATTCTCTTGAAGAGACGCGCAGGCCTCGGCCAGCAGCACCGAGGCTTCCGGCAAGGTGAAGTCGATCACCGCGTCGGCGGCGTCCAGCGCGGCGTCACGTTCGACCAGGCCCGGACCTTCCGCGCCCGGACGGTCGAAGCGGCAGGCGGCGGTTGCGAGGGCATGAGCGTCCAGCGTCCTGGCCACGGCCTGACCCATGCGGCCCAAGGCCCCGGCGATGGCGATTTTCACGAGCGTGGTCATGATCGCCTAGTCACCCATTCCGAGGGTCCCGGTCAATCTCGGATCGTCGGCGCGGACCGCGTTCCGATTGACGCAACGCCAAGCCCAACAAGCGTTTGCGCGACTTTTTCCGCCACGCCGCAGGTTGTGAGGGCCGGACGCCGCCGCTACGGTGCCCGCAAATAAGGACGCGTCGCATCGACCGGCTCGTCCCATCAACTTGCACGCAGGACGGAAACGCCGGTTATGAGCGACACCGAAAAGAAGACCTTCACCGACGAAGAAGCGCTGGCCTTCCACCGCTATCCGACCCCGGGCAAGATCGGCGTCGTCGCCACCAAGCCGATGGCCACCCAGCGCGACCTGTCGCTGGCCTATTCCCCCGGCGTCGCCGTGCCCGTGCTGGCCATCGCCAAGGATCCCGACCTTGCCTACGAATATACCTCCAAGGGCAATCTGGTGGCGGTGATCTCCAACGGCACCGCGATCCTGGGCCTGGGCGATCTGGGCGCCCTGGCCAGCAAGCCGGTGATGGAAGGCAAGAGCGTCCTCTTCAAGCGCTTCGGCGATGTCGACAGCATCGACATCGAGATCAGCTCCAAGGACGCCGACGAGATCATCACGGTGGTCAAGAACATCGGGATCACCTTCGGCGGCATCAATCTGGAGGACATCAAGAGCCCCGAATGCTTCCGCATCGAGACCGAGCTGCAGGAGCTGCTCGACATCCCGGTGTTCCACGACGACCAGCACGGCACGGCGATCATCTGCGCCGCCGGCCTGATCAATGCCTGCCACATCACCGGCAAGAACCTGGCCGACGTGAAGGTGGTGCTCAACGGCCCTGGCGCGGCCGGCATCGCCTCGATGGAGCTGATCAAGGCCATGGGCGTGCGGCCCGAAAACGTCATCGCGGTCGACTCCAAGGGCGTGCTCTATCGCGGCCGCACCGAGGGCATGAACCAGTGGAAGAGCGCCCACGCGGTCGACACTGACAAGCGCACCCTGGCTGAAGCGGTGGTCGGCGCCGACGTGCTGCTGGGTCTTTCGGCCAAGGGCGCCTTCACGCCGGAAATGATCGCCAGCATGGCGCCCAATCCGGTGATCTTCGCCATGGCCAACCCGGATCCGGAGATTACGCCCGAAGAGGTTCACGCCGTCCGCAAGGACGCGATCATGGGCACCGGGCGCAGCGACTATCCCAACCAGGTCAACAACGTCCTGGGCTTCCCCTACATCTTCCGCGGCGCCCTCGATGTGCGGGCCCGCCGCGTCAATCACGAGATGAAGATCGCCTGCGCCAACGCCCTGGCCATGCTGGCCCGCGAGGACGTGCCCGACGAGGTCGCCGCCGCCTATCACGGCCGCCAGCTGAAGTTTGGCCCGCAATATATCATCCCCTCGGCCTTCGACCCGCGCCTGATCTGGTACGTGCCGCCCTTCGTCGCCCAGGCGGCGATGGACACCGGCGTGGCGCGCAAGCCGATCGAGGACATGGACGCCTATCGCGCCAGCCTGGCCCAGCGCCTGGATCCCACCGCCGGCTTCCTGCAGAAGATCGCCGGCGCCGTGCTGGCCAATCCCAAGCGCATCGTCTTCGCCGAGGGCGAGGATCCCTCGGTGATCCGCGCCGCCTACGCCTACCAGACCGGCGGCTACGGCAAGGCCATCCTCTGCGGCCGCGAGAACCTGGTGCACGAGAACATGAAGGTGGTGGGCCTCGACCCCGAAGCCAGCGGCCTGGAAATCGTCAACGCCCGGGTCTCCGACCGTAATCCGGACTATGTCGACGCCCTCTATAAGCGTCTGCAGCGCCACGGCTTCCTGAAGCGTGACATCCAGCGCCTGATCAATCAGGACCGCAACAGCTTCGCCGCCTCGATGGTCACCCATGGGGAGGCCGACGGGATGGTCACCGGCGTCACCCGCAGCTTCGACCAGGCCCTGGAAGACGTGCTGCGCGTCGTCGATCCGGCCCCCGGCGGCCGGATCATGGGCATGTCGGTGGTGCTGGCCAAGGGCCGCACCATCTTCGTGGCCGACACCAATGTCACCGAGCTGCCCGAGGCCGAGGAACTGGTCGAGATCGCCTGCGAGGCGGCCCGCGCCGTCACCCGCCTGGGCTTCAAGCCGCGCGTCGCGTTCATGAGCTATTCCACCTTCGGCAACCCGATGGGCCTGCGCTCGGAAAAGGTGCGCGAGGCTGTCGCGATCCTCGACGAGATGGACGTCGACTTCGAATATGAGGGCGAAATGCCGCCCGAACTGGCGCTGGACCCGGAAAAGCGCGCCAATTACCCGTTCATGCGCCTTACCGACAGCGCCAACATCCTGATCATGCCGGCCATCCACGCGGCCTCGATCTCGACCAAGCTGGTGCAGAGTTTGGGCGGGGCGACGGTGATCGGGCCGGTGCTTCTGGGCTTGTCGAAGTCCATCCAGATCGCGCCGTTGAGCGCGTCAGTGTCGCGGATTCTGAATATGGCGATGATGGCGGCTTATGATCAGCCGGTGGAGGGGTAGGGGCGAAGTCAGGCCACTTGACTCATAGGTCGAACAGAGTCCTTGCAAATTCTCGATTCGTTCTCTATGTTTCTTTTGGACGCATTCGTCGGATAACCAAGGCCGTGATGAGCGGCAGCCCGAAAGGGTGGGATCCTTGGCCCGGGGGCGTCCAACTTTATTTGGGAAATAGGTCGTTCAGCCATTTGTATCGGTCGTCCCGATGCGGTTCGATGTCTGGCACGCTTGGAAAGAACTTCATTCCGTAAGGGCGCGTTTTCCCGCCTCTTTGATACACGGATGGAGCGAGCAGTCGCGCATAGCGATCTTCGCAGAAACCATAATTGGAAAGTTCTAATCCAAAGCGGATTCCCGAGGCCACGCAGTCAACGGCGCGTAACCCTACCAAGTCCTTGTGAGCCTTTGTAGTTATTAGCCCGGAGTCGACCGCCGGCCAGTGCACACTGACATCGCTTCTTGTGCGAAGTTTATCCACATAGTCTTTGAGGTCGTCGTATGACATTCGTGAGCGGTTGGAGAATATGAACTTTACCTTCCCATCGCCGCCTTTGACTTGTCCTAACTCATCCCGTGCTAGCCAAGAGGCTCGTTCCAGCAGATATCGAGTGGCGTAGAAGTACAGTGCGTATCCTTCAGCGAGGCTTGCATTAGTAATTCGAGTTTTGTCGATGCAGATCGATATCGTCTTGAAATTGGATGCTCCGATAGATGCGCAAATCGTAACTCGCTGTTCGTGAGATAATTTGTGGAAATGAATTGGTGACCCGCGATTTGACTCGATCGGACCAATTGTTTGGTGAAGATTCCTGACTTCGGCGACATCCATCCATGCGGGAATCATCAAGGCCGAGAGCACGAACCATTGCGAGCTAGCGCGTTCCGGAAACGGTTTGAAAACGAAGCCCTCGTCTCCAGATTCGTCGATGTAAGCTACGTAGCTGAATGTCATACTCTAATGGAAACACGCCTCAGCTAGAAGGCAAAGCTTCATCGCCTTGAGACGACGAACAGGTTTTCCTAAAACCCTTGGTGGAACTGGAGCTCTGTCTGAGGGTCTCGTCAAGGACCGCCTCTGGCGGCTGCGGCGCGGCGACGCGGAGCGTCGTCCTTGACGAGACCCTCAGACAGAGCAGGCTCGCCCCCAGGGATTTAAGGCGCGGCCTCGCCGCTGGCGGGCTTTTCGGTTCGCGCTGCCAGGCCGACCATGGGGATCGGGATCGCGCTATCCCCGGATGGGCGCGGGGATCGACGATCCTTCTCCCCTTGCGGGAGAAGGTGGCGCGCCGCGCCGGATGAGGGGTCGACAGGCCTGTCGGGATTGACGCGCGGCGTTATGGGGCCAGGCTTTGGCTCCGGTGCGACCCCTCATCCGTCAGCCTTCGGCCGACACCTTCTCCCGCAAGGGGAGAAGGGCGAGAACGGGGACCTGTACGGGCGCCCAGACAATCGACGCAGCCCCCTGAAAACCTCCCGTATTCTTGACCCACCTCGTCGCAGGGGAAGGGCGCAAGGCCAGCGACCATTGCGGCGGCGGGGTGTGATCGAGCGGGACTGGGGTCGAGGGGGATACTCGACCAGTCCGGGGATCCTGGCGTTGCAGGACCCGCCCGCCGCTGGCGTGGATGGAGACAAACAGGCGTGACAGTCCGCGAGGGCCCGTCTGCTCCGACCGCTGGGCGCTTCCGGAAACGGAACAGCCCGGCTCCCGGTAAGGCCTCAACAGGGCCACCCGACGGGACGCTGGCGGATAACGATCACGCGGAGCGCACGGCTTCGTCGAAACGGTACTTATCAAACTCTCATCCGGACGTGGTCCGGACGCTCCGCGACCCTTTCCTCCAACTCGGCGGTTTCCGCGCGAGGGCGTGAAGCCGTGTCTCCACTCACCAAGTCGCGCGGAAGGACAAATAGCCGCACCCCCGAACGCGGATGTGATGGCCTGCGGCGCCGCTTGGTCCATGACTCGCGCGTCGGTCGCCGTTAGCGTGCGCCTGAACGCAGGAGAGGTGGAAATGGCCGCGCGCCAGTCAGCCCTGAAGTCAGCCCTGAAGTCAGCCCTGAAGTCAGCCCTGAAGTCGGCCCGGAAGTCGGGCGCGAGCCGGGCATGAGTCCGGGCGCCAATGAAGACGCCGCCTTCCCGTCGGCCTCGCCCAGCGTGGCCGTGGCCCTGCAGCATGCGCCGATGGGCATCGCCATTTTCGACCGCCAGATGCGCTATCTGGCCGCCTCGCGCCGCTATCTGACCGACCAGGACCTGCCCGCCGACCTGCCCCTGATCGGGCGGCTGCATTACGAGGTCTTCCCCGAGATCCCGCAGGTCTGGCGCGACATGCACGCCCGGGTGCTGGCCGAGGGGATCGAGTTGCGCGAGGACGAGGGCGACCGCTTCGTGGACCGCAACGGCAAGGTGGACTGGATCCGCTGGTCGATGGCCCCGTGGCGCACCGACGACGGCGCTATCGGCGGGCTGGTGCTCTATACCGAGGTCGTCACCTCCGCCATCGCGGCGCGGATGAAGCTGGAGGCCGCCGAGGCCCGCTATCGCGCCGTGTTCGACCACGCGGCCATGGGGGTGGCGCGGGTGTCGCTGGATGGCCGGCTGCTGGAGGTCAATGACAGCTTCTGCGAGATCTTCGGCCGCGAGCGGGCGGCCCTGCTGGATGTGGAGATGAAGACCCTGGTTCGTCCCGTCGACATCGCGGCGGCCATCCGCGACTCCCAGGCCCTGCACGCCGGCGAGATCGACACCTATTCGGCCGAGCGTCGGCTGATCGATCCGGGGGGCCGCGAGGCCTGGCTCCACCTCACCGCCTCCATCGTGCGGCCGACCCGCAGAGAGGGGAGTGGGGACGGAGTTGGCCCAGGGGCGGGCGCCAAGCCCGGCCACATGGTGCTGATCGTCTCCGACATCACCGCCCGCAAGCAGGCCGAGAGCGAGCAGCAGTCCTATCAGGACAAGCTGCGGCTGCTGATCAACGAGCTGAACCACAGGGTGAAGAACACCCTGGCCACCGTCCAGTCGATCGCCGCCCAGACCCTGCGCAACGAGCGTGACCCGCTGGCGGCCTTCGAGAAGTTCGAGTCGCGGCTGCTGGGCCTGTCGCAGGCCCATGACGTCCTGACCCGCGAAAGCTGGAACGGGGCCGATCTGCGCGAGGTGGCCGAGCAGGCTCTAGCGCCGTTCGAGGCCGCCGCCTGGACGACCATCGAGGGGCCGCCCGTTTGGCTGGCGCCGGGCGGGGCCCTGACCATGGCGCTGATCTTTCACGAGCTGGCGACCAATGCGCTGAAATACGGGGCGCTGTCGACGCCCGGCGGGCGGGTGGCCCTGGCCTGGAACTATGACGCCGGGGCGCGGACCCTGTCTCTGAGCTGGACCGAGTCCGGCGGGCCCCCCGTGGCCATCCCGACCCGCCGGGGCTTTGGCTCGCGGCTGATCGAGCGCAGCCTGCGCGGCGAGCTGAAGGGCGAGGCGGTGATGGAATTCCGGCCCTCGGGCCTGGTCTGCAGGATGGAGGCAAGACTGTCGGAGCCCGTCAAGGCGGACGCTACGCTGGGACCCGGCGGCGGCTGAGCCGCCAGACCTTGGGGGAGCCCTTGCAGGACGCCGGGGCAGCGCTACGTAGAAGACTGGTTTTCCGGAGACGTCCCCATGCTGTCCAAGCGCCCGCTCGCCGCCCTGTTCGCCGCCACAATGCTCACCGCCGCCTGCGGCGCCGCCGCCCAGTCGCCGACCCCGACCGCCCCGGAGGCCAAGAGCTTCAAGCTCGGCGAGCTGACCCTGACGGTCCTGCGCGACGCCGGGTTCGAGGCGCCCAACAATGGCAAGGTGTTCGCCATCAACGCCGATGTGGCGGCGGTGGCCAAGGTCCTGACCCAGGCCGGGGCGCCAGCCGACAAGATCAGCCTCAGCGTCGACGCCCTGCTGGCCAGGACGCCCGGCCATCTGGCCCTGTTCGACACCGGCCTGGGCGCGGCGAACAAGGGCGTGCTGGTCCAGAGCCTGGCTGCGGCCGGCCTCGCCCCGGGCGACATCACCGACGTGCTGATCACCCACGGTCACTTCGACCATGTCGGCGGCCTGGTCGACGCCGAGGGCAAGTCGGCCTTCCCCAAGGCGACGATCCGCATGGCCAGCGCCGAATGGGCTTCGCTGAAGGAGCAGGCGCCCATGAAGCCGCTGGTCGACGCCATCGCGGCCCAGGTGAAGACCTTCGAGCCGGACGCCGCGCTGTTCCCGGGCGTCCGGGCCGTGGCGATCAAGGGCCACACGCCGGGCCATGTCGGCTACGAGATCAGCTCGGGCGGCCAGACCCTGCTGGATATCGGCGACACCGCCCACAGCTCGATCGTGTCCCTGGCCCGTCCTGACTGGGTCATCGCCTTCGACCGCGACGTTCCGGTGGCGACCGCCAGCCGCGTGGCCCTGCTCAAGCAACTGGCCGCCAGCGGCGGCCTGGTGTTCTCACCGCACTTCCCCTTCCCCGGTGTGGGCAAGGTCGAGGCGGCGGGCGAAGGCTTCGTCTGGAAGGCGGGACTTCCGGTTCAGGACCCCCACGCCGGCCACGCCCACTAAGCCGATCCGGCGCGGGCCCCTTGTCACCGACCCTCTTGTCACCGACCCTCTTGTCACTGGGCCGCCCGCGCCGTACCTCCCCGTCATGAGCTCGCCTTCCAGGACCAGCGCCAAGATCTGCGGCCTCTCGACCCCCGAGGCGGTGCGCGCCGCCGTCGAAGGCGGGGCGGCCTATCTGGGCTTCGTGTTCTTCGACAAGAGTCCCCGCAACCTGACCCCCGAGGCCGCCGGTCGGCTGGTCGATCCGGTCAGGGCCAAGGGGGGGCGAAGCGGCGCGGTGAAAACGGTGGCCGTCACGGTCGACCCCGACGACGCCCTGATCGACCGCCTGATGGCGACCATGAAGCCCGACCTGATCCAGGCTCACGGCAAGGAGACGCCCAGCCGGATCCGCGAGATCGCCGCCCGCTCCGGCGTCGGAGTGATCAAGGCCCTGACGGTGTCCTCCTCGGCCGACGTCGAACAGGCCCGGGCCTTCGAGACCGTCGCCGAGCAGTTTCTGTTCGACGCCAGGCCGGTGGAAGGCTCTGCCCTCCCCGGCGGCACCGGCGCACGGTTCGACTGGACCCTGCTGGAAGGCCGGCGATTTTCTCGCCCGCATTTCCTGGCCGGAGGGCTGGATCCGTGGAACGTCGCCGACGCGATCCGGGTATCGGGAGCTCCGCTGGTGGACGTTTCCTCTGGCGTGGAGCGCGGTCCCGGCCTAAAGGACCCCGCTCTGATCACGGCGTTCCTTGACGCCATCAAACGCGTGTAGCTTCGCCCAGCCTTTGGATGATCTCGTGAACGCCCCCTCCCAGCCTGCCTCAAAGCCCAACGACTATTCCGCCTATCCCGACGCCAACGGGCGGTTCGGCGACTTCGGCGGTCGCTATGTGGCCGAGACCCTGATGCCGCTGGTGCTGGAACTGGGCGAGGCCTATGCCGCCGCCAAGGCCGACCCGGCGTTCCAGGCTGAGCTGACCAGCTTCAACACCCACTATGCCGGCCGCCCCAGCCCGCTCTATTTCGCCGAGCGGCTGACCGAGCATTTCGGCGGGGCCAAGATCTATTTCAAGCGCGACGAGCTAAACCACACCGGCTCGCACAAGATCAACAATGCCCTGGGCCAGATCCTGCTGGCCATGCGGATGGGCAAGACCCGGATCATCGCCGAGACCGGCGCCGGCCAGCACGGCGTGGCCACCGCCACCGTCTGCGCCCGCTTCGGCCTGCCGTGCATCGTTTACATGGGCGCCACCGACGTCGAACGTCAGAAGCCCAACGTCTTCCGCATGAACCTGCTGGGCGCTGAAGTTCGCCCTGTCACCTCGGGCACCGGCACCCTGAAGGACGCCATGAACGAGGCGATGCGCGATTGGGTGACCAACGTGCACGACACCTATTACCTGATCGGCACCGCCGCCGGCCCGCACCCCTATCCGGTGATGGTCCGCGACTTCCAGAGCGTGATCGGTATCGAGGCCCGCGCCCAGATCCTCGAGATGGAAGGCCGCCTGCCTGACGCCGTCGTGGCCTGCATCGGCGGCGGCTCCAACGCCATCGGCCTGTTCCATCCGTTCCTGGCTGACGAGGGCGTGCGCCTGATCGGCGTCGAGGCCGCTGGCCATGGCGTCAGAACCGACAAGCACGCTGCCTCCCTGACCGGCGGTCGCCCCGGCGTTCTGCACGGCAACCGCACTTATTTGCTCCAGGACGACGACGGCCAGATCATCGACGCCCACTCGATCTCGGCCGGGCTCGACTATCCCGGCATCGGCCCCGAGCACTCGTTCCTGCACGAGATCGGCCGCGCCGAATATGTCTCGACCACCGACGAGGAGGCGCTGGACGCCTTCCAGCTGTGCTCGACACTCGAAGGCATCATTCCGGCGCTGGAACCGGCCCACGCCCTGGCCCGGGTCGGCGAGATCGCGGCCGAACTGGGCAAGGGCAAGATCGTGGTGATGAATCTCTGCGGTCGCGGCGACAAGGACATCTTCACGGTGGCCGAAGCCCTCGGGCGTAAGATCTAGGATCGACCAGACGTGACCAAGGACCGTATCGACCGCCGTTTCGCGGCGCTGAAGGCCGACAATCGCGCGGGCTTCGTCACCTACATCATGGCCGGCGATCCCGACGCCGCCACGACCCTGAGCGTGCTGAAGGGCCTGCCCGGCGCCGGCGCCGACCTGATCGAGCTGGGCTTTCCCTTCTCCGATCCGATGGCGGAAGGCCCGACCATCCAGCGCGCCGCCCAGCGTGGCCTGAAGTCCGGCATGACCTTGCAGGGCACGCTGGACCTGGTCGCCGCTTTCCGCGAGGGCGATGCCGACACTCCGGTCATCCTGATGGGCTATCTCAATCCGGTCCTGAACCGGGGCTTCGAAAGCTTCGCCGCCGCCGCCGCCAGGGCCGGCGTCGATGGCCTGATCATCGTCGATTGCCCGCCCGAGGAAGCTGACCCGCTGTCGGACGCGCTGGAGGCCGAGGGCATCGCCCTGATCCGCCTGGCCGCCCCGACCACCGACGACAAGCGCCTGCCGGCCGTGATCCGTCGCACCTCGGGCTTCGTCTATTACGTCTCGGTCGCCGGGGTGACCGGCGTGAAGTCAGTCGACGCCGCCGATGTGGCGCCGGCTGTGGCGCGTCTGCGGGCTGCCTCGGGCCTGCCGGTCGCGGTCGGTTTCGGCATCCGCACCCCCGACCAGGCCGCCGCCGTGGCCCGCGTCGCCGACGCCGCCGTGGTGGGCTCGGCGCTTGTGGATGAAATTGAGTCCGCGGCCCAGTTGAACGAAAACGTGACCGAGAAGGTTCTTCTCAAGGCGTCGGAGCTGGCTAAGGCTGTGCGCTCGGCGCGCGTCGGGAACGAAGTGAGGCTTTAAGGCTATGGCTATGGCTGAACCCCAGGACCCGAAAAAGGGCGACAAATCAAAGGCCTCGGCTGAGGGCCGACGCGGCGGCGGCTGGCTTTCGCGAATCGCCCCCGGCGTACGCGGCGCCTTCGCCAAGCGCGAGACTCCCGAGAATCTCTGGGTCAAATGCCCCGATACGGGCGAAATGATTTTCCGCTCCGAGCTGGAGGCCGCCCTGTGGGTAACTCCGGCTGGCCGCCATATGCGGATCGGTCCTCAAGCCCGCTTCAAGTTCACCTTCGACGATGGCGCCTACGAGACCCTGCCGACCCCGTCCGTGCCCGAAGACCCGCTGCATTTCTCGGATGGCAAGCCCTACAAGGATCGCCTGATCGCGGCTCGCAAGGCGACGGGTGAGCCCGACGCCATGGCCATCGCCCACGGCGTGGTCGGCGGCGCCAAGGTCGTGGTGCTGGTCCAGGACTTCGCCTTCATGGGCGGATCGCTGGGCATGGCCGCCGGTGAGGGCTTCATCGCCGCCGCCCGCGCCGCCCTGGAGCGCGACGTTCCACTGGTGGTCTTCACCGCCGCCGGCGGCGCCCGTATGCAGGAAGGCGCTCTGTCGCTGATGCAGATGGCCCGCACCACCTTGGCCATCAACGAACTGAAGGACGCGGCGCTTCCCTACGTCGTGGTCCTCACCGATCCGACCACCGGTGGCGTCACCGCTTCCTACGCCATGCTGGGCGACGTCCACCTGGCCGAGCCGGGCGCCCTGATCGGCTTCGCCGGTCCGCGCGTCATCGAACAGACCATCCGCGAGACCCTGCCGCCGGGCTTCCAGCGCTCGGAATACCTCGTCGAAAAGGGCATGGTCGACCGTGTCACGCCGCGCAAGGACCTGCCGGCCGTGCTGGGCTCGATCCTGACCACCCTGATGATGGGCCGGGGCCGCAAGGCGGCCTGAACCTTCCGTTGAGCGATCATCTTCGGGCCCACGACGCCGCCCTGGCGCGGCTGCAGGCCCTGCATCCCAAGCTGATCGACCTGTCGCTGGATCGCATGCGCCGATTGTGCGAGGCCTTGGGCGATCCGCAGGACCACCTGCCGCCGGTAATCCACGTGGCCGGCACGAACGGTAAGGGCTCTACGGTCGCCTATCTGCGGGCCATGGTCGAGGCGGCGGGCCTCAAGGTCCACGTCTTCACCTCGCCGCATCTGGTGCGCTTCGCCGAACGCATACGCCTGGCGGGAACCCTGATCACCGACGACCAGCTGGCCGACGTGCTGGCCCGGGTCGAAGCCGCCAATGCTGGCCTGCCGATCACCTTTTTCGAGATCACCACCGCAGCCGCTTTGGTCGCCTTCGCCGACAGCCCGGCGGATCTGTGCGTCATTGAGGTCGGCCTCGGCGGCGTGCTGGACGCGACCAATGTCGTGACACCGGCCGTTAGCGTGATCGCGCCCATCGATATCGATCACCGCGAGTTCCTGGGCGACACGATCGGCCAGATCGCAGTGGAGAAAGCCGGCATCATCAAACCCGGCGCGCCCGTCGTCTCGGCCCGCCAGCACGAAGCGGCGGAAGCCGTGATCGAGGCGGCCGCCGAGAAGGCTGGCGTCCCGCTGACCTTGATGGGCCGCGACTTCGACGCCTGGAACGAGCGCGGCGGCCTGCTGGTGCAGATGCAGGACCGCCTGCTCGACCTGCCCGCGCCATCCCTGCCGGGCGACCATCAGTTCGCAAACGCCGGCCTCGCCGTCGCGGCGTTGCTGGCGTTGAACGATCCGCGCATCGACGAAGCGGCCATGGCCGCCGGAATCGCCGGAGCCGTCTGGCCGGCCCGGTTCCAGCGTCTGATCGCCGGACCGCTCGCTGAGAGGGCCAGGGCCGCGGGCGCCGATCTCTGGCTCGACGGCGGCCACAACCCCCATGCCGGCCTGGCGGTGGCGCGGGCGCTCGGCGATCTGGCGGCCCGCGATGGCCGGCCCGTGGCGCTGATCTCGGGTCTGTTGGCCAACAAGGACGCCACCGGTTTTTTCACACCGTTCGCGCCGCTGAAGGCTCAGGTCTTCGCCGTCACCTTTGAGGGCCATGCCGCCGCGCCGGCCGCCCAGACCGCCGCCGCCGCCGAGCTCGCCGGCCTGAGGGCCCACGCCTGCGACGGTGTCGAGGATGCCCTGGCCAAGGTCCTGGCCCTGTCCCCCACGCCGCACGTGCTGATCTGCGGCTCGCTCTATCTGGCCGGCGAAGTACTGGCGATGAGCGAAGAGACCTGGCCAAGCTGAGGCAGCGCTTGGGTCAGCGCCCTGACAGGCGTATGGCTGTGCGACGCCGTCAATGGCTCGGCCCGCCGGACCTTCCGGCGGGCGCCCCCGTTCTCGCAGGAGTCGCCAATGGCCAAGGGTCAGAAGAAGTCCAACAAGGAAGTCCGCAAACCGAAGGCCGACAAGAAGGCTGCTCCGGCCGCCGCTTCGCCATTCATCGTCACTTCCGCGAAGAAGTAGGCCACACACCAAACCGCCCACCCCGCATGGCGGGATGGGCGGCTGGATCTCTGACTGGACGGAAAGACTCAGGCTGGCTGGACGCCGGCCTCGGTGAGCCATTCCAGGATCTTCTGCTTGGGCATGGCGCCGACCTTCATCGAGGTCATCTGGCCGCCGCGGAACAGCATCATGGTCGGGATGCCGCGCACGCCGTAGCGCGACGGGGTCGTAGGGCTGTCTTCGATATTGACCTTGGCCACCACCACGTGGTCGGCGAGCTCCTCGGAGATCTGCTCCAGAGCCGGGGCGATCTGCTTGCAGGGGCCGCACCATTCCGCCCAGAAGTCGACCAGCACGGGCCCATCGGCCTGCAGTACGTCGCGTTCGAAGGTCTCGTCGGTCACCGTCACGGTGCTCATGGTGTCTGCTCCATCAGGGCGTCGCTCAATCTTGTGAAGAGAGGGAGCGGCGCGAAAACAACAATGCCCGCGAGTCGTCCGCGAGCGCTTGAAGAAGATGTAGGAGGCGGCCGCGGTCCCGGCAACGGCCTAGCCGATCCTGCCGAGCGCCAGAGACATCACCTTTTCTGGCACCGGCATCAGTTTGGGACCATCCGTCCAGACCAGAGCCGCCTCGATGGGACGGTCCGGGAAGACCTCCCGCAGCACTGCCACATAAACCGCCATCTGCGCCAGATAGGCCGCGTCGGCCTCCTCGATGCTGGCTGGAGCCGGGCGGTTGGTCTTGTAGTCGACCACCAGCACGCGCTCGTCCGTCACCACCAACCGGTCGACCCGGCCGGAGATCGCCAGGCCCCTGGGCAGGGCGGCGCTGGTCCCGGCCAGGGCCACTTCGGCCCGTGAACCTGGGCCGAACACGGCGGCGAAGCGGTCATCCTCCAGAACCCCGAAGGCGGCGGCGGCCATTTCCAAGCGCTGGTCGTCGGAAAGGTCGCGTTCGGCGACCAGCAGTCGGACGCTGGCTGCGCGGCGCTCGGCCGGAGCGACATCGGGCAGGATCTGCAGCAGCCGGTGGATGATCTCGCCGCGTCGATAGCGACCCAGCCCTTCCACCTTGGCCAGCGGCGAGGGGGCCGGGGCGCGGCTGTCTGCCTCGTCCTCGATCCGTGACGGAGCGGCGTAGCGGGCAGTGGCCGGCTCTGCGGCGGCCAGACCCAGCGCCCAAGGCGGAAGGGGCGAGGTGACGACCGCCGCCAGGGTCTCCTTCGGCAGGGTCTTCGGATCGGGTCCATAGCGCAGGATGGGCGCGTCGGGATCGCCGATCTCGTGGACGTCCGGCGCGATGGCCGGATGGGCGAAGGCCGCCCGCGCCGCCGCGTACCAGCCGCCGACATTCTCGTCCTTGGTGCGGGCGTCTATGCGGCCGCAAAGAACCAAGCGATCCCTCGCTCGGGTCAGGGCGACGTAGAACAGCCGCAGGGCCTCCTGCGCTTCCTTCTCGTCGCGCAGTTCGCGGGCCTGGGTCGAGGCCGCGCAGTCGGCCGCCTTGGCTGTCGACCACAGGACGCCGCCCGCCTCGGTGGCCAGCAGCGGCGAGCCGCCGGCGCCGCGCTTCACCGTGGTCTCGGGCAGGAAGACGATCGGCGCCTCCAGACCCTTGGAGCCGTGGGCGGTCATAACCCGCACCTCGCGGCGGGCGCCTTCCATCTCGCGCTTGACGATGATGTCCAGGGCCGCGAAGTCCGCGACCAGCGCCTCCAAGTCGCGAATGTTGCGCTGCTCGGCGTCCATCACCTGGGCCAGGAACTCGTCCAGCGCCTCGTCGGCCTCGCCGCCCAGGCGGGTCAGGACCTTGGCGCGGTTGGAGAGGCCGGCGGCGTCGACGCGGCCCAGCAAGGTCGCAAAAAACTCGAACGGCTGGCGCTTGCGGCCCTCGACCAGCGCCCAGGCCAGCAGGACGTGGGCGGCGATCCAGCGAGGATCCTCGGCGGCCCGGAGCGACAGCGTCGCCCACAGGGTGCGCGGCTTGCGGCTTTTGGCGAGAGCGTAGACGTCCTCGTCCGTCAGGGCGCAGAACGGGCTCTTCAGCAGAGCCGCCAGGGTCAGATCGTCGTCAGGAAACAGCACGAACCGGCCCAGGGCCAGCAGGTCGTCGAAGGCGATATGGGCCGAGAGCGACAGCCGGTCGGCGCCGGCCACCGGCACGCCGCGCCGCTTTAGGGCGCGGATAATCTCCTCGAACAGCACCTTGCGACGCCGCACCAGGATCAGGATGTCGCCGGCATGGGCGGCGCGGCGGACCTTGGTTTCCTTGTCGTGGACCTCGTCGCCGCGCGCCAGGATTCCGGCGATCTCGGTGGCGATGGCCTCGGCTAGGCGCCGGTTGGCGCTGTGCTCGGTCTCGGCGTCGAGCGGAGCGTCCCAGGCGTCGCGTTCCTCGCCGGGACGCTCGCGGGTCAGAGGCCACAGGTCGACGCAGCCGGGGCCATCGGTGCGGAAGGCCTGGTGCGGCTCCAGGTCGCCGCCGCCCGGCATCAGGCCAAGCCGATTTTCTGGAACCTCGAAGAGGGCGTCGACGAAGCTCAGCACCTCGCGAGTCGAGCGATAGGAGACGCTGAGCGGCACGGCCGAACCCTCGCGACCGGCGTCGGCGATCCGGGCGATATAGCCTTGCGTCTCGATCAGCAGGCGGGCCGGATCGGCGCCCTGGAACGAATAGATCGACTGCTTCTGATCGCCGACCACGAACAGGGTGCGGTTGTCACGGCCCTTGCGCCAGCCGGTCGCACCGGCCCCGACGAAGAAGTCGTTGGTCAGGGCCTCCAGGATCGCCCACTGCTCGGGCGCGGTGTCCTGGGCCTCGTCCAGCAGGATGTGGTCGATGCCGCCGTCCAGCTTGTAGAGCACCCAGGCGGCGTCGACCTTCTCGGTCAGCAGCACCTTGGCGTGTTCGATCAGGTCGGCGAAGTCCAAAGCGCCGCGCGAGGCCTTCTCGTTGGCGTGGGCCGAGATGTAGAGCGCCGCCAGCCGCAGGGCGCCGGCCGTGTCGTGGGCCACCCCGGCGGCGCGGACCTGCTGGCGGACGAACGACAGGCGGTCAGTCTCTTCCAGCAACGCCTCGCGCAGGTCCTCCCTCGACTTGAAGGTCGTGGTCGTTTGCAGGTGCTTGCGGGGCTCTTCCTTGTCGGTGAACAGGGCGCAGAGGGCGTCGTCAAAAGCGCGGGTCGTCAGGGTGAGGCGCAGGCGGGCGGCGTGCTCGGTGTCGCGGACCTTGCCGCTGGATTCCAGCAGGCTGGCGCTGGCTTCCCAGAGGTCGGGATTCAGTTCTTCCATCGCTTCGGCGGCGATGGCCTCGGGATCTAAGGGTTCGATGAACCCGCAAACCCGCCAAGTGTCCTCGATGGCGCCGGAGAGGCCGCCATGGCGGGCGAAATAGTCGGCAATGGCCCCGCGCCGGATCTCGAAGGTTCCGAACATCGACTCGAAGGCCGCGAAGTCCAGAGCCACCGAGAACCGCGCATAGGCCACGGCGAAGGCGTCGTCATGGGTGTCGACATAGGTCGCGACCGTGCGGCGGGCGGCGCGGGCCACGGCCGAGGAGGCCGAGTCGTCCATCACCGTGAAGCCCGGCGACACCCCGGCCTCCAGCGGGAAGCGCCGCAGCAGCTTGTCGCAGAAGGCGTGGATGGTCTGGATCTTCAGGCCGCCGGGGGTTTCCAGCGCGCGGGCAAACAGGGCGCGGGCCTTGGAGAGCTCGCCGGGGCCGAAGACCTCTTCCGGCTCACCCACCAGCCTGGCCAGTTCAGCGCGCAGTGGGCCGTCGGCCGTTACCGACCAGCCGCCCAGCCGCTTGAACAGCCGCCGCTGCATCTCGGCGGCGGCGGCCTTGGTGTAGGTCACGCACAGGATCGCCTCGGGCGTCGACCCCGCCAGCAGCAGTCGGGCTACCCGGTCGATCAGGGTCTTGGTCTTGCCCGAGCCGGCATTGGCGGTGACGAAGGCGCTGATCGCCGGATCGGCGGCGAGGCGCTGATAGTCGGGAAGAACGGTCACTCCGAACCCTCCCCGTCATCGCCGCTGGTCGACCATTCGAACACCCGCGCGAGATGGGCGTAGTCGCCGGGGTGGTCCTTGACGAACTGCGGGGCGGTGCGCGAGCGGTAGGGCTGAGCCGGGTCGTCATAGCGGCTGATCAGGGTGCGCAGGCCGTCCAGTGCCTGGAAGGCGGCGTGCTCGCTGTCGGCGCTGGCGACGCGGACCTCTTCCAGACCGGCCGGCTTGCGGCCGGTGACGAGGACATAGGTCAGGTCTCCCGGCTTGCGATCCGGCAGGTCCTTGAATCCGCCGTTCAGCAGGATCGCCGCCGTCAGGGTCAGCTGCGGCGAGAAGCCGGTCTCGACCTGCTTTTTGCTCGGCGCGGCGCCGGTCTTGTAGTCGAGGATATGGGCCAGGCCGTCCCGGGTTGGCTCGATGCGGTCGGCCTTGGCGGTCAGGGTGAAGAGGTTGCCGTTAATCGGAAGAGTCAGCTGACCCTCGGCCTCGACGATGATCTGTTCGGCTCCGGCTCGGCGCTCGCGCTCCCAGTCGGCGACCCAGGCGGCGGCTTCCTTCGCCAGGGCCCGCTCGCGCGCCAGAGCGGTTGGCGGCATGCCGGCGGCGACCAACTCGCTCATATATAGTGACTCGAAGATGGCCGGCGCGTCGGCGGGCACCGGGCCGGGATGTTCCTCCGCGAACTTCTCGAACGCCGCATGGATAGCCGTTCCCCGCGCCCGAGCCTCGACGGGCTCGTCGGGTCGTTCCAGCGGATAGAGCTTGAGGATGTCGCGCGCCCAGACGGCGTAGGGATCGCGGGTCAGGGCCTCGACGCGGGTGACGGCCATCTTGCGCGGGCGATCCTCGACCGGCGGGGTCGGGGCTGGACGTGGATAGGGTGCATAGGCCCCCGGCGCATCGAGAGCGCGGGCCCAGTCCAGGGCGTCGTCGCGGTGCGGTAGCTTCAGGCCCGCGCCGCCGGCCAGGGTTTTCAGTCGCCACAACCAGCGGGACTCGACGGCGGGCGCGCCGCCGCGGCGCTCGCAATGGACCAGGATGACGTCCGGCGCGCTGGCGGCCTGGGCGAAGTCGTGGGCGGTCAGGCCGACCCGGCGCTCGGGCGGTGGCAGGCCCAGCTTCTCGCGCATCGGCCGCGACAGGAACGGATCGATCGGAGCGCCCTGCGGCCAGACGCCTTCCTCCAGCCCGGCCAGAACCAGCCGGTCGGCGCGAACCAGGCGAGCCTCGATGGCGCCAAGGATGCGCAGGCGCGGATGGGTGGCGCCGCCAACCCGCAGGGTTTCCTCGTTGACCAGCCGGTTGAGAATGTCGGCGAAGGCCTGGGGCCGCGCGTCGGGCAGGACGACGCCGTCCTCGATCAGGGTAGAAAGCAGGGAGCCCAGGCATTCGCCGGCCGAGCCGATCCAAAGCCGGTCGGGGCCGGTCAGGCCTTCCAGGGCCTCGGTCAGGGCCAGGGCGGCTTTCGCGGGCGGGGCCATCTCGTCGACATAGGGTCCGGCGGCATGGGCGACAGCGGCCAGAAGGCGCTGCGCCAAGGCCTTGGCGTCGGGATGCTCATCCAGCTTGGCGAGCAGAGCCTGCGCCGAGCGCGGGGCTGGGCCGCGCAGACCCTTCAGTTCCAGCGTGGTCGAAGCCTCCAGATCGTCGTCCAGGCGCACCAGCGGATGTTTGGCCAGGGCCAGCAGGCGCACGGGGTCGAGTGGATCGGCGACCAGTCCAGCAAGATGCTGGGCCAGGATCGCGGCCGGGCTTGCGGCCAAGGGCGCGCCGGCCGAGCTGTCGGGGATCACGCCCCAGCGGACCAGGCGCGCGGTGACGCGCCGGGCCAGGGTCTGATCGGGGGTGACGAGGGCGGCGGTTCGCCCGGGTTCCTCCAGCGCTTCGCGCAAGAGAAGCGCGCAGGTGCTGGCGGCTTCTTCCTCGGTGCGGGCCGAGATCAGCGACAGGCCCTTCAGGCCCTCGGCGACGGGGTCGAGATCCGGGGCTTCGGCGCGCAGGCTGTCGATCTGGGCCAGCCAGTCGGCGGTGGCCTCGGCCGGGCGCAGGGCCTCGTTGACGATCCGCCGGCGCCAGCGACCCCGGCTGTCGGCCTCGGGAAACCACGGCCGGACATCGGCGCGGGTGATGCCGGCGCGATCGAGCAGACGACGCATGGCGCCCTGCGGATGCTGCTCACCGACCTTTTCCCAGGCGCTTTCAGCCAGATCCTCGTCGAGGCCCGGCAGCACGACCGCGCCTAGCGGAGCGGCGGCGACCACGCGCAACAGGTCGGCGGTGGCGGGGGCGGTGCCGGTCGAACCGGCAGCGACCAGCACCTCGGTGGGGGGATTCTCGGTCCAGCGCTTGGCCAGGGCGCGCAGCAGCAGGACGCGGCGGTCGGCGACGTCGATCAGGCCAAGGTCCTTCAGGCGCATTAGCCAAGCGGCCAACACCGCTTTGAGAAATCTTGCCGAGACCTGCCAGTGCTGGGCCAGGTCGCCGTCGGCCAAGCCATCGAGCTTGCCGTCGGTCTGGATCTCCTCGATCCGGCAGCTGTCGAGGAAGTCTGACAGCGCCTTGGCCATTTCCAGCGCTTGCGAGGCGCCGGGGGTGAAGTTCAGCAGGTGAGCGTGATCGACCACGATCCGCGCCAGCTCGAACCGGCGACGACGCGACGATATCGCCGGCGGCAGGTCGAGGGCCAGGTCGCCGGGTTCGAAAGGCGGCTCGCCCTCGTCAAGGTCGCCCAGCGGCCGGATCTGCGGCAGCAGCAGGGCCCGGCCGTCGCTGGCGGCCAGCAGGGCGTCGGCCACGGCGCGGGCGCCGCGACGGGTCGGGGTCAGCAGGGTGGCGCGGGGAAGGGCTTCGGGGCCCATGTGCGCCAACGCCGCCAGAAAGCCCCGGGCCAGGTCGTCGACGAACGGGCGGTGGGCCGGGATCGAGAACCAGCGCGGCCCCTCGCGCTCAAAAGGGTCGCCGAAGGTCATTTCAGTCGCGCTTGGGCCAGATCGCGCGCGCCCGGATCGCCGACGTGCATCCATAGGCCCTCAGGCGCCACGCCGTGGACGCGGCCGTTGGCGACGAGGCCCTTCCAAATTGGCAGCAGCGAGAATGGTCCCTCAGGACCTTCGGTCGTAATGGCTGGATTGCAGATATGCACGCCGACATAGACCAGCGGCGCGGCCTCACCTGGGTTTTTGAAGCGCACGAGGCCGTCCTCGGACAGGAACACGTCACCGCTGTCGTGGAAACCTAACGAGCCAGACGTCGAGGCCAGCAGCAGGCAGACGTCCATCGTCTCCGGATCCCAGGCCGCCGCGACGGCGTCGAGGGCGGGGGCGCCGTTCTCGATCCAGACCGAGTCGATATTGGCCACCCAGACCGGGCCATCGCCCAGCAGGGGCAGGGCGTTCTTGATGCCGCCGCCGGTTTCCAGTGCCCGGGGGCGTTCGTCGGAGATGACGATTCGGGGGCCGAGGCCCTTGGCCTGACGCGCGATCAGGTGGGCTTCCAGCCGGTCGGCGAAGGCGTGAACATTGACCACGGCGGTCTCGACCCCGGCCTCGACCAACCGGTCGAGCATATGGTCGATCAGGGCCCGGCCTCCGACCTCGACAAGAGCTTTCGGTCGGTCGTCGGTCAGGGGACGCATGCGGGTGCCGAGGCCAGCGGCTAGCACCATCGCAATCTTGGGAGCGGTAGTCATCGGCGGGCCCCCGCCGGAACGTGAGCGTCGAACCAGGCCTTGAGGCCGGCCATGGCCGGGTCTCGCAGGTTTCGCTCCAGATAGCGCCAGGTGCGCGGCATGTAGGCTTCGTACTGGGGACGACCCAGCAGGGCTTGGCGAGCGAACACGCGCCCCAGTATCCGCGCGGCATTTGACGCGGCCAAGGCGCGGTAGTCGGCGATGAAGGCCTCGCGATCCAGATCCTGGCGGGCGGCCAGATAGCGGTCGAGCATGGCGGTTTCGGTTTCCGGCGACACGTCGCGGCGGGCGTCCTGCAACAGGTGGGTCAGGTCCCAGGCCGGGTGGGCGCGCAGCGCGTCCTGGAAATCGAGCAGGCCGACGCGGGACGGACCCTCGCGTTCCGGCAGCCAGATCAGGTTCTGGGCGTGATAGTCGCGGTGGGTGAAGACGGTGGCTCCTGCCTCGCCACGCGCCCAGACCGGAGCCCACAGCACGTCCCATTCGGCTACCGCCTCGGGCGAGAACGCCGGCAGGCGCGCAAACTTCGGCCACCATTCCAGGAAGGTGTCGGTGGCGACCTTCAGGGCCAGGGTGTCGTAGGTCAGCAGGGGCCAGGTCACGCCACCCGGGGCGGTCAGGACATCCGGCGGAATCTCGGCGTGCAGGGCGATCTGGACGTCAACGGCAGCCTCATACAGCGGCCGTTCGTCCTGGCCGTCGGCGATCAGGGTGGCGTAGAGGCCGTCCCCCAAGTCCTCCAGCACTGCCAGACCAGCCTCGATATCGTGGGCCAGGATCACCGGCGCCGACAAGCCGCGCTCGCGCAGATAGGCGGCTGTGGCTACGAAGGCTGCGACTGAACCTGCCGCCAGGCGGGCGGCGGCGTTGTAGCCCAGCGCGATCCGGTCGGCATCGCTGGCGCCCGGCGGGCAGACCACGCTTTCCATGGACGGCGGCTGGTCCATGAAGATGAAGCTAGCCCCGCCCCCCTCGCTATCGGCCCGATGCAGGCGCTCATAGCTGCGGGTCGAGGCGTCGCCGCCCAGGCTCTCGCGGCGGGTGTCGCCATAGCCGTGGGATGACAGGAACGCGGCCTTGGCCGTCTCGCGCTCAGAACTCAAGGGTGCGTCCTTCGAAATCGCCGTGCCGGGTGAAGGTGATGCTGCGCGCGTCGCCGTCGAGGGCGATGTCTATATCGAGCCGGTTGAGCGGCAAACGCCCTTCCAGTCTCTGCGGCCATTCAATCAGCGCGACGCCTCCGTCCAAAGCCTCGTCCAGGCCGATCTCATAGGCCTCATCAGGGTCGGTCAGGCGATAGAGATCGAAATGGGCCAGCGGAAATGCGGCTGTCTCGTAGAACTGCACCAAGGTGAAGGTCGGGCTGGGGACCTCCTCGTCGGGCGTGGTCAGGGCGCGGATCAAAGCCCGCGCCAGGGTCGACTTGCCGGCGCCCAGAGGGCCGGTCAGGCAGATGGCGTCGCCCGGCCGCAGCGCGCGGGCCAGAAGCCGGCCAAGATCTTGGGTGGCAGCCTCGTCGGCGAGGTGAAGAGGGCTCAAGTCAGGGCGCCTTCGGGGTGCTTTGGCAGGACCTGCTCCACATAGCGCTTCAGGGCGGTCGTGGCTTCCCCTGTATCGGCCGCCAGGGACGCGGGATCGACGGGCTTGCCGACGATCAGTTCGAAAGGTCGGCTGGTCTTGTTCAAGAGCTCGTGGAAGAGGGTGATGTCACGCAGCTCCTGATGGCGCTTGTCGAACAGGTGAAACAGGGTCGACCACGGGCCGGCGACATGGATCGGGACGATCGGGGCCTCGTATTTGCGGGCGATGGACACCGCCGAGGTGGCCCAGGGCGGATCGATCAAAAGACCCTGCGCGTCCTTCACCGCCAGGCGCCCCGCCGGGAAGATCATCAGGCCGCGTTCGGCCTCAAGCGTCTCGCGGGTCATTTGCAGGGTCAGGCGCATCCGGTCGCGGGTGCGCTTGGCCTCGACCCATTCGACGGGGATCAGCACTTCGTCGAACCTGGGGCAGACGCGGTGGGCGTCGGCATTGGCGTAGAAGATGGTGTCCGGGCGGACCTGCTTCAGGGCGTCATGGACCGCCACGCCGTCGGCGATGCCGGTGGGGTGGTTGGCCACGATGACCAGTCGGCCGCTCGGCGGAATATTCTCTAGACCGTGCACGGCGACTTTCAGGGCGAGCAGGCCCGAGACGTGCTCCAGCGCCGCGCGGCCGCCGATGTCGGCGATGGTGTCGGCCATGCGCCGAGCCTTGTCGTAGCCGAGCAAAGCGTAGAGCGGCGGGCGAAAGAGCGGCCAAAGGGGCGAGGCGGTCAACCGAGGCGCACGCTCGGCGATGAGCGTGTCGACGATATGCGGGGGCCTGGGCGCCGGACGCGCCTCTGGAACGTTGACCATGGCGGGAGCTTAGGCGCCGTCGCGGTCGATGTCAGGAAAATTGACGGCCGACGCGCGAGGGTTGAGCTTAAGGTCCGCCAATCCACGGAAGTGTGGCGACGGGAGTGCTGGACGTGAAGAAGTTGATGCGCGGGCTGATCGCCCTTGGGATCGTGGTCGTGATCGCCGCCGGCGCCTACGGTTACTGGAACATCGAGCTGCGCTGGCGGCCCAAAACCATCACCAAGCATCAGATCGAGATCGCCAAGATCCTGCAGGAGTCTGGCTGGGTGTCGCCGGGTCTGACGGGTCCGAAATTCTACATGGTCAGCTTCCGCACCTGCCCCGACTGCGTGCGCTTCAAGGCCGATGAGTTTCCCAGGCTGCACAAGGCTGGCGTCGATACGCGGGTGATCGAGATCGCCCGCGCCGACAAGAACGGCGTGCCGAAATCCACGCCCGTCGAACGCGCCACCGTGGCCGAGCTGTGGGTAAACCGCAGCTGGGCTCTTGCCGAGCGGTGGGAGGAGACCCCGGTCGAAGCCTGGACCGCGCCGGGCATCAAGCCGGCCGATGGCGACATCGCCCGCACGGCGGTGATCGAGGCCGGCCGCGCCAATGTCGAAAAACTGGTCCCGCTGCTCAAGGATAATGGCGTCAACTTCGCTTGGCCGCTGATGGTCTGGTGGACCAAGGACGGCCAGATGCGCGCCTGCGCCTGCGAGAAGCGCGAGACCTATCGGTTCGTGCGGAAAGAGCTGGGGGCGTGAAGGGTTTGACAAAACCCAGACATCACTGGAACGCTGCCTTGATCCTCGCGGTGGCCACCGCGTTGTCTGGCGGCGCTACGGCGCAGCCGCTGGCCGTTGGTAACGAAGCCAAGCCGCTGGCCGCGCTCATCCGCTCTGGCGGCCCCCCGTTGACAGGCAGGGTTCTGGTCGCTGATCGCACGAAGATCCTCTCCGACGAGCGGTCCGGCGCCTATGGCGACGCGCCAATCTGGCCGTGGGGTTCGGTAAGCAAGCAGGTCGCCGCGGTCATCGTGATGTCCGGCGTCGATCGGGGCGAGCTGGCTCTCGATGAGCCGATCGCCCGGTATTGGCAGGCCTTTCCGACCCCGACAATCGGCGGGGTCACGATCCGGCAGTTGCTGCGCCACACCGCGGGCCTAGCCAATCCCGAGGATACGCCCCAGACCGACGACATCCCCGCCTTTTATCTGCGGCGCGCGATTGATGCGGAACGGGATGACGCCGTTACCTTCTGCGCAGGACCAGTCAAACGCCCGCCCGAGACCAGCTTTGAGTACAATAACTGCGACACCATCGTGCTTGCCAGCGTGCTCGGATCGACCATGGGGAAGGGCTATGAGCAACTTCTGGCCGACCGGGTCGCGCGGCCGCTTGGGCTGCAGTCGCTTCGCCTAGCCAAGGCCAACGAGCGGCCGATCATCGCCAACGCCAAGGGTCAGGCGGTCAAGCCGGTCAATCTGGCCACCTTCGGCGCGGCCGGCGCGCTCCTGGGGACACCGGAAGACCTGGTGCGATTCGATCAAGCCCTCCTGGCCCGCAGTCTGGTGAGCTCCGCTTCGACCGACGTGATGTGGAAAGGCGACCCCGCCATAGGATATGCGGCGTTGGGCGCATGGTCCTTCAGTGCGCCCCTGGCGGGTTGCCAAGGCGCAGTGGCGATGGTCGAGCGGCGCGGCGCTGTCGATGGCGTCCAGATACGCAACATCATCGCGCCAGATCGCGGGCGAATTCTGGTGGTCTTCAGCGATGACGCCGAGTTCGACTTCGGCGAAATCTGGCAGGGGCGCGGACCCAGCTATGTCCTGGCCTCGGAAGCTTTCTGTCGCTGAACCTGGCCATCGGTGGCCCACCCCTTTCCCTGAAGCGCGTCCCGCGCTAACCGCAGTCCCGATGCCGACTTCACTCCGCACCGCCTATCGCGAGCGCCTGGCCCAGGGCGAGATCAAGCCCGATGTGGCTCAAGCTTCCGCCGTCGACGCCCTGTCGCGGCTGGAGGCCGACCTGGACTCAGCGGGCGAGCCGAGCTTTTCGCTGTTCGGCCGCAAGCCCAAGAGCCAGCGGGGCGTCTATCTGTGGGGGCCGGTCGGACGCGGCAAGTCCATGCTGATGGACCTGTTCTTCGACAGCGCGCCGGTCACCCGCAAGCGGCGCATCCACTTTCACGCCTTCATGGCCGAGGTCCACGGCCATATCGACGCCTGGCGCAAGGGCGACGCAGCCGAGCGCAAGGCGCGATTTGGCCAACACAGGGGCGACGACCCCATCGTGCCGACCGCCGAGCTGATCGCCGGCCAAGCGCGGCTGCTGTGTTTCGACGAGCTGCAGGTCACCGATATCGCCGACGCCATGATTCTGGGTCGGCTGTTCGAAGGTCTGTTCGCCCATGGCGTGACGCTGGTGGCGACCTCCAACCGCCCGCCGGACGACCTCTATAAGGACGGCCTGAACCGCCAGCTGTTCGAGCCCTTCATCGAGATGCTGAAGGACGGGCTGGATGTGGTGGCCGTGCGGGGTCCGGTGGACTTCCGGCTGGACCGCCTCCGGGCTGCGCGCACTTGGCTGTCGCCCAACGACAAAGCCTGCCAAGCCGAGTTCGAGCGGCTCTGGGCCGACATGCTGGACGGATCGGCCGAAACGGGCGCCAACCTCGAGGTGCTGGGCCGCAAGATCCGCCTGCCGCGCGCCGCCGGGGGAATGCTGCGCTCGTCCTTCGCCAGTCTGTGCCAGCAGGCCCTGGGACCCCAGGACTATCTGGCCCTCGCCGAGCGTTTCCACACCGTCTTCCTTGAAGATGTGCCGCGCCTGACGCCTGAGCGGCGCGACGCGGCCAAGCGCTTCAACACCCTGATCGACGCGCTCTACGAGGCCGACGCCAAGCTGGTGGCCCTGGCCGAGGCCGAGCCGGAGGATCTCTATCCGGCCGGCGATGGGTCGTTCGAGTTCGAGCGCACAGTTTCGCGGCTGCAGGAAATGCGCTCGGCCGACTATGTGGCCCGCGTGCGGGATTAGGAGAAAGCCATGAGCGTCCAGGACCGCATCCGCGTGCGCGGGACCAGGCTGCTTTCCGACAACTGGTACGTTCTGAAGACAACGAGCTTTGACTGGAAACGCCGCGATGGGACCTGGCAGACGCAAGCCCGCGAGCACTATGACCGCGGCAACGGGGCGGTGCTGCTGCCTTATAATCTGGCCAAGCGCACGGTGCTGCTGGTCCGGCAGTTTCGATATCCGGCGTTCGTGAACGGCTACGACGATCTGCTGATCGAAGCCGCCGCCGGCCTGCTGGACGACGCCGAGCCCGAGGTTCGCATCCGCGCCGAGGTCGAGGAGGAGTTGGGCTATCGCTTGGGCGAGGTCCGCAAGGTGTTCGAGGCCTTCATGAGCCCGGGCTCGGTGACCGAGATCCTGCACTTCTTCATCGCTGAATACGACGCCGCCATGCGGATCGGCGAGGGCGGCGGTCATCCCGAAGAGGGAGAGGACATCGAGGTTCTGGAGCCCACCATCGACGAGGCCCTGGCCATGATCGCCGACGGCCGCATCCGCGACGCCAAGACCATCATGCTGCTGCAGCACCTGGCCCTGAGCGTCCTGCGCCAGAGCATTTTCCGATAAGTGTGAAACGGTTATCGGATCGAAAAATGCTCTAAACCTCGCGCGCCGCCGGCACTGTGAAGCTGCAGATCAAGCCGGCCGGATCGTAGTCGATCATCACCGAGCCCTGCAGTTCGCCGGTGAGGCTGCGTTCGATCAGGCGGGAGCCGAAGCCTCGCCGTGTCGGCGGGGAAGGGGTCGGGCCACCGGTCTCCCGCCATTCCAGCGACAGGGTGTCGACTTCCATGAACCAGCTGACCCTCAGGTGACCGCCGGCCGACAGCGCGCCATATTTGGCGGCGTTGGTGGCCAGTTCGTGAAACACCATCCCCAGGGCCAGGGCGACGCGCGCCGAGAGCTTGACGTCGGTTCCGCTGAGCGTCACGCGCTCAGCGCCATAGGGGCTGAGTTCCTGCCGGAGAATTTGCGACAAGCCGGCACCCCTCCACTGGCTGTCGGTAAGCGCGTTGTGGGTTTTCGACAAGGCCAAGAGGCGCGACTCGAAGGCTTCAACGAACCGCTCGGGCGTAGCGGACCCGCGCAGGGTCTGCTGGGCGATGGCCTGGACGGTGGCCAGGGTGTTCTTCACGCGGTGGTTCAGCTCGTCCATCAGCAGGCGCTGGCGGTCCTGGGCCAGGACCCGCTCGGTAATGTCCGAGCCTTCGACGAAGATGCCTGAGACTTGGCCGTCGTCCTCGATGATCGGCTGGTAGATGAAGTCGAGATAGCGCTCTTCCAGGGGGTCGCCCGGCGCGCGTTGCAGCGCGATCTTGATCTGCTGACCCACAAAGGCCTCGCCGGTCTTGCGCACCGAGTCCAGCAAGGTGAGAAACCCCTGCTCGACCACCTCGGGCAAGGCTTGGCCCAGCGGCAGGCCGACGATGTCGCGATGTCGCGATGACCGATCAGTTGCAGATAGGTGTTGTTGACCAGCTCGAAGACATGGTCGGGGCCGCGCAGCACGGCCATGAAACCGGGAGCTTGCATGAAAAGCTGGCGTAGCTGCAGGCTCTGGGCTTGGACGGCCTCGGCCCGCCGCAGCAGGTCGTCTCCCAACATGGAGGCCGCTGTGGGCGCGCGGCCGCCGAAGGCCACGTCCTTCAGGCGCTGTATCTCGGTGACGTCCTGGGTGTGCTGCAGGATGTAGCAGGTTTCGCCATCGTCGCCGGCGATTGGCGTGTGGGTGGCGCTCCAGATCCGCGCCTCGAAGCCGCCGCCCAAGTGTCTGGGTCGCTGGATCGCGTAGTGGACCAGGGGCAATAGATCGACCTGACCGCTATCGCGCGCCCGGACCAGCGAGCGTTCCAGCATCTGGCGGCTCTCACCGTCCGAGGGAAAGGCGTCGAAGACATAGGCGCCCTTCAGCTCCTCCCAGACACGACCCATGGTCGTGAGATAGGCGCGATTGGCGGCCACATAACGCAGCTCACGATCAAGCATCATGTACGGACTGGGGATCCGGTCGAACACTATCTGGAAATCGATCGGATCACGCATACAGGCGCGCCTCCCGCGCATCACAGGCAGGAGAATGCCAGCTTGACCTTAAAGGTTCCGGCGCCCCTCGATATCGTCGTGAGAACGTTTCTCAACAGTGGTGGTTTCGTTGACACTCCCGCACCAAGGCTTAAATGCATCTCGCAACGCACAATGCCTATTTGGGTTGGACCGATCATGACCGACACGAGCCGGGGGCTGCCCGAGCGCCCGATGTCGCCGCACCTTCAAGTGTGGCGTTGGCATATCACCATGGCTTGCTCGATCCTGCACCGCGGCTGCGTCATGGGCCTGTATGTCGGCGCAGTTCTGCTGGCGCTGTGGGCTCTGGCCCTGGCTTCGGGTCATGAGAGCTACGCACTCTACACCGGCGTCATGGGCTCGCTGCTGGGCAAGCTCGTCCTGCTGGGCCTGACCTTCGCCCTATTCTTCAACATCGCCTATGCGATCCGCCAGACCTTCTGGGACGCCGGGATCGGCTTCGCGCCGAAGACCGCCGACCTGACGGGCGCGACCGCGATCGCCTTCGCGGTGGTCGCCACCGCCGTCACCTGGGTGATCGCCGCCGCCACGGGAGCGCTCTAAATCATGGCCGAGATCAAGTCGGAACGGTTCCGCACCCCGCTGTCGCGCGCCCGCGGCCTGGGCGCCGCTCGCCATGGCGTCAGCCACTTCATGACCGAGCGCGTCTCGGCTATCGCCCTGATCCCGCTGTCGCTGTGGGGCGTGTTCGCGGGCCTGAAGCTGGCGGCCGGTGATTTCGAGGGCGCGGCCCTCTGGCTGGCCACCCCGCTGAACGCGGTGTTGCTGGCCCTGCTGCTGATCACCGCCCTGATCCACCTGCAGGGCGCTGTCCAGGTCGTGATCGAGGACTATATCGAGAAGTTCACGACCAAGAGCGCCCTCGTCATCCTCAACATTTTCGTCTGCGTGCTCAGCGGCGCCTTGGGGGTCTTCTCGATCCTGAAGGTCGCCCTCACTGGAGCCTTTTGATGTCGGCCTACAAGTTCATCGACCACAAGTTCGACGTCGTCGTCGTCGGCGCCGGCGGCTCGGGCCTCCGGGCCGCGCTCGGCTGCGCCCAGGCCGGTCTGAAGACCGCCTGCGTCACCAAGGTGTTCCCGACCCGCAGCCATACCGTGGCGGCCCAGGGCGGCATTTCGGCCTCGCTGGGCAATATGGGCCAGGACGACTGGCGCTGGCACATGTACGACACCGTCAAGGGGTCGGACTGGCTGGGCGACCAGGACGCCATCGAATACCTCACCCGCAACGCGCCGGCCGCCGTCTATGAGCTGGAGCACTGGGGCGTGCCCTTCTCGCGCACGGCCGAGGGCAAGATCTATCAGCGCGCCTTTGGCGGCATGACCAAGAACTATGGCGAAGGCCCGATCCAGCGCACCTGCGCGGCGGCCGACCGCACCGGTCACGCCATGCTGCACACGATGTACGGCCAGTCCCTGGCGCACGACACCGAGTTCTTCATCGAGTACTTCGCCCTCGACCTGATCATGGAAGATGGCGTCTGCCGAGGCATCACCGCCTGGAAGCTCGACGACGGCACCCTGCACCGGTTCCAGGCCCAGCAGGTCATTCTGGCGACGGGCGGTTACGGCCGCGCCTATTTCTCGGCCACCTCGGCCCACACCTGCACGGGCGACGGCAACGCCATGGCGTTGCGCGCCGGCCTGCCACTGCAGGACATGGAATTCGTGCAGTTCCACCCCACCGGCATCTACGGCGCCGGCTGCCTGATCACCGAAGGCGCGCGCGGCGAAGGCGGCTACCTGAGCAATTCGGAAGGCGAGCGCTTCATGGAGCGCTATGCGCCGTCGGTGAAGGATCTGGCTCCGCGCGACATGGTCAGCCGGGCCATGACCATCGAGATTCGCGAAGGTCGCGGCGTGGGCCCCAACAAGGACCACATCTTCCTGCACCTGGACCACCTGGATCCGAAGGTCCTGCACGAGCGGCTGCCCGGCATTTCCGAGACCGCAAAGGTCTTCGCCGGCGTCGACGTGACCAAGGCTCCGATCCCGGTCCTGCCGACCGTCCACTACAACATGGGCGGCATCCCGACGAACTATCACGGCGAAGTCGTCACCAAGTCGGGCGACAACCCCGACCAGGTGATCCCCGGCCTGATGGCCGTGGGCGAGGCGGCCTGCGTCTCGGTGCACGGCGCCAACCGTCTGGGCTCCAACTCGCTGATCGACCTGGTGGTGTTCGGCCGCGCTGCCGCGCTGCGCTGCGCTGAGATCCTCAAGCCCATGGCCACCCAGCCAGAGCTGAAGGACGCTAATACCGACGCGCACCTGGCGCGCTTCGATCGCTATCGCAACGCCAGCGGCACGCAGGGCACGGCCGCCCTGCGTCTCGAAATGCAGAAGGCCATGCAGGAAGACGCTGCGGTGTTCCGCACCGGTGAAACCCTGGTCGGCGGCGCCCAGCGCCTGGCGGCGGTCTGGGAGAAGGCCAAGGACATCAAGGTCAGCGACCGCGGGCTGGTGTGGAACACCGACCTGATGGAGACCCTGGAGTTCGACAACCTGATCGGCCAGGCGGTCGTAACAGTGGCCGGCGCGGTCAACCGCACCGAAAGCCGCGGCGCCCATGCCCGGGAAGACTTCGGCGACCGCAACGACGGCGAGTGGATGAAGCACACCCTGGCCTGGCTCGACGTCGACACCGGCAAGGTGAAGATCGATTACCGCCCGGTCCACAGCTACACGATGTCTGACGACATCGCCTACATCCCGCCTAAAACACGGGTTTATTGAGGGTCCGATGGTCGAGCTTACGCTTCCCAAGAACTCCCAGGTCAAGGCCGGCAAGCACTGGCCTGCGCCCGCCGGAGCCACGAAGGTCAAGACCTTCAAGATCTATCGCTACGACCCCGAGGCGGGCGGCAATCCGCGCTGGGACACCTACGACGTCGATATGGAAGCGGTCGGACCGATGGTTCTGGACGCTCTGCTCTATATCAAGAACAGCATCGACCCGACGCTGGCTTTCCGCCGGTCGTGCCGGGAAGGGGTGTGCGGCTCCTGCGCGATGAACATCGGCGGCCGCAACACCCTGGCCTGCACCTATGGCTGGGCTGAAGTGCCCGGCAAGAACCTGCAGATCGCGCCCCTGCCCCACGCGCCGGTGGTCAAGGACCTGATCCCCGACCTGACGCTGTTCTATGCTCAGTACGCCTCGGTTGAGCCCTGGCTGCACACCGACACGCCCGAGCCGCAGACCGAATGGAAGCAAAGCCCGGAAGATCGCCTGAAGCTGGACGGTCTTTACGAATGCATCCTCTGCGCCTGCTGCTCGACCTCGTGCCCCAGCTACTGGTGGAACGGCGACAAGTATCTGGGCCCGGCGGCTCTGCTGCACGCCTATCGCTGGCTGATCGACAGCCGCGACGAAGCGACCGGCGACCGCCTCGACCAGCTCGAGGACCCGTTCAAGCTCTATCGCTGCCACACGATCATGAATTGCGCCCAGGTCTGCCCCAAGGGCCTGAACCCGGCCAAGGCGATCGCCGAGATCAAGAAGATGATGGTCGAGCGCGTCGTCTGACGCGCTCGCTCTTCTCTCTTCCGTGTAAGGTGCTTGCCAAAAGGTGACGCCGCCGTCATTTTTGACGAAATGGAGGGCGCGTCTTGAGCGCAGCTGAGTCGGGCGATCTGAACGCACGCGTGGTCATCGTGGGAGCCGGCCATGCCGGCGGCTCGGCGGCGGCCTTCCTGCGCCAGTACGGCCATACAGGTCCCATCGTTTTGATCGGCGACGAACCGCTCCTGCCTTATCAACGGCCGCCACTGTCCAAGGGCTGGCTCAAGGGCGAGGCCGACGCCGAGTCACTCTCTTTGAAACCCGCCGAATGGTACGCCGACAACGGCGTTTCCTTGCGACTGGGCGGCGTCGTCACGCGCATCAACCGGGCTGAACAGGTCGTCCATCTGGCTTCGGGCGAGACCTGTGCCTACGACTATCTGATCCTGGCCACCGGCGCCCGCGCCCGGATGCTGCCGATCCCTGGCGTGGATCTCGCCGGCGTGCTGGCCCTGCGCACTGCGGCCGACGCGGAACTGCTGAAGACCGCCCTGGGTCCAGGCAAGCGCCTGGTCGTCGTCGGTGGCGGTTATGTCGGTCTCGAGGCCGCGGCTTCTGCGCGGGCCCTCGGCGCGCACGCCATGATCATCGAGCGCGAGGAACGGGTCCTGGCCCGCGTCGCCTGTCATGCGCTCTCGACCTTCTTTCAGGATTATCACGGCGCCAGGGGCGTGGTCTTCGAGCTCAATGCCGGCGTCGCGGCCTTCGAAGGCGCTGACGGCCACGTTACCGGCGTGCGCTTCTCCGATGGCCGCGTCGTCGCCTGCGACGCCGTCCTGGTCGGAGTGGGCGCCATCCCCAATGACGACCTGGCCAAGGACGCCGGTCTCGACTGCGCCAATGGCGTGGTTGTCGATCTCGAAGCGCGCACGAAGGACGCTCGCATCTTTGCGATCGGCGACGTCAGCCACCGGCCTCTCCCGCTATATGAGCGTCAGTTCCGGCTGGAGAGCGTGCCCAATGCGCTGGAACAGGCCAAGCAGGTCGCAGCCGCCATTGTCGGTCGCCCGGGTCCGACGCCCGAGGTCCCGTGGTTCTGGTCTGATCAATATGACCTGAAGCTGCAGATCGCTGGCCTGCCGTTCGACGCGGACCGCATCTTGGTGCGCGGCGACGTCGCGGCGGCGAAGTTTGCGGTCTTCCATATGAAAGGCGACCTGATCCAGGCCGTCGAAGCGGTCAATGCGCCGCCTGAATTCATGGCGGGCAAGCAATTGATCGCCAAGCGTACGCCGGTCTCGCTGGAAAAGCTCGCCGACGCTACTGTATCAATGAAGGACGTGGCGGCCTGAAAGCCGCCCAAAGGGGAATCCAAGGACAGCGCATGGCCAAGATCACCTATATCGAGCACAACGGCACGGAACACGCTCTCGACGTCAAGCCAGGCCTGACGGTCATGGAGGGCGCGGTGAAGAACAATGTGCCCGGTATCGACGCCGATTGCGGCGGCGCATGCGCCTGCGCCACCTGCCACGTCTATGTCGATGACGCCTGGCTTTCCCAGACCGGCGAGAAGTCGGCCATGGAAGAGTCGATGCTCGACTTCGCCGAGAACGTCGAACCCAACAGCCGTCTGTCCTGCCAGATCAAGGTCAGCGACGCGCTCGACGGCCTGACGGTGCGGCTCCCAGAAAGCCAACATTAGGGGCGACGTTTAAAAAGCGTCGTTATACCGTCACGCAGGGGTTGCCATGTCAGATGGCGAGGCCTAAATCCGCCCCTCGCTCGGAAACGAATTGCGCCCGGACGAAGTTGGTTCCCTGAAGGGCGCTTGCTTAGTCCAGATCACTTCGTTAGTTTCCGCGCTCCAATCGACTCGGTGATGCATCAAACAGAGGGCGGCCCCGGCGGCCCTGGCTCATCTCTTTGGCCTTTTCGCTCCCCGGTTTCTGGGATTTGAAATGGCCGAAAAGAGTTGGTTGACTACGGAGTGGCGCTTCTCTAAAAGCCCCGCTCCGGCACCGCCGCCAAGTCTTCGCAAGAATTCAGCGGCGCGGTGCAAAGTCTAGTCGGTCTTATCTAAGAAGTTTTCTTCGAAGAAAGTGCTTGACTGGATTTGGTAGCTTCTCTAGAAGCTGCCAGCTCTTCCGGGTTTGCCTTCGGGTTGGCCAAGTTGAGAAAGTCGGATGGTTTTGCGAAAAACGATTTGACACTGCATTCGAG
>NZ_JAFCSZ010000027.1:0-49198 GCF_049895765.1 Caulobacter sp. DWR1-3-2b1
CCGTCTGAAGACCCTCAACGGCCTGACCCCATACGAATACATCTGCAAAATCTGGACAAAAGAGCCCGACAGATTCAACGTCGATCCAACCCATCAAAGTCCGGGACCAAACATCTAGGCGATCACCCCGGAGACATGTTCTTCGGAATCACGAAGTCAGCCCCCTGGATGTTGGCGGCCTCAATGGCCAGGTCGCTGACATAGGGATTGCTGCGCCGCTCGGCCGCGAAGCTCGACATCGGGCCATGGCCGGGCACGAAGCGGACATCGCCGCCCAGGGGCCACAGCTTCTGAGTGATGGAGTCCAGCAGGTTCTGGTGATTACCCCGCGGGAAGTCGGTGCGGCCGATGGAGCCCTGGAACAGCACGTCTCCCACCTGAGCGAAGCGCGCCTC
The DNA here is from genome assembly GCF_049895765.1 of Caulobacter sp. DWR1-3-2b1. NCBI lineage: Bacteria > Pseudomonadati > Pseudomonadota > Alphaproteobacteria > Caulobacterales > Caulobacteraceae > Caulobacter > Caulobacter sp. DWR1-3-2b1. The sequence continues at coordinate 396 of NZ_JAFCSZ010000027.1, forward strand.
GCGATGGAAGAAGATTACGTGGCCCGGCGTGTGGCCAGGGCAGTGCAGAACCTCGAACTCCGTCCCGCCCAGGGTGACCACGTCGCCATCGTCCAGCCAGCGGTCGGTGACGAAGCTGCGGGCTTCGGGAATGCCGTACATTTCGCCCGACATCTGGATCTGGTCGATCCAGAACTGGTCGTCCTTGTGGGGACCCTCGATCGGGACGCCCGTCAGGCGCTTGAGCTCGGCCGCGCCGCCAGCGTGGTCCATGTGGCCGTGAGTGATCCAGATCTTCTCCAAGGTCAGGCCCTGGTCAGCGATAGCCTTCATCAGACGCGGAACCTCGCCGCCCGGATCGATGACGGCGGCCTTCAGCGTTTTGGCGCACCAGACGATGGTGCAGTTCTGCTGCAGGGGCGTGACTGGCGCGATGACAGCGCGGATCGGGGGTTGGGCTTGGCTCACGGGAACTCCTTCTACGGCCATCATAAAGGCTGGCGAGCGCGCAAGAAAGAAGGCCCGGGATTGCTCCCGGGCCTTCAATCGGTTTCGACGAGGAAGGTTGGTTACTTCACGTCGTCCACGCCGCGGCCCATGGCTTGGGCAGGCGAGTTCAGTTCGCTGTCCTCGGTGATGTCGATGCCCTTGGCGAGCTTCGAGTTCCAGAAGCCGTAGGCGATGTAAACCACCGCACCGACCGCCGCATAACCGCCCAGGATCATCAGGGGCAGCGGGTTGTTGTTCATCGCGTGGACGATCATCGGCTGGAAGTTCTGATAGGCCAGGAACAGACAGGCCAGAATGCCACAGACGGCGGTGGCGATGCCACCAGGCACGCGGAAGGGACGCGGCAGGTCCGGGTGCTTGATGCGCAGATAGATCACAGACAAGCAGACGATCGAGAAGGCCACGGCCGTACCCAGCGACACCAGATCACCCAGCAGGCTGATCGGGAGGAATGAGGCTGCGATGGCGATCACCAGACCCAGCAGGATGGTGCCCATCCATGGGGTGCGGAACTTCGGGTGGATCGCGGCGAACACTTTCGGCAGCAGGCCGTCGCGGGCCATGGTGTAGAAGATCCGGGTTTGGCCGTAGCACAGCACCAGCATGACCGAGGACAGACCGGTGATCGCGCCGATCTTGATGGCGATGCTGATCAGGTTCAGCTTGCCGCCCTCAGCCGCCGCATAGGGAACATCGGCCCATTCCAGGGCCATGCGGTCGATGGCGACCGCGATTGGGGCCGGGCTGGCCAGTTCCTTGTAGGGAACGACGCCGGTCATGACGGCGGCGACGGCCATATAGATCAGGGTGCAGATGACCAGAGCGCCCAGGATGCCGATTGGTACGTCCCTGGACGGGTTCTTGGCTTCGGCTGCGGCGGTCGAGACCGCTTCAAAACCGACATAGGCGAAGAAGATGATCGCTGCGCCGCGGAAGACGCCGCTGACGCCGAACTCACCCGGCTGGCCGGTCGGAGCTGGGATGAAGGGGCTCCAGTTGGCAGGATTGATGTATTGAATGCCTACGGCGATGAACACCAGCAACACGATCACCTTAATAACGACGATCACGTTGTTGACGTTGGCCGACTCGCTGACGCCTAGCACCAGCAGGGCCGAAACCAGCGCAATGCCGATTGCGGCGACGATGTTCAGTGTGCCGGTGAGGGCGAAAGTGGTCCCGCCATCGGGTGTGGAAACGGCCTGGATCAGCGGTGTGGCCCACATGGGAGCCTCGGCGCCGGCGACGGTGATGGTCGGGAAATCTACCCCGAACGCGTGAAGCGTGCTCACAACATAGCCTGACCAGCCAACCGCGACGGTCGAGGCCGCGACGCCATATTCCAGGACCAGCAGCCAACCCATGATCCAGGCGAAAACCTCGCCCAGGGTGCCGTAGGCGTAGGTGTAGGCTGAGCCGGAGACCGGCATTGTGGAAGCCAGTTCCGCATAGCAGAGGCCGGCCAAGCCGCAGGCGATGCCGGCGACGATGAACGACAGCATGATCGCCGGGCCTGCATTGGCCGAGGCCACCTGGCCGGTCAGCACGAAGATGCCAGCGCCGATGATGGCGCCGATACCCAGGCTCATCAGGTTGAGAGGACCCAGCGTGCGTTTCAGCTGGCTGTGCGCGGCTTCCTTCTGGATGCTCGCAATCGACTTCTTCAGGAACAGCCTGTTTCCGGCCATGTGTTTCTTTTCCCCAACGACCAGCGAACCCCCGCTAGTCAGGCATTGGGTCGCGACGTTAGTCAGAGAGGCGCCGTCGCGCAACGCCTTGCGGTGACGAGACCGTTTTGAGGGTCTATGCCTCCCCGTGATGCTGCCGATCGAGAATGTCCTGCCCGCGCTGAAGGCGGCGATGCTCGCTTCCCATGCGACGGTCCTTGTGGCCCCGCCTGGCGCGGGCAAGACCACCGCCGTTCCCTTGGCCCTGTTGGGGGAACCCTGGGTCGAGGGGCGCAAGATCATCGTGCTGGAGCCTCGCCGGCTGGCCGCTCGGGCCGCCGCGACACGCATGGCCTCGACCCTGGGCGAGGCGGTTGGTGAAACCGTGGGCTTTCGCGTGCGTCTGCAGTCCAGGGTCTCGGCCCGCACCCGCATCGAGGTGGTGACCGAAGGCGTCTTTACCCGGATGATTCTCGACGACCCGGGTCTAGAGAGCGTCGCAGCCGTCCTGTTCGACGAATTTCACGAGCGCAGCCTCGACGCGGACCTTGGCCTTGCCTTCGCCCGCGACATTCAGGGACTGCTGCGCGAGGATCTCCGCCTGCTGGTCATGTCGGCCACCCTGGACGGGGCAAGGGTCTCGTCACTGCTGGGTGACGCACCGGTGATCGAGAGCCAGGGACGGATGTTCCCGGTCGACACCCGCCATCTGGGCCGCGACGACCGTCTGCGGCTTGAAGAACGGGTCGGTCGGGCCGTAGAGTGGGCTTTGGCAGAGGAGACCGGCAGCCTGCTGGTCTTCCTGCCAGGGCAGGGCGAAATCCGTCGCGTCGAGAGTTGGCTGACCGAGCGCCTGCGCCGCCCCGACGTCGATCTGGCCCCGCTTTATGGCGCGCTGGAGCCCGGCGCCCAGGATCGCGCCATCGCGCCCACCGCGCCGGGGCGTCGCAAGGTAGTGCTGGCCACCTCCATCGCCGAGACCAGCCTGACCATCCAGGGCGTGCGCGTGGTGATCGACTGCGGTCTGGCCCGCGTGCCCCGCTACGATCCGGCCAGCGGCATCACCCGGCTCGACACCGTCCGCGTCAGCCGCGCCGCCGCCGATCAGCGCCGGGGCCGGGCAGGGCGGACCGAGCCTGGCGTCTGCTACCGCCTGTGGGATGAGGCGGAGACCCGGTCTCTGCCCGCCTTCGCGCGCCCGGAGATCCTTGAGGCCGACCTTTCGCGTCTTGCTTTGGATTTGGCCCGGTGGGGGGCGCGCGACGCCTCGGGGCTTTGCTTCATGGATCCGCCGCCAGCCGCCGCCTATGCCGAGGCGCGCACCCTGTTGCAGCGTATCCAGGCGTTGGACGCCCACGGTGACCTCACCGCCCACGGCAAGGCTCTGGCCGAGATGCCCTTGCCGCCGCGCATCGCCCACATGGTGGTCCGCGCCGCCGCCTCGGGGCAGGCGAGACGCGGGGCCGAGGTTGCCGCCTTGCTGACCGAACAGGGCTTGGGCGGCCGCGAGACCGATCTGCGCCGGCGACTGGAGAACCTCGGTCGCGACCGCTCTCCAAGGGCCAGGGACGCCCAGGCCCTCGTCGACCGCTGGGCGCGCGCGGCGGGCAAGCCGTCCGGCGCGACGCCGCTGGACGACGGACTGATGCTGGCCGAGGCCTATCCCGAGCGGGTGGCTCGGGCGCGGGGCAAGCCAGGCGAGTTCCAGCTGGCGGGCGGACGCGGCGTCTATATGGAGCCGACCGATCCCCTGGCCCGCGAAACCTGGCTGGCCGTGGGGGAACTGGGCGGCGGCGACAGTCGCGACCGCATCCTGCTGGCCGCCGCTGTCGACGAAGTCGCCCTGCGCGAAGCCTTTGCCGACCGGCTCACCGCCGAGGACCGGCTGGAAACCGGCCCGGGCGGCAAGGTCCGCGCCAAGCGCCTGCTGCGCCTGGGCAAGTTGGTGCTGGAGGAGCGGTTGATTGACAAGCCGGACCCGGCCCTAATCACCAAAGCCTTGCTGGACCAGGTGCGTTCGGAGGGACTGTCGGCGCTGCGTCTGGGCGATGGCGTTCAGGGCCTGCGCGACCGCGTCGCTTTTCTGCGCGCGCTCGATGGCGACACCTGGCCCGACCTGTCGGGCGTGGCTCTGCTGGATCGGCTGGATGAATGGCTGGAGCCGCTACTGCACGGCCGCTCGTCCCTGTCGGCGCTGGACGAGAGCGCTCTGGACGGCGCGATCCGCTCGCTTATCCCTTGGGACGCCCAGCAGAAGATCGATGCCGCCCTGCCAGCCCGGTTCAAGGCCCCGACCGGCACCACGGTGGCCATCGACTACGCCGCCGAGGCCGGGCCGCGCATCGACATCCGGGTACAGGAGCTGTTTGGCCTCACCGAGCATCCCAGCATCGCCGGCGGCAAGATCCCGCTGGTGCTGTCGCTGCTGTCGCCGGGCCATAAGCCGATCCAGATCACGCGGGATCTGCCGGGCTTCTGGAAGGGCTCGTGGCGCGAGGTGAAGGTCGAGATGAAGGGGCGCTATCCCCGGCATGTCTGGCCGGACGATCCGGCAGCGGCCGCGCCGACGACTAGGGCTAAGCCTAGGGGGACCTAAATCCTCCCCCTAGCGGGGGAGGTGTCGGCTAAGCCGACGGAGGGGGAAGTGATTTGCAAAGTCATTGCGGTCTTCCCCCACCGGCCTTCGGCCGCCTCGTCCGCGGGGGGGTAGGACCGTTACCCCGTCACCGTGTAGATCATGATCCCCGTCGCCACCGACAGGTTCAGGCTATCCGCCCGGCCGCGCATCGGGATCTTGACGTTGACGTCGCAGGCTGCGGCCAGTTCCGGCGGTAGGCCCTGCTGCTCGTTGCCCATCAGGATCAGGGACGGCTTCACATAGTCGGCGGACTTGTGATCGACCGTGGCGGTTAGCAGGGTGCCGACCACTGAGCCGGGCCAAGTCTCGCGCCAGGCCAGGAACTCCTGGATCGTCGCCTTGGCGATCTTCACCGCGAAGATCGAACCCATCGTCGCGCGGACGCCCTCGACGGAATAGGGATCGACGCAGTCGCCGATCAGGATCACCCCGCCGCAGCCGGCCGCGTCGGCGGTGCGGATGACGGTGCCCAGGTTGCCCGGGTCGCGCACGGCCTGCATCGCCACCCAGCAGGGCGCGCTTTGCGGCACGATGGCGTCCAGCGGCGTGAACACCTGGCTGAACACGCCGACCACGGCCTGGGGGTTATCGCGGCGCGAGACCTTCTCAAGGATTTCCCGATTGACCTCAATGACTTCGCCGCCCGCCTTCAGACAGGCCTGCGAGGCCTTTTGCAGCATCGGATGGTCGGCGGCGTCGCGGCCATACATGATGATCTTGGGCGCGTGGCCGCAGTCGATCGCCTCGATAACGATCTTCAGGCCCTCGGCCAGGAACAGGCCGCTGTCCTCGCGCTCCTTGCGCATGTGCAGGGCGCGGACGGCCTTGACGGTGTTGTTCGAGAGGGACGTGACAGTCTTGGCTTGCATGGGGGCGTTCATCGCGTTCAGCCTTCCGAAGACCAACGCGCGAAGAACGACAGGCCGATCTGGCGGTCGCCCTTTTCCTCGACCAGCGAAAGCTCGCCCCAGTCGATGACACCGCTGCGGCCGTCCAGCACCTGGGCCAGCAGGCCCGACATCGCGGCGCCCGAGATGCGCGCGGCATAGGCGTTCATCAGCAGGAACGAGGCGTCGTCGGACAGCAGTTGGGCGCAGTTGGTCGTGAGTTCGGTCAGATCCTCGAACAGCCGCCAGACTTCGCCGTCCGCGCCGCGTCCGAACTTGGGCGGATCCAGGATGATGCCGTCATAGACATTGCCGCGACGGACCTCGCGGGCCACGAACTTGCGGGCGTCCTCGACGATCCAGCGGATTGGCTTGTCCTCAAACCCGGCGAAGGCGGCGTTCTCGCGGGCGAAACCGACCGACTTCTTGGAGGCGTCCACATGGGTCACGGCCGCGCCGGCGGCGGCGCAAACCAGCGAGGCGACGCCTGTATAGCCAAACAGATTCAGGACCTTGGGCTGGCGACCTGAAGCTTTGGCGAACGCCCGCACTCGCTGGTCCTGCCAAGCCCAGTTGGCGGCTTGTTCGGGAAAGAAGGCCAGATGGCGGAAGGGTGTGAACTGACCGTGGAACTTGGCCTCGCCCCAGCCCAGAGGAAATTTCTCGATGGGCTTGCCCTTGAAGCGCCAGCGGCCGGCCTCGTCCTCGTCGGAGGGGTCGAACACAGCATCCGCGTCCTCCCAGGCCTTGGCTGGCAGGCGCGGCGACCAGAGGCACTGCGGCTCGGGGCGCACGACCGTATAGGGGCCATAGCGTTCCAGCTTCTTGCCGGCGCCGCTGTCCAGCAGGGCGTAGTCGCTCCAGCCGGTGGTGCGCATGACAAGGGCGGCGGCGGCGATCTGCGGGCTCATCGCCTCGCCATACGCTTTCAGGGCGTTGGCCGTCCAGTGCGCGGCGTGTGGCGGGTCTTGTCCCAGCGATGCGGCGCGAAGAAGAATTGCCACACGGCGCGCGGCGAGGCGAAGATCCACATCATCCAGTAGGCGACCATGCCGAACAGATGCAGGAAGCGCGGCCGCTCGCCCGACCGTAGCAGTCCGACCGCCGCGCAGGCCGCCGAGACGACCCAGCCGAACATGTAGAGGGTGAGGTCGCCCAGGGTCACCGAAAGCTCGCCGTCGGCCGACCAGTTTACCGCCATGCCAACCCCGGCGATCAACATGGCCGGGGCGTGAAGGTTCGAGGCGGCGATGGGGATGCCCAAAGTCACGATCAGGGCCAGGAGGGTGCGAGGCTGTCGCCGCGCCTCGCCGCGGAGATGGACGGCCAGGGTTTGCAGATGGCCCTTGATCCAGCGAGCCCGTTGCGGGCCCCACTGATCCAGCGAGGTGGGCGCCGTTTCGAGGGTGGGGCGCTCGATGACACCCAGCCTGTAGCCGGCCGAGGCCAGGCGAAAGCCGATATCGGCGTCTTCGGTGACGTTATAGGCGTCCCAGCCGCCGACCGCCCGCAGGGCCGAGATCTTGAAGTGATTACTGGTTCCGCCCAGCGGGAACGGCAGGCCCCAGCGCGCATAGGCCGGCAGGAGCACCTGGAAGAGGGCGGCATATTCCAGCCGGAACTGCTCGGCGATGAAGGCCAGGTAGCGCGGGGTCTCGATCAACAACGGCGCCTGGAGGCAGGCCAGATCGGCCGCATCCGCCGCGAACCGCGCCGCCGCTTCGCGCAACTGCTGCGGATCGGGAGCATCCTCGGCGTCATAGATGACGACGAGGCTCCCCTTGGCGAGTTCCAGGGCGATGTTGCACGCCCGGGGCTTGGTGCGCGGCTCGCCCGGCGGCGCGACCAGAACCTGGATGAAGGAGGGCAGGTCCAGGGCGTGAAAGGCCGAACGCGTCGCCAGATCGTCCGCTTCCAGAACAATCAGGGCCTGCAGGCGATCGCGCGGATAGTCCAGCCGAGCCAGATTGGCGACCAGTTCGCAGGCCACTTCGGCCTCGCGGTAGAGCGGCACGATCAGCGTGTAGTGCGGCAGGGCGTGATCGGCGAGCGCAGGGCAGACGCTCTTGCGTGGCGGCGTCAGGATCGCGGCCAGCCGGATCATCGCACCGGCGATAAAAGCGCTGTAGAACAGCCCATAAAGCCCCCACAGCAATTGGCTTGGCGCCAGCACGCCGATCAAGAGAAGGCTCAGCAGCAGGGCGACAACCGTGGTTCTTTGCCATTTGCCAAAAGTGACATGGGCGCCCTCGGCGACTGGCGAAGCAGGCTGGACGATGTAGTCCGGGGTAAATGGGGCGGCGGCCACGGCCACCTTGGGCGAGACGCCCCGCTCTTCGCGCGCCATATCGCCCCCCCGGCTGGTCCGCTCGATCTTCGCGCGATCACTAGAATCAGCACAACCAATAGGTGTCAAACATAAAAACACGCGTTTTAGGTTGGATGCCGTGTCGCCTTGTGACGGCTGGGTGATTCCCGTTTAGTGTCGGAGGTTGGGGAAACGCAGGGGAAATGCAGGCCGTGACGCTTGTTTTGAAGAAGCCGCATAAGTCCGCTCGCAAGCCGAAGGGCGACGGGCACTTGCGTCGCGGCGAAATCCTGGCGGCGGCCGAGAAGATTTTCATCGCCGAGGGCTATGCCGGCGCGACCATTCGCAAGATCGCCGATGCGGTCGGGGTGTCTTCCACCGCCCTCTACATGCACTTTCGCGACAAGGACCAGATCCTCCTCGAGATCAGCGATGGTGCGATCGAGCGGCTGCTGAACCTCAATATCGACATCTCGGCGCGCCCCATCAATCCCGTTTCGCGGGTCCGGCTGATGCTGGAGGCGTACATGCGCTTCGCTCTGGAGAATCCCAACACCTACGAACTGGTGTTCTGCGGCTCCGGGGCGAGCATTTCGGTGGAGAAGCAGGCCGGCACCCTGGAACTGGGCGACCGCTGCTTTGAGAAGTTCAGCGAGCCCTTCCGCGAGATCGCCGCCGTCGGACGCCTGAAGTCGGGCACGGCGCAGAGCGCCGCCGAGGTGCTGTGGGCGGGTTGCCACGGCCTGGTTTCACTGCTGATCACCAAGCCCAACCGCACATGGTCGTCGTCCGAGGAGCTGATGGCCTTGATGCTGGACGGGCTGCTGAGCGGTCTGGTCGCGGACTGATCGGGTGACCATCGTCCGTGCGTTCTGCGCCGTTGCGGCGGCGATGGTGCTCGTCCAGCCGGCCGTCGCGGCGAGCCCGCGCGTGATGTCCCTTGATTCCTGCGCCGACCAATATGTCCTGGCCTTGGCGCCGCGCGAGACGATCGTCGGCCTGTCTCACCGGGCCGGCGCGCCGGATTCCTATATGCGCAAGGCCTCGGCCGGGCTGCCCCGTCGCCGCGCCACGGTCGAGAGCCTGGTCGCGGCCCGGCCCCAGGTCGTGGTCCGCCATTGGGGCGGCGACGCGCGGCTGGTCTCGGCCCTGGAGCGGCGCGGCGTTCGCACGGTCAGGATCGACGACGCCGCCGACTTCGAAGCGGTGCGGGCCAATGTCCGGCGTGTCGCTCAGGCCCTGGATCGCCAGGCGGCGGGCGAGGCGGTGATTGCGCGCATGGACGGCCAGCTGCAAGCCGCCGACGGCGCCTGGAAGGGCGAGACCGCCCTCTATCTGACGCCGGGCGGCTATACGGCCGGAAGCGGCACCCTGATCGACGCCATGCTGAAGGCTTCGGGGCTGTCGAACGCCAGCACCGGACCCTTCTTCAGTCCCGTGCCGTTGGAGAGCCTGGTGATGGCGCCGCCGCGCGCCGTGGTGCTGGGCTTCTTCGACCTGACCCGCGCGGGCTCTGACCGCTGGGGCGCCGGGCGTCACGCGGCCCTCGAGCGGACGACGAAGGATCGCACGATCACTGCCTTGCCCGGCGCGGTGGTGGGATGTCCGGCCTGGTTCGCGGCGGACGGGGTCGCACAATTGGCGCAGGCGCGGAGCGCCCGATGAGCCTGCCGCGTCTCTGTCTTGGCATGCTGGGCCTGCTAGCGCTCGCAACCGGCCTTGCGGTGTTGCTGGGCGAAACCCCGCTGGCGTTCGACCAATACGTCCAGGCGCTCGCTCGTCCCGGATCGCCGCCGGGCGAGGTGCTGTGGACCATTCGAGCGCCCCGCGTCGCCATGGCGGCGCTTGTGGGCGCAGCTCTGGGGCTGGCGGGGGCGACCATGCAGGGCCTGCTGCGCAATCCTCTGGCCGACCCGGGCGTGCTGGGCGTCTCGGCGGCGTCGGGCCTGGGCGCCTCGCTGGCCATCGCCGGCGGACTGGCGGCCATTCCCGGCGCCATTGAATTGGCGGCTCTGGCCGGTGCCCTCGTCGCCGGCGGAGCTGTGGTCGCCATCGCCGCTCGCCTTCGCGAGCCGGAGGCCCTGATCCTGCTGGGCGTCGCTATCTCGGCGTTCGGCGGAGCCTTGACCGCGCTCGTGTTCAACCTGGCGCCGTCGCCGGTCGCCATCGCCGAGGTCCTGGCTTGGCTGATGGGCTCGGTCGAGAACCGCGACTGGACCGACAGCTTGAAGGCGCTTCTCCCGATGGCGGTCGGCGCCGCCCTCTGCCTGAAGGCGGGGCAAGGCTTGCGCATGCTGACCCTGGGCGAGGAAGCGGCGGCGATGTCGGGCCTGCCGATGTCGCGTCTGCGGGTTTACGCCGTCGCTGGCTCGGCCCTGCTCACCGGCGCCGCCGTGGCCGGGGCGGGAGTCATAGGGTTCGTTGGCCTGGCCGCGCCGCACATGGTGCGGGCGCTGGTGAAGGACGATCCGCGCCAGATCCTTTGGCCCTCGGCCTTGGCCGGCGCCCTTTTGCTGGTGCTGGCCGATCTGGCGGCGCGCCTGGCGCCGACCGATCAGGAACTGAAGCTGGGCGTGGTCACGGCGCTGTTCGGCGCGCCGGCCTTCGCCCTGCTGGCTTGGCGGGCCTCAAGGAGCTGGCGGGCATGACCGCAGCCTGGACCATCAGCGGCGTCAAGGCGCGGCAGGGCGGCAACTTGGTGCTGGACGCAGCCAGCCTGGTCGTGAGCCCCGGCGAGGTGGTCGGCGTGGTCGGTCCCAATGGCGCGGGCAAGACCAGCCTGCTGCGGGCGGGTCTTGGTCTTCTGCCGAGGATCGATGGCGAGGTCTGGCTGGGCGACCAGCGCCTTGAAGCCCTGACCGCCGGAGCCCGCGCCGCTCGCGTGGGCTATCTGCCTCAAGATCGCCGGCTGGCCTGGAACCTCCCCGCCGAGCGGGTCGCCAGCCTGGGCGCGGTTGATCTGCCGGATGCGCAGGCCCTGGTCGTGGCGCGCGAGCGTCTGGCGCGGGTCGGCGCGGCCGATCTGGCTGCGCGCGGCGTGCTCGACATGTCGGGCGGCGAGCGGGCCAGGGTGCTGTTGGCAAGGCTGCTGACCACGCGCGCGCCGCTGCTGGTGGCGGACGAGCCCATCGCGGGCCTTGACCCCGACGCACAGCTCCTGACGTTGGATCTGCTGCGCGCCGAGGCCGCCACGGGCGCGGCGGTGGTGGTCACCCTGCACGACCTTAGCCTGGCCGCGCGCTGCTGCGACCGGGTCGCGGTGATCGATGGTGGGCGGATCGTTTCCGAGGGCGCGCCTGGCGTGGCGCTGTCGCCAGAGATCCTGGCGCGGGTGTTCAAGCTGGACGGCGCGCTGGTGGAAACGTCGGCGGGGCCTGTTCTGGCGGCCCGCCGACTGTAGTTCAGGGCTGGGTCGCAGGCTGATACGCCTGGGCCACCGACGGCGTATAGGCATAGCCGCCGCGCTTGAGTTCCTGCGACAGGGTCAGGGGCGTGCTCCCGCCATTGAGGCGAGCGCGATAGACCATGGTCGTCTCCAGGGTCCGCATCACGTAGTTGCGGGTCTCCGAGAACGGGATGCACTCGATGAAGTCGAGTGGATCGGTGGTCGCGCCACGCGGGTCGCCACACTGGGTGACCCATGCGGCGGGGCGTCCAGGACCGGCGTTGTAGGCGGCGGCGGCCATAATGTAGGAGCCGCTGAAGTTGTCGACCATGTCGCCCAGATAGGTCGAGCCCAGGCGCATGTTGTAGGAAGCATCTGACAAACGGTCGATCGAGTGGCGCTCGCCCAACTGACGCGCCACGATGGCGGCGGTAGGCGGCATGAGCTGCATCATGCCCCGCGCGCCAACGCCCGAGCGTGCATTGGGGTCGAAATTGCTTTCCTGGCGCGAGATCGAATAGACGAAGGCTGTCTCGGCTGCGCCCGGACCCGGCGTGAAGTGGTGATCGAGCAGGGGATAGCCGCGCTCGGGCAGGATGAAGCCTCGCTGGGCCGCCGTGCGCACGGCGCGCATGCCCAGATCCTGGTCGCCATAGCCGCGCGCGAAGTCCACCAGCAGGGCGGATTCCTCGGCATTAGGCAGGTTGTCGTCGATGAACAGCACCATCGCCCGGAACTGATCCCTGGCCCCAATATCGGCCAGCATCCGCGCGGCGCGCACCAGCTCGCGGCCGTAAAAGCGAGCGCGGTCGGCTTGGGTGACGGTCGGGTCGCGGTCGAGCTTCAGCTCGGTCAGGCCCGCCTTCTCGGCCGCCAGCTGGCCATAGAAGGTGGTGATGTGGCGCGCGCCCTCGGCATAGAAGGCCTGGGCGGCGATGGGGTCGGCCTGGGCCTCAGCGGCGCGACCCTGCCAGTAGAGCGCCCGGCCCTTGGTGATCGGCGAGGCGCCGATGGCGGCGATGGTGGCGAAGTGGCGGGCGGCGTCGTCGGGCCGCTTGAGACGGGCCAGGGCGATCCAGCCGGCGAAGAACTCGGCCTCTGCGGCGTCGGCGCCGACGCTCAGGCCGGTATTGGCGGCGGCGGCATAGGCGCCCTGGCTGTCGCCCGACTTGAGGGCCGAGCCGACCAGCGCGCGGCGTTCTTTCCAGATCGCGGCGGCGGCTTCTTCGGTCGGCGGCGGCGAGGGAAAATTGCGGACCAACTGCAGGGCGAAGCTGTCTAGGCCGCGACGGCGCAGATAGGCGGCGCGCTCAAACACCACGCCCGGCGAGGCCTGATCGCGGGGACCCAAGCTGTCGAACAGGGAGGTGGCGCTGCCAGAGTTTTGGCGGAAGGCCATGCGGACGCGCGCGGCGGCTTGCTGGTCGGCGGGCAGCAGATCGACCAGATCGCGCGCCGCCGGGCCTTGCTGGCCATAAAGCAGGATGTCAGCGCGGCGGGCATAGTCGTCGGCGGTCAGCATCGTGCCGAACCGCGCGGCCATGCTGCGCTGAGCGTCGGCCTCGAAGAGCTTGTCGCGCCAGGTGCGGCGGATCAGGTCGACGGCTTCCGGGTTGCGTCCGCTGGCCTGATAGGCTGACGCCAGAGCCATCGCCCCTTCAGCGGTTGCCGGCTGGCCGCCGCCGAACCAGGCGATGGTCTGGGCGGAGCTGAGGCCCGAAACGGAAAGCTGCTTTTCGGCGGCGGTCTCGCGACGGCTGGCGCGGGGCCAACCGGCCAGATCGCGACGGGCAGAATCGAGTTCGAAGAAACTCATGGCCTCGGCCGAGCTGTCGACCAGGGTCCAGAGGGCGATCTTGCGGGCCAACGGATCCTGCAGGCTGCTCATCGCCATGCGGGCGCGGGAGACGTCGCCGCTCTTGGCGGCGGCGAGCGCCATGCGCAGGTTCTCGGCCTCGACGTCGGAAACCGTACCGGGGATCGCGGTCGGCGGCGTGGTGATCAGGGCGCGCGTCGACAACGACTGGTACGGAACGGGCCCAGACGTCTGGGCGCCCGCGACGCTGCCAAGCAAAACGAGACCGGCGCTTCCGAACATGATCCGATGCAACACTGAAGCCAAAACCCGCTCTCCTTCACGCACCGTCGAATCGAGCCGACAGCCGCTTATGCGATCCATCTGACCCGAAGACACCTAAGGAACGGTTTTTCTGAGGCCTCAAGGGGTTGACCCTTGGGGCTTGGCCCATCAAACCGCTGCCTGCTCCGACGCACCGGTTGCGGGACGGCGGGGTGGGGACATATTGTCCGCCCCGATCGTCCTGCCGCAACCTTCGCGGCGCCCTTCTCACGGCAAATTGCAAGTTATGGTCCATTCTCCGTTCAAGGGCGTCATTCCCGCTCTGATTACGCCCTTCCGCGACGGCGCCGTGGACGAGGCGGCCTTTGTGGCCCTCGTCGAGCGCCAGCTTGCGGGCGGCGTGCATGGCGTCGTGCCGGTTGGCACCACTGGCGAAACCTCGACCCTGAGCCACGACGAACACAAGCGCGTGGTCGAGCTGTGCGTGCAGACCGTCAAGGGCCGCGTGCCAGTGATCGCCGGCGCGGGCTCGAACTCGACCGACGAAGCCATCGAGCTGGCCCAGCACGCCAAGGCGGTCGGCGCTGATGCGGCGCTGGTGGTGACGCCCTATTACAATCGTCCGAGCCAGGAAGGCCTGTATCGCCACTACGAGGCGATCAACGACGCCGTTCAGCTGCCGGTGCTGGTCTATAACGTACCCAGCCGCGCCAGCGTCGACATCTCCAACGAGACCCTGGCGCGCCTGTCCAAGCTGCCCAACATCATCGGTATCAAGGACGCCACCGGCGACCTGGTCCGCGCCAGCATGCAGCGTGTCCTGTGCGGCCCGGACTGGGTGATGCTGTCGGGCGACGATCCGACAGCGCTGGGCTACATGGCTCATGGCGGCCACGGCGTGATCTCGGTGACCTCCAACGTCGCCCCCGAGGCCTGCTCGGCCTTCATCAACGCCTGCATGCAAGGCGCATGGGAGACCGCGCTCTACGGCCAGGATCGCCTCATCAAGCTGCACAAGGCCCTGTTCCTCGACTCCTCGCCCGCGCCGACCAAGTTCGCCATGGCCCATCTGGGCCTGTGCGAGCCGGACGTGCGCCTCCCCATCGCGCCCTGCAGCGATGCCGTGAAGCCGGCGATCCTGGAGGCCATGCGCGAGGCTGGTCTGGTCTGATGACCAAGCCGATCGCGGAGAACCGGCGCGCCCGGTACGACTACTTCATCGAGGAGGTGTTCGAGGCCGGCATCATGCTGACCGGCACCGAGGTGAAGAGCTTGCGCGTCGGCCGGGCCAATATCGCCGAGTCCTATGCGTCGGTCGAAGGTCGCACGATCAAGCTGATCAACGCCGACATTCCGCCCTACGGTCACGCCAATCGCTTCAACCACGAGCCGCGTCGGCACCGCACGCTGCTGTTGCACAAGAAGCAGATCGAAAAGCTGATCGGCGCCGTGCAGCGCGACGGCCGCACGCTGATCCCGCTCAAACTCTATTGGAACGAGAAGGGCTTGGCCAAGCTCGAGATTGGCCTCGCCAAGGGCAAGAAGAACCACGACAAGCGCGAAACCGAAGCCGCCCGGGACTGGCAGCGCGACAAGGCGCGGCTGATGAAGGGCGACCGGGGGGACTGATTTTTCGGTCTCGACCGCCTGCTTTAGGCCGCAGTCGCCACCCAAATCACGTGTCGCGCGCCACGGCCCTTGTGGGCGCGGACGCCGACCTCCTCGACGGCGTAGCCTGCGCGGCCAAGCCGCCGGGTGAAGTCGCTGTCGCGGGTCGAGGACCAGACTTCAAGCACGCCGCCCGGGCGCAAGGCCCGGCGGGCGGCGGCCAGACCGCGCTGGTCGTACAGGCTGTCATTGCCCTTGCGGCTAAGGCCGCCGGGGCCGTTGTCGACATCCAGCAGGATGGCGTCGTAGCGGGCCTCGCCGGCGCGGATCAGGGCGCCGACGTCACCGTCGTGGATCTGGACGCGGGGATCGGAAAGGCTGTCGCCATAGAGCCCGCCCAGCGGCCCCCGAGCCCAGGCGACGACTGCCGGAACCAGTTCGGCAACGATGATCCCGGCGTCCTTGCCAAAAGTCGTCAGGGCGGCGCGCAGGGTGAAGCCCATGCCCAGCCCCCCGATCAGGACGCGCGCCCCGGAACGCTGGCCGATGCGGTCAAAGGCCAGGGTAGCCAGCGCCTCCTCCGAGCCGCTGAGCCGGCTGTTCATCAGCTCGATCGATCCGGCCATGATTGAATATTCCGCGCCGCGCCGCATCAGGCGCAGTTCCACGCCGTCTCCCGGCACAGTCGCGGTGTCGAGGTGCTCCCAGGGGATCAATGACTATCCGTTCGTCAGGGCCAGCATGGCGAAGGTCGCCAGCCAGTGCTCGCCCATATAGTCGCCGGACACATGCGGCACGGCGGCGCTCAGGTGCGACATGGCGGCGTTGATGACCAGTGGCTTGGCGGGGTCCAGCTCGGGCAGGGCGCCGGCCAGGGTTCGCCAGCACCAGGCGCGCGACAGGTTCAGGCCGTCGAGATGGGCGATCTTGCCGTCGGTGCGGTCGCTGACGCGGGCCGGGGTGAACAGCGTCACGGGCTGTTTGCGGGCCAGATCCGGCAGGAAGCGCACGAACCAGATTTCGAAGGTCTCGCGGGGCAGCAACCGCCGCATGGCCTCGGCCTCGATCAGGGCCGGGGACAGGAAGTCGTCGCCCGAGGGCTCCCAGGCCTGGCAGGCGGCGTCCTGGCCGTACCAGAGCATCGCCCGGGTGGTCAGAAGCTGGCGGAAGACAACGTTGCCGGTCATGTCGGCATATTCCGAGGCCAGGACCAAAGCGAAGGCGGTGTTGGTGTGGACGCCCGCCCGCACCGGATAGTCGGCTAGCGGCAGGAAGGCCTCGAACCGCTCTACGAACGCCCGGGCCAGCGGCGCGTGGCGCACGGCCCAGGGACGATCCTTGTGGCGCATCAGTTCGGCCTGCAGCATCAGGCTCCAGGCCCAGCCATAGGGGCGCTCGAAGCCTCGGCTCTCTGGGCGAGCCAGATAGGCCACTTCGGCAGCGACCTTCTCGTCGGTGAAGGCGTCGTCGAACAGGGCGATGATGGTCTCGGCCTCGGCCATTTCGGGCCGGGCGCGCAGCAGGGTGGCCAGCAGCCAGTAGCCGTGGACGCAGGAATGCCAGTCGAAGCTGCCGAAGAAGATCGGGTGCAGGTCCCGCGGCGTGCGGACGTCGGCGTCGCTCGCCATGACATGGTCGAGCTTGTTGGGATATTCTCGCGCGATGTGGCCCAAGGCGATCTTGGCGAACCGCGAGGCCGTCGATTGGGCCAGGCTGGGGGCGCTAGACCCGGAAGGCGAGGACATTCATCAGGACCATGTTGATGACCAGCATGAGGACGGCGGTCGGCGCCTGGGCGCGGATCACGCCGTAGCGGTCCTTCAATTGCAACAAAGCCGCCGGCACAAGGTTGAAATTGGCGGCCAGCGGCGTCAGCAGGGTTCCGCAGAAGCCCGACAGCATGCCGATGGCGCAGACCACGGCCGGATCGCCGCCGAACCGGCCGATCACCAGAGGCAGGGCGATGCCGGCGGTCATCACCGGAAAGGCGGCGAAGGCGTTGCCCATCAGGATGGTGAAACCGGCCATGCCCAGGCAGTAGGCGGCGACCACGGCGAAGCGGCTGTCGATCGGCGTCCAGGCCACCGCCAGCTCGCCAATGGTCTGGCCGACGCCCGCGAGCGCGAACACCGCACCGAGCGCCGCCAGCATCTGGGGCAGCAGGGCGGCCCAGCCGACCAGATCCATCAGGCGACGGCCTTCCTGCAACGGCGAGGATGGCGGCTGCTTGAACAGAGCCTGGGCCAGCACCGCTGCGACGACGGCGGCCAGGGCCAGGGAGATCAGGGTGGCGTTCTTGGCCTCGACCAGCGGAACGCCGCCGATGGCGACGGCCTTTAAGGCGAAGGTGCCGGCCAGTGTGATCAGCGGAATGACGAGGGCTGGCAGGAAGAGCCGCGCGCCCAGCCGCTGCGCCATCTCGCGACGCTCGTCGGGCGAGGTCGTCGCCGGTGCGCCGACGCCCAGCTGACCGGTTCCCGCCAGAAGCGCCAAGCCCAGCACCAGGAAGCCGTTGCCCAGGTCGCCAAGGTAGTCGCCAAACAGGAAACTGATGGCGACCAGCCCCCAGAACGCGGCGTTGCCCCAGCGCTTGGCGTTGGTCTTGTCGCCGACGCTCAGGGCCGCAAAGGCCGCGAACATGGCGCCGGCGATCAGGTAGACGAGCGGCAGGCCGATCATGCGTCCGCTCCCGCCTTCGATGGCGTCAGCTTGCGGTCGAACAGCAGCAACCGCGCGCCGTGCACGATGAAGGCGGCGATGGCCGTCGGGATCGCCCAGACCGACAGGTGCAAGGGCTCGACGGTGATGCCGCTCTGATCCAGGAAGCCGACGATCAGCAGGATCGAGCCGATGGCCATGAAGATATCCTCCCCGAAGAACAGGCCGACATTGTCGGTCGCGGCGCTCATGGCCTTGATGCGCTCGCGGGCGTCGTCATCGACCGGCCCTGCGCCTTCCGCAGCGGCTTCCGCCATCGGCGCGACCAGGGGGCGAACCGTCTGGGCATGGCCGGCGACATGGGTGAGGCCCAGGGCGGCGGTGAACTGGCGCAACAGCAGATAGGTCAGTAGCAGCTTGCCAGCGCTGGCGCCCTTCAGCCGCTGGATGGTGATCCGGGCCTGCTCCTGCAGGCCGCAGCGTTCCAGCACGCCGATGGCCGGCAGAACCAGCCAGGCGATGGTGACATAGCGGTTGGTGTTGAAGGCCTTGCCGAACGCGGCCAGCACCTCAAGCGGACCCAGGCCTGACGCTATTCCGGCGGTCAGGGCGGCGGCGACAACCACCAGCAGCGGGTTGAAGCGCAGGGCGAAGCCCACGACGATCACCGCCACGCCCAGAAGGGTCAGCATGCCCTTTGATCTCCCGCCTGACGATTCTTTGGCAGGGTCGGGCGTGCGGATGCGACTGGCAAGCCTTGCCGGTCGCGAAGACGCGACTTGACGGTTGGCCCGCCCGGCGCGACCCTCAACTCAACAATGATAACCTAGGGAGGTCTTCCATGGCCGACGGAGCCACGTCCATCAGCACGTCTCTCAAGGACAAGGTCAGTGAGGCCGAATGGCAGGCGCGGGTCGATCTGGCCGCCCTGTATCGCCTGGTCGCCGTCCATGGCTGGGACGACATGATCTTCACGCACATCTCGGCCCGCATTCCGGGGCCAGAGCATCACTTCCTGATCAATCCCTATGGCCGGTTCTTCGGCGAGATGACCGCCTCTGACTTGGTCAAGGTGGATCTGGACGGCAATGTCATCGACAAGACGCCGTACTTTATCAATCCGGCGGGCTTCACGATCCATTCGGCCGTCCACGCGGCACGGGAGGACGCCCACTACGTGATGCACCTGCATACCGACCAGGGCGTGGCGGTCTCGACCCACAGCGAAGGCCTGTTGCCGCTGGCGCAGCAGGCGCTAATCGTCTTGCCTCAGCTCGCCTATCACGACTATGAAGGCATTGCGCTCAATCTCGACGAGCGAGAGCGGCTGGTGGCCGATCTCGGCGACAAGAAGCTGATGATGCTTCGAAACCACGGCACCTTGTCGGTGGGCTCGACCGCAGCCGAGTGCTGGATGGGGATGTTCTTCCTGGAGCGGGCGTGCAAGCAGCAGGTGATGGCCCTCTCGGCGGGACGCCACAACATCATGATGGTGCCCGACCACGCGCAAGCCGAGGTGCGCAGTCAGACGGGCGGTGGACTTGGCATGATCGCGGGTCTCGCCTGGGGCGGCTGCCTGCGCAAACTGGATCGGGAGTCGCCTGGCTACGCTGCCTGAGTTCTGATTATCGCCGAAAGTCAGCCGTCGCGATCCTGGCGATCACGGCGGCTTTTCTTTGCGTGATGGGCGGCAAGGCCATGGCCGGCGCCTGGTCGATGCCGCGTGGCCGGACCCAGGTCATCGCCAAGGTCGAGCGCCAGTCGGCTGACCAGCTGTTCGACGCCGGTGGCGCGATGCAGGACCTGGGCTATCGCGAGGACGAGACAGCCTCGATCTTCGTCGAGCATGGGGTGACCAACCGGCTGACCCTGCAGGCCAAGGCCGGGCTGACGCGCGGCCACGACCCGTTCATCCGCTACGAGGGGCGAGGTCCCGTCGAGCTGGGACTGCGCTACGCCATACTGAGGCGGCCCCACACCGTCGCGGCGGTCTATCTTGGCGTGGCCGAAGCGGGTGTCGGCCGCAACGCTGGCTATGCGGCGCCGGGGCAGGGCGAGGTCGATCTGGAGGCTCGGCTGCTTCTGGGGCGATCAGTCACGACGCGGCGGGGAGAAATCTTCTCGGATCTGCAAGTGGCCCGTTTGCGACGATCGGGCCTTGCGGACGAGACCCGGATTGACGCGACCCTGGGTTTTCGGCCTGCACGCAACTGGCTGGTGATGGCGCAGACCTATGCCGGTGAGGCAGACGTCCGGCCTCGGAAAACCCGCTGGGTAAAGGCCGAGCTGTCGGCTGTTCGCGGTTTCGGCGCCTGGAGCGTGCAGGCCGGATGGCGGCAAACCGTCGCCGGTCGGGAGATCGCCAAGGATGGTGGCGTCGTGCTGGGAATCTGGCGCGGGTTTTGAGTGTTGCAGAACTGAAACGCTCCGTCATCCTGCTGTCACTGGACGTGGGTTTAGGGTGGCGGCATATGTCCCCGCACCTTGTTCCGTCCGCCGACACTGTTCGGCGATTGGAGTTCTTTCGTTGATCCGCAGGCATTTCTTTCTTCTGGCGGCGCTGACCGCCGTGGTTCTCATGCTCGTTGTCGGGGGCATGAAGCTGGCGTTCGGCCAGAAAGCCGCTGGCCAGGGCGGTCCTGGCGGCGGTGGCGGACGCGCCACGAACGTGTCCCAGACTGTCGTGTCGACGAAGCCTTTCACCGACCGTATCGAGGTGCTGGGCGTGGCCAAGGGCCTGCAGTCGGTGACCATTACTTCCAACACCGCCGAGATGATCACGGCGGTTCACTTTGTCGACGGCCAGGCCGTGTCGCGCGGTCAGGTGCTGGTCGATCTGAAATCGGCCAGCGAAGACGCCGGTATCGCCGAGGCCAGGGTTCGCCTGGCCCAGGCCCAGCGCGACTATCAGCGCTGGAAGACCCTGGCCGATCGTGGCGTCGCGCCGCGCGCCACCGCCGAGCAATATCTGGCCGCTGTCGAGACCGCCCGCGCCAGCCTCGCCTCGGCTCAGGCCCAGAAACTGGACCGCGTGATCCGCGCGCCGTTCTCCGGCCGCGTCGGCATCTCGGACGTGGCGCCCGGCGCCCTGATCAGCCCCGGCACGGCCATCGTCAGCCTCGACGACGTCTCGGTGATCCGCGTCGACTTCTCGGTGCCCGACCGCTACCTCTCCACCCTGCGCGAGGGCCTGCCGATCTCGGCGCGCCCCGACGCCCTGGCTGGCGAGACCTTTCTGGGCCGCATCGCCCAGATCGACACCCGGATCGATCCCACCACCCGCGCCGTGAAGGCCCGCGCCGAGTTCCCCAATCCGGGCGGCCGCTTGAAGCCGGGTATGCTGGTCAAGGTCGCCATTGACCAAGGCATGCGCCAAGCGTCGGCCGTGCCCGAATCTGCGGTGCAGTTCGAGGGCACGCAAGCCTCGGTGTTCCTGATCGCCAAGGGGCCCAAGGGCCAGGTGGCGCGTCGCACCAATGTCGAGACTGGTCTGGCCTCCGGCGGCTTCGTCGAGATCCGTTCGGGCGTGAAGTCCGGCGACAAGATCGTGGCCGATGGTCTCAATCGCATTCAGGACGGCGCGTCCATCGGCGGCGGGCAGGGTGGCAAGGGCCCCGGCCAAGGCGGCGCCGGCGGCGGCGCTGATCGCAAGGCGCGCTGATGATCTCGGATCTTTCCGTCCGCCGGCCGGTCTTCGCCGCCGTCGCGTCGATCATCCTCTGCGTCATCGGTTTGGCCGCCTTTACAGGCCTGCCTATCCGCGAACTGCCCAATGTCGATCCGCCAGTGGTCTCGGTCTCGACCGCCTATCGCGGCGCGTCGGCCGAGGTGATCGAAGAGCGCATCACCCAGGTGATCGAGCGCCAAGTCTCGGGCATTCAGGGCATCGACCGGGTCAATTCCTCGTCGCGCGACGGCCGCTCGCAGATCAGCATCACCTTCACGCTGGATCGTGATCTCGACGACGCCGCCAACGATGTGCGCGACGCGGTCAGCCGGGTGTCGGCCAACCTGCCCGATCAGGCCGATCCCCCGCAGATCGCCAAGGCCACGGCGGACAGTTCGCCGATCATCATTATGAACCTGACCTCGACGACCTTGTCGCCGCTGGAACTGGCCGACTATGCCGACCGCTACCTGGTCGAGCGGATGTCGACGGTGCCCGGCGTGGCCCAGGCGGGTCTGAACGGCCAGCTCTACGCCATGCGCATTTGGCTTGACCCCGACGCCATGGCCGCGCGCGGAGTGACCGTCGATGACGTCGAAATCGCCCTCAACAGCCAGAACGTCGAACTGCCCGCCGGTTCGCTGGAGAGCGACAGCAAGGACTTCACCATCCGGGTGACCCGCAGCTATTCCAAGCCTGAGGATTTCGCCAACCTGCCGTTGCGCGCGGCCAACGCCAATGGCTTCGTGATCAAGCTTGGCGACGTGGCGCGCGTGGAAGAGGGTTCGAACGAACGCCGCAAGATCTTCCGCGGCAATACGGTCAATCAGGTCGGCATCTTCCTGACTCGTCAGTCCCAGGCCAATGACGTCGCCATCTCCAAGGTCGTCGATGCGGAAATCGAGGAGATCAACAAGACCCTGCCGCCTGGCACCAAGCTGATCAAGGCAGTCGACAACTCGATCTTCACCGCCGAGGCGATCCACGAGGTGTGGGTGACCATGGGCATCTCGATCGGCCTGGTGGCCCTGGTCAACCTGCTGTTCCTGGGCAGTTGGCGTGCGGCCCTGATCCCGTCGATCATCGCGCCGATCTGCATTCTTTCGACCTTCATCGTTCTGGCGCCGCTGGGCTTCTCGCTGAACCTGCTGACCCTGCTGGCCCTGGTGCTGGCCGTAGGCCTGGTGGTCGACGACGCCATTGTCGTGGTCGAGAACATCCAGCGTCGTGTCGACGAGGGGGAACCCGCGCCTGTCGCCGCCCTGCGCGGCACTCGCCAGGTGTTTTTCGCGGTCGTGGCCACCACCGTGGTGCTGATCTCGGTGTTCGCGCCGCTGATGTTCCTGCCCGGCTATACCGGCCGCCTGTTTGTCGAGCTGGCGGTCGCCATCGCGGCGGCCGTGGGCTTCTCAGCCCTGCTGGCCTTCACCCTGTCGCCGATGCTGGCGTCCAAACTGCTGCGCCCGGCGGGCACGGGCGGCTGGCTGGCTCGCAAGGTCGATCGGGGAATGGACAAGCTCAAGGACAGCTATCGACATTCTCTGGAAGGCCTTCTGGCCGCGCGCGCCGCCGGTTGGGCCACAGGCGCAGTGGTCGTCGTCCTGGCCCTGGCCGCCGGCGGTCTTTTCGTGATGCTGCCCAAGGAAATGGTTCCAGCCGAGGATCGTGGTCGCGTCGACATCAACATCATCGGTCCCGAGGGCGCGGGCTTCGACTACACCGTCAAGGCGGCCAACGAGGTCGAACGTCAGCTCGAAGTGTATCGGGCCGCCGGCGTCGCGGAACGGACCATCATCTCGGTGCCGCGCTTTGGTCAGAGCCAGTTCAACACCGGCAACGGCGTGCTGGTTCTTAAAGGCTGGGGCGAGCGCGACAAGACCGCCGACGAGGTGGCCGCCGAGCTCAACAAGAGCCTGAGCAAGATCACCGGCGTGCGGGCCGTGGCCAGCGTTCGAGGCGCCTTCCAGCGTGGTGGCGGCGGTGGTGGCGGCACCAACGTCGACCTGATCGCCGTAGGTAACGACTATGTGGAGCTGGCCAACTGGCTCAAGCCCATGCTGGAAGCAGCCCAGGATAATCCGGGCCTGTCGCGGCCGCGCATCGACTATGAGCCGACCTCGCCGCGTCTGTCCGTACAGATCGACCGCGACAAGGCCGCCAGCCTGGGCATTTCAGCCCAGTCCATCGGTCGGGCGTTGGAGACCATGTTCGGTTCGCGGCGCGCCACGACCTACATCAAGAACGGCCAGGAATACGACGTCATCCTGCAGTCCACCCTGGAGCAGCGCCGCAGCATCGCCGATCTGGACCAGCTTCAGGTGCGTACCCAGTCGGGCGCCCTGGTGCCCCTGTCGACCGTGGTTACGACCCAGCTGCGCGGCGACACCCCCGACCGCCCGCGCGTTGACCGTCTGCGTTCGGTCACCCTGACAGCCCAGCTGGCGCCCGGCTATACCGTCGAGGACGCGGTGAAGTTCCTGCAGGAAGAGGCCGCAGCGAGGCCGACCCCCGGTGTCAGCATCAAGTGGGGCGGCCAGGCCAAGGACTATCTGGAAGCGTCCGGCGCCGTCGGCGTCGCCTTCGGCCTGGCGCTGCTGCTGGTCTTCCTGGTTCTGGCCGCACAGTTCGAGAGCTGGATCCACCCGGCCGTGATCATGACGACCGTGCCCCTGGCGGTGCTGGGCGGGCTGTTTGGCCTGCTGATGACTGGCTCGACCATCAACACCTACAGCCAGATCGGCCTGATCATCCTGGTCGGAATCGCGGCTAAGAACGGCATCCTGATCGTCGAGTTCGCCAACCAGTTGCGCGACGAGGGCCTGAAGGTGAAGGAGGCGGTGATCGAAGCCGCCGTCCTGCGCCTGCGCCCGATCATCATGACCTCGATTGCCACCGCCATGGGCGCCTTGCCCCTGGTATTGTGGACCGGGGCCGGGGCGGGCAGCCGCCAGACCATCGGGGCCGTGATCTTCATGGGCGCGATCTTCGCCACCCTGCTGACCCTGTTCGTCGTTCCGGTGTTCTACAACCTGCTGGCGCGCTTCACGAAGTCTCCGGAGTGGACGGCGCGGCAGATCGAGGACTATGAAGCTCGGGAACAAAGCGGTGAGGGGCAATCTTCACCGGCATAAACCGGTGAGGAAGCATGGCCGACGGCTCGATGACTGCCAAGCGGCAGGAGATTGCGCTCCTTCGCCGTATCGAGGAACGCATTCTCTGGTTGGCCTCGTGGACGATCCACAACGCCAACCACCTTCGGGAAAGCCGTGACGGCCTGAAGGTCGGCGGCCACCAAGCCTCCTGCGCTTCGATGACCACCCTGATGACCGCGCTCTACATGAAGGCGCTGCGGCCTCAGGACCGGGTGGCGGTCAAGCCGCACGCCAGCCCGGTGTTCCACGCCATCCAGCACCTATTCGGCCGTCAGAGCCTGGACAACCTCAAGCGCTTCCGGTCGCTGGGCGGGGCTCAATCCTACCCCTCCCGCACCAAGGATGTGGACGACGTCGACTTCTCGACCGGGTCGGTGGGCCTGGGCGTCGCCATGACCGCCTTCGCCTCGCTAGCCCAGGACTATCTGGCCGCCCGGGGCGCGGTAAAGCCGGAGAGCATGGGCCGGATGATCTCACTGCTGGGCGACGCCGAATTAGACGAGGGCAATATCTACGAAGCCCTGATCGAGGCCTGCAAGCACGACGTCCGCAACACCTGGTGGATCGTCGACTACAACCGCCAGAGCCTGGACGCGACCACCCAGGACCGCATGTTCACCCGCTATGGCGAGATTTTCGAGGCGGCCGGCTGGACGGTCGAGACGCTGAAGTGGTCCAGGCGCCAGCGGGAGGCCTTCGCCAGACCAGGCGGGGAAGCCCTGCGCAGCTGGATCGAGACCGCGCCCAACGACCTCTATTCGGCCCTGAGCTATCAGGGCGGCGCGGCATGGCGCGAACGGCTGTCGGCCGATCTGGCCGATGACGCCGACGCCCTGGTCCTGATCGCCTCCTACAAGGACGTCGACCTTGGCGAGTTGATGACCGAGCTGGGCGGCCACTGCCTGGAGACCCTGCTGGAGGCGTTCGAGCGGGCCAGCCACGACGACGCCCCGCGCTTCTTCATCGCCTATACCGTCAAGGGCCTGCGACTGCCGTTCCAAGGCCACAAGGACAATCATTCGGGCCTGATGACCCCGACCCAGATCGCCGAACTGCGCCAGCGGTTGGGCGTGCTTGAGGGCGAGGAATGGGATCCGCTGTCGGGCCTGTCCAGCGCCGAGCGCACCGCCCTGAAAGGCCTGATCGCCCGCGCGCCGTTCGCCGCCGACGTTCAGCGCCAGCATGTCGCCCCGACCGTGGTCACGCCGAGCACCGATGAGCTGCTGGAGGCTGTGGCGGGTGGCGGCGCGCAGTCGACCCAAGCCGCGTTCGGCAAGGTGATGTTCGAGATTTCCCGCCGCACCGACGAGTTCTCTGGCCGGGTGGTCACCACCTCGCCGGACGTCACGGTCTCGACCAATCTCGGCGGCTTCGTGAACCGACGCGGGGTGTTCCACCGCCGCGCCCACGAGGATGTCTTCAAGCGCCGCCGCATCCCTTCGGCCCAGGTCTGGTCGATGGTCGAGACCGGCCAGCACATCGAGCTGGGCATCGCCGAGAACAACCTGTTCATCGTCCTGGCCGCCCTGGGCCTGACAGCGCCGCTATTTGGTGAGCGTCTGTTCCCGGTCGGCACGCTGTACGACCCTTTCATCGCCCGCGGCCTCGATGCCCTGAACTATGCCTGCTATCAGGACGCCCGGTTCCTGCTGGTTGCCACACCGAGCGGCCTGACGCTCGCGCCCGAAGGCGGGGCGCATCAGTCGATCAACGGGCCGGTGATCGGCATGGCCCAGCCAGGGCTGGATACCTATGAGCCCGCCTTCGCCGACGAGACGGCGGTGCTGATGGCCCACGCCTTCGACCGTATCCAGGACCCCGACGGCGCCTCGACCTATCTGCGCCTCTCGACCCGGGTGATCGCCCAAACCGAGCGTGCCGACGACGCCTGGCGGCAGGGCGCCATCGACGGCGCCTATTGGCTGAAGGCTCCCGCGCCGGGCGCCAAGCTGGCCCTGGTCTTCACCGGAGCCCTGGCGCCCGAAGCCGTGGCCGCGTTCGAAGCCTTGTCGGAAGACATGCCCGAGGCCGGCCTGCTGGCCGTGACCTCGCCCGACGTCCTGCACCGCGACTGGACACGCAGCGGGCGTTCGCGCTGGACGGGGGAGGGCGCCCAGAACACCCCGAGGACCTCGACCATCGAGACCCTGCTGTCCACGCTCGACCGCGACGCCGGCCTCGTCACCCTGGCGGACGGCTCGCCCCTGGCGCTGTCGTGGCTGGGTTCGGTGCGCGGTCAGCGCGTGCGCGCGCTTGGGCTGGAGGCGTTTGGTCAATCGGGCGATCTGCCAGACCTTTACGCCAAGTACCGCCTGGACGCCGACGCCGTGCTCGACGCGTGCGCGGACCTGCTGGTCTAAAGCTCCTCAGCACGGTCATTCTCAGGATCGGGTCGTCTGTGAGACCGTCAGGCCACTCGACGTCTTCGTGCAGCACCGCGCCCAGCACGGCCGTGTCCTGGGCAGCGTTCGCGCCGTATCTCAGCCTACCGACGACTTGTCGATGACCATTTCGATGATCCGGCCCCCATCGACGCGGTAGGTCGCTGTAACTCGACCTTCCCCCCACGATCCGCCCTCGACGCCATGCACCTGCACATGGAGGTGTGCTTCGACCCGGCCATCGGCGAGCAGGCGAGTCGAAAGCAGGGACGAGCCGACGTGGATCGTCGCGAACTGGCGGACATAGTAGGCCCGGATCTCTTCGCGGCCCACAATGGCGCCCTGTTCGAGGCTGTCGGGAATGCGAGCGTCGAGATGAAACAGCGCGACGACCGCATCGATATCCTCGATGTCGATGGCTTCATAAAGCCCGGTCAGCAAGGCCTCGGTCGAGGCGTCCGCTTCACGCACGTCCCGCTCTGCGTCCATGCGGGCGACCAGATTTTCGACGAGTGTGAAGGTGTGCCTTACGCGGGTGTCGGACCAGACGCTGCCGTCTGCGGCGCTGAGGATGACCTGCTGGGCCAACACCGAAACCCGGTGATCGTCCAGCGCCTGGATGTGGATCGGCGCGAACTCGGCCCGCACCGGGGCGGTGTCGTACAGGAGATAGGCGCGCAAGGCGTCCTTGCCGATCAATCGGCTGTCGTCGGTGTCGTTTGTCCAGTTCACGTCGAGCGTGAGCATGCCGAAGAAGCCGTCGAGATCCCGGCCGTGAAAGGCGCGATAGAGCTCCAGGATACGGGCTTCTGAAGGGGTCATGGCGCGAGGCTCGGTTCCTCGAGACGGACCACATCCATGCGCGAAACGCGGCCATCGCGGAGTGTGTAATACTGCCGCAGCCGGATGTCGGACCATAGGCTTCCCCTCAGGCCGCGGACCACCTGGTTCACCTCGACGCCCACCCGGCCGTCGGCCTCCAACCCGAAGTCGATCGGAGTCAGCTCCACCTGGATGGCCTGGTCCTGGGCGACCCAGTAAGCGCGCAGCGCGGCGACGCCCACGCCGCGCTCGCCGTACATCTGATCGGGCCAGTCGACGTCGTCATTCAAACTCGCGGCGAAGGCCGGGAAATCGCGGCGGTTATAGGCGTCGAAGAGGCGGGTGATCAGCGCTTCGGCGTCGGTCATCACGGCGCCGGCTTGTAGCCTGTCTCGACCTTCAGATAGGCGATCAGATCGACGCGATCCTTGGGATCCTTCAGGCCAGCGAACGACATCTTGGTTCCGGGCAGGAAGCCGCGCGGGTCGGCCAGCCACTTGTCCAGGTGCTCCCCGTCCCAGGTGAACCCAGCCGCCTTGACCGCCGGAGAGTAGGTGTAGTCGGCCCCTGTCCCGGCCTGACGTCCGAACACGCCATGGAGATTGGGACCCGTCAGGGCCGGACCGCCTTGCGCAATGGTGTGGCACGAGCGGCAGAGCGCGAACTTGCGCTGGCCATTGGCTAGGTCGCCGGTGTTGTAGGGGGCGGGGAGGGACGCAAGCAGCGCGGCTTTTTCCGCATCGGAAGGTACTGCGGCGACAGCCGGTGCGGCCGACGTGCCGCCTTCAGCCTTCTCTTCGCCCTTCGAACAGGCTGCCAGAATGACGCAGAAAGCTACGATGGCGATGGTGTGAAATACGCGCATGAAAGTCCTCTAGCGACACTACGACGCAAACTATGCGACGCCGCGCCACATTCAATTACAGCACAGGTTCTGGGTCACAATTTCTCGTATAACGCCGTTATGTCGTCAAGCTTTAGACATGGTTCAAACGGCCCCCCTGCGACAATTGTTGGTACAATCATGATTCCACTCACGAAAGGTGAATTCGCAAACCGTGGGTCTGCACATAATTATTTGACGCCCGTTAACCACGATCCTACCCAAATGAGGCGGGGGGGCTGCCCCGCTCTGGTTGGGAAAAAAGAACATGGACTGGAATGAAGAGCGGACCGCAGTTCTGAAGAAGCTCTGGCTCGAAGGCATGAGCGCCAGCCAGGTGGCCCGGCAACTGGGCGGCGTCAGCCGCAGCGCCGTCATCGGCAAGGTTCACCGCCTGGGCATCACCGTCCGTGAGACCCCGGTTCGCCAGCGCACCTCGTCGGTTCGCTCGCCCAGCCGCCTTCAGGTCCGGGCTCGTCCGGCCACCACCATCACCCCCACCCGTAGCGCCGTCATCCGCGTCGCCCCCACCATCGTCGATCTGGAGCCGACCTCCGGCATCCTCGGCCTAGAGACCCATTCCTGCCGCTGGCCGATCGGCAATCCCGATCAGAACGATTTCGGCTTTTGTGGCCGTGAGAAGCCCAAGCGCGGCTCCTATTGCGACCAGCACGCCCAAGGCGCTTTCCGCCGCTTCCAGTCGGCCGGCGACATCGAGACCTGGACCCGTCAGGGCGTGCCGGAAAAACGGATCCAGCAACGTCTCGGCTGAGACCGATCTGCTTCGCCCCTAACGCCCTCATCGCCTGCTTGAGTAGATCCCCATGAACATGGTCCTCATCGAAAACACCGTCGGCAGCAGCCAGGTGATCACCATTATCGAAGAGTTCGCCGGCCATTCGGTGTCGCGCGATCTCAACCCCGGGGACGCGGCCCGCATCCCCGTCGGCCAGTTCAAGTCCATCACCGTGCGCGAGACCTGTCCCGACGACTGGCTCAGCCGCGGCCGCGCCCGCAATCGGGCCGCCGCCTGATCCTGCTCTAAGAATCCCCGACCCTGCCTTGACCCCGCGAGTCTGACTCGCGGGGTTTTTTGTGCTTGCCTGAGCGCGACCAGTGCGATCGCGCTCAATTTTACGTCGCGACGCCCCGACCCCGATTGCGCCCACCAAAACAGCGTGACATGAAGACGCCCACGCACGCCCGGGGGGACGAAATGCGCGTTCAGGACATTGGGGAAGAACACGCTGTGCCGCTTCCAAGCTATCTCAGCTATCTGCTGTACCAGACCGAGCAACATCGCCGCGCCCTGGCCTCGGACTGTATCGCCCAGCACGGCCTGACCTTCCCCAAATGGGTGGCCATGGTGGCTCTGCGCCGCTTTGGCGAATGCTCGATGACCCGCTTGGCCAAGCTGTCGGCCAGCGACCGCACCACCCTGACCCGCTCGGTCGACGGCCTGATCCGCGACGGCCTGGTCGAGCGCAAGACCTCGCCGACCGACCGCCGCATCGTCGTGGTCAGCCTGACCCGCGCGGGCGAGGAACTTCTCAGCCGAATCCGCACCGATATCCGCCCCCTCAACGAAGAGGTCTGCGGCGAGCTGACCGCCGAGGAGCAGGTCGCGATGACGGGCTATCTGAAGAAGATGCTCGGCGGGCTGATCGAAGAGCCAGAATGGAAGCAGGACGTCCTGGGCTTCAACATGCGCGCCGAAGCGCTGACGGTTTAGTCGGGCGCGCTTGGAGGTAACGTTGGGCGAGAAAAGCAGGCGAAAAGCTGCATTTCTGTCAGCACATCCACTGTGTTGTTATTGTGGTGTCGCACCTTCTAAAGAACCTGACCACATGCCTCCTCGGGTATTGTTTAAGCGACGTGAGGCACCTGAAGGATTCGAGTTCCCTGCTTGCGTTCCTTGCAATCGGGCAACCAGGGGAATCGAGCAAGTCGTAGCGTTCTATGCCCGTGCTCTGGATCAGGATGACAAGAACCTGGATGTTGATGAGCTACGAAAGCTGATCAACGGCATCAGGAACAACTATCCGCACCTAATGCCTAAAGTGGATTTGTCGGCCAATGAGAAGCGGGCGGCGCTTCGACACCGTGGTGATGCCGTCCCTCCGGGGCAGTTTTTGGACGACCTCGGTATCATCATGCTCCCGATTGAAGTCGGGCCGATGATCGATGCATTCGCGGCCAAGCTGGCGAAGGCCCTCTATTATCGTGAGGTTGTTAAGACGCTACCACTGGACTTCGTTGTCTATACCCGGTGGTTCGACTTTATGCATAAGGCCGCCGGAGCAACTATCCAGAATATGTCGGCGATTTTGCCGAACCGAAAAATCGGTTCGCGCTCCAACACGGATATTGGTCAACAGTTCGAGTACGTATGGGGTCGATCAGATGACGGGCTGACCTTCGGCTTTACTGCTCAACTTGGTAGCTCGATATTTCTCGTGGGAGTAGCAGTTCATGAAAAGATCGACCAATTTAGGGATATAGAGGACGAAAGTGAGCGGTGGACCCGAGCCATCTAACGCGGGAGGATCGATTTAATCCTCGCCCTTCGGCTTGCCCCGCAGCGTCTTGATCCCGGCCCGTTTCCCCTTGGTCTCCAGCCGCTTGAGCTTGCTGGAATAGGTCGGCTTGGTCGGGCGGCGGGGCTTGGGCTTTTCGGTCGCGCGCTTGATCAGGTCGATGAGCCGGTCGCGGGCTTCCTGGCGGTTCATTTCCTGTGAGCGACTGCCTTGGGCGAACAGCACCAGCACGCCGTCGAGTGTCATGCGGCTGCCGCCCAAGACCTCGAGCCGCGCCTTGACGTCCTCGGGCAGGGTGGGGGAGTTCCTCACATCGAAGCGCAGCTCAATGGCGGTCGAGGTCTTGTTGACGTGCTGGCCGCCGGGGCCAGAGGCTCGGGTCGCCTTCTCGACGATCTCGTCGTCCTCGATCCGCAGCCAACTGGTGATCTCGATCATCGCCGGCCTCGGGTGGCCTTGACCACCACGGTGTCGAGGGCCTGCAGGAACTTGCTGCGGTCATTGGGACCGAAGGCCTTGGGGCCGCCGGTAATCTCGCCCATTGAGCGCAGGTGCTCGCCGATGGACCGCGAGGCCAGGGCCGAGCCGATCATGTCGGGCGTGAAGATCCGGCCGTTCGGGGCCAGGGCGGCGGCGCCGGCCTTCAGCACGCGGTCGGCCAGCGGGATGTCGTTGGTCACGGCCACGTCGCCCGGCTGGGCGCGCTCGGCGATCCAGTCGTCGGCGATGTCGGGGCCTGCGTCGACCACCACCTGCTCGACCGCCGGTGTCAGGGGCACGCGGATCCAGCTGTTGGAGACCACGAAAGTCTTCAGCCCGTAGCGCGCGGCAACCTTGTAGATCTCGTCCTTCACCGGGCAGGCGTCGGCGTCGATGAAGATCGCGGGCGGGCGAGGGGCGTTCACGGCGGGGCTCTCAGGGGACACGGCCCCGCGCATAGCATGGGCGTCGCATGAGAGTGAGAGGGGAAGAAATCTCCAGTCCGACACGTCAGGCGCAGCGGACTGGAGAAAGGTGGCCGCGCATGCGAGCGCGGTACAAGGGGATGGGATCGAGGGAGGGGATAGCCTCGAACCTTTACTGTAAGCGCGCGGCCCCGGATCGGGTTCCCTGGTGCGGCGTCGCGGGTGGAACGGGCTGTTCGGGCGGCGCCGAGCCCGCCTGCGGCAGGCTCTTGATCGGCACGCCCGGCAGCAGCGGCTCGCCATTCCATTCCCAGTGCCAGGGCTCGTAGGCGTAGTTGACGAAGCCAAAGCGGCCGGCGTTGACGACCATCCACTGGAAGACCGGTGAGCGGGCCATGGCGCGGCGATTGTCGTCCGCCGAACTGTCAGGACCGAAGCCCGGGGCGGCGGCGATATAGACATCCATGGCCAGACCCGTGCGGTGGGCCGAGCAGATGGTCCGCACCAGGCCCTGGCAATTGTTGTCCCGCGCGCAGCGGGCGGCGTCGGCGGCCGGGTCGCGGAAGCCGGAGAAGATGGTCAGCGCCTCGGGTCGTCGGATCACGCCAGCGGTCTTGGCCTCGGCGACCATCCGGCGATAGGCCTCAAGGGCGCCGGGACGCAGCTGGATCGTCTTGCCGCCATAGCTCTCGTCCGGGCGAGCGGTGTTCAGACCCGACGGCGGCGGCGCGCCGGGGCAGACGCCGGTGTTGTTGATCCGCACGAACGGTCGCTGCAGGTGCCAGCCGACCAGCATGGGCTGGAAGGTCGCAGGGTCCATCACGCCTGAAGGCTGCAAGCCGTGCGACTGCTGCCATTGGGCCAGAAGGGCGGCGAACCGGCGCGTGTCTGGCCCGCAGGCGGTGTCGATTTCGGCGGCGATGCGCGGCGCGTAGATCTCCCAGCCCACCTCGAGCCGGCCGAACGGCGCCCAGGTCAGGGTGGTCAAGGAGGCGGCGTTGACGGCCGCGGCGCTGATGGGGGCGTTTCCTGTGTCGCAAACCTCGTTGGTCACTGCCGCTGGCGTCGTGGCCGGCGGATCGACCGAGGGAATGTAACGGGTAGTGGCCTGTTGCTCCCAGGGCGGGGGCTGGTCGGTGACCAGGGGTGGCGGAGCGGGATCGTTGCCGGGCCAGATCACCCAGACAACGAAGGCGGCCACCGCCAAGGCAAAAATACCGAACGTCCAGGCCAGGCGGCGCAGCAGCTTCAAGCGGTTCTCCCCAAGACTGCTGGAACTTAGCCATGACTGAAGGCTTCAGATCGGCAGTCGTTCCGTCTGGAGTTCCATCATGCCCTTCGATCCGCGCCCCGTCGCCCTGATACTCGGCTGCATCTTGGCCACGGCGGCCTGCTCGGATCCAGCCCCGGAGCCGCCGCCCGCGCCATCGCCCGTCGCGCCGCCAGCGCCGACGCCGACCCAGGCCGACGTGCCCGTGGTCGACGCCCCGCCCGCCGTCGCGGCTGCGTCGAGCTCGCCCCAGGCTCAAGCCATTGACGCTGCCGTCTTCGATCCGGCCGTGACTGATCCCGAGGCGATCAAGAAGGCGATGCTTCGCGCCCAGGTTCTGCTCGACCGCGCTCACATGTCGCCGGGCGTCATCGACGGGCGGCCGGGGACCAATGTAACTCTGGCGCTGGAGGCCTTCCAGGCCGCCAAGGGGCTGCCGGTCAACGGCAAGCTCGACAAGGTCTCGTGGGACGCCCTGGTCGCCGGCGACGACGGACCGGTGATGACCGACTATGCGATCACCGCCGAGGATGTGGCCGGTCCCTTCCAACCCAACATTCCCAAGGACGACTACGAGGCGATGTCCAAGCTGCCCACCCTGGCGTTCGGCGACGTGGTCGAGGCCTTGGCCGAACGCTTCCACATGGATGAAGCTCTGCTGCGCGCCCTGAATCCAGGCGCCGATTTCGCTGTGGCCGGGACGTCCATAGTCATCGCCGCCGTTGGGACCGACAAGCTGGCCGGCAAGGTGGCGCGCATCGAGATCGACAAGGCGCGCGGCCAGGTTCGCGCCTTCGACGACAAGTCCGTCCAGCTGGCTGTCTATCCCGCGACGGTCGGCAGCACCGAGCGCCCGGCCCCGACCGGCGAGTGGGCCGTCAACACCGTCGCGCCTCGGCCGACCTATACCTATGACCCCTCGCGCCTGACCTTCGGCAAGCCCAAGGGCAAGCTGACCATCAAGGCCGGACCCAATAATCCCGTCGGCTCCACCTGGATCGACCTGACCAAGGACACCTACGGCATCCACGGCACGCCAGACCCAAAGCTAGTGAACAAGCGCGCCTCGCACGGCTGCGTGCGCTTGACCAACTGGGACGCCGCCGAGCTGGGCGCTGCCGTCCAGAAGGGCGCCAAGGTGGTGTTCCTGGGCGCCGAAGCTCGCAAGACCTAATCCAGAGCGGGCAGGGGAAGCAAGGTGGGATCGAGTAAATCCCGGAACGTCAAGGCGCTTGGCGGCGCGACCCTGCGCGCGGTGCGCCGTCTGGATCTGGCCAAGGCGCTCGAATGGGCCTCGCGCCTGGGTTATGCCGCGCGGGGCGTGGTCTATCTTGGCCTGGGCGGATCGTCCTGCTGGCGGCGGTCGATCTGACGCCGCGCGCCCACGGCGCCAAGACGTTGCTCGCTGTCTGGGCGCATTGGTCGCTGGGTCTGGCGATCATCGCGGTGGTCGGCCTGGTCTTATGGGCTTCGCTGCATGGCGTGCATTGCAGGCGATCTTCGACGCCGACCGACACGGGACTTCGCCCAAGGCCTGGGCGATACGCACTGGCCAAGCGATCAGCGGCGTCATCTATGGCGGCCTGGCGCTGTGGGCTTTCGAGCTACTCGACGAGTTTGAAGACATCGGCGAAGCCGATGAGGAGGCCAAGGCCAACAGCATGGCTGCCGCAGCGATGGCCCTGCCGCAGGGCGACCTGCTGGTTCTGCTGGCGGGCTTGGTGATGATCGGGTTCGGGGTCGGTAACATCGTCCAGGGACTGGCTCAGGATCTGGGCAAACGCCTCAGGTGCAGCGACGAGTTCAGCCGCTGGGTCGTGCCTCTTGGGAAGATCGGTTACGGCTCCCGGGGCCTGGCGGTGCTGCCAGCCGGCCTTTTCCTGATCGTGGCCGGACTGGACGCCCAGAGCAGCGACGCCCGTAGCTGGGGCGGCGCGCTGCAGGCGGTGGAGCAGCAGCCCTATGGCTCTTGGGTGCTTGGCCTGATGGCCGTGGGCCTCATCGCCTTTGGCCTGTTTGGCTTCGTCGAAGCAGCCTTCCGGGGCATTCGTCCGCCACCGGAGATTTGTTGAAACCATCCGGGCGCCTGAAAAGCACAATTCGACGGAGAGCGTGTTCGGGTTGCGGGAGTGGATCCGCGATCCTCGGTTTAAAAATGCTAGCCACGATCGATCAGCGCGGCCGCCAGAGACCCGATGTTGGGCCCGGCGCTCCGAAGGCGAGGATCATTTGATCTCCTGGTCGCCGCCGCCAATCACCCCAACTGACAGCGGAGATGGCTGGCGCCGGCCTGTGGCCACGTCTTCGTCGCAAGCGGACATGACGCGCCGGGACGTCGCGACCGACTATCTCGTCCACGCGCCAGCGAGGAGACGGGGACCGACAGGCTTGTCAGGTTAGGCGCGCTGCAGCACACGAACCGGGATGGAGAAGCGGCGCGTAAAATCCTTGCGCCATGGGGACTTCACCGGCTCAGACACGCAGCGTCCGCACGGATTCTACTAGCTTAAGTGATCATGCTGACGGCGCTCGAATATTGTGCTCACGCTTGGCGTTTTGGCGCTGACAAATCTATCCGCGCGATCCGGGCGGGTGGGCGTATAATTCATGGCAACGATAATCGAAATGGAAAATGTATCTAATTTCTGATCTGCTTTTACACTCAAGTTGTAATCTACACTATTAGAGCTGAGACTGGTATCTACAGTAAAGTTAGTGCCATTAACGTGAACGTACCGAAACTTAGGCTGCGGATTGTGTAGGTCGGAGGGCATCCTCCGAGCACTGATCCCTGGAGGGTTTCATGAAAACGTCACTATTCGCGACCGCGTCGGCCTTTATTCTCAGCGCCACGCTTACAACCTCTGCCATGGCGCAGGTCAGAGACGGCGGCGCGACCGCAGGCTCCAGCAATAACGCGACCGCCACGAACACCAACATGGACAACTCGACCAAGACCGACACGTCGACGAGCACGTCCGACAGCTCCAACAACTCCACCAACACGGCTGACTCGGGAAACACCTCGACGTCGAACAGCATGTCCGACAGCTCGGACAACTCGACCAATACCTCGACCAGTACAGCTGACTCGGGCAACACCTCGACCAGCACAGCTGACTCGGGCAACACCTCGACCTCGAACAGCACCAGCGACTCGTCCGACAATTCGACCCGCACCACCACCGATTCCAACAACGATAACTCGATGCGTTGGGCGGACTCCAACAACGACAATTCCGACCGCTCGACCCGGATGCGCGATTCCGGTAACGACAACTCGGACAACTCGGACAATTCCGACAACTCGATGCGTTGGGCAGACTCCAATAACGACAACTCGGACAACTCGGATCGTTCCGACAACTCGACTTTTGCGGACAACAGCAATAATTCGACCAACGACTCCAACAACGACAACTCGGATCGTTCGGACAATTCGACGTTCGCCGACAACAGCAACAATTCGACGAACGATTCCAACGACGATAACTCTACGTTTGCGGATAATCGTAACAACTCGACGAATGACTCGAACAACGACAACTCGGATAATTCGGACAACTCGACGTTTGCCGACAACCGCAACAACTCCACCAACGACTCCAACAACGACAATTCGGTCGACAACTCGACGTCCACCCTGTCGATGCAGGAATTGTCCGGCTCGGTTTCTGGCGTCACCGTCTCGTACGGCGGCCCGGGCAACGGCGACGGTGAGGGCGGCGATCAGAACAGCGCCCTGACGACGGGCGGCATCAACTCGAGTGGCGCAGCCTTCTCGGGCGTGCAAACCGCCAGCTTCAACACTGGCGTGGGCTCGCTTAACCAAGCGGCGACGTCTCTGGCAGCCAACGCCAACATCACCTTCGGTCAATAAGCGACGGGCTCCGTGGTCGGGCGCGCCTTCAGGGGCGCGTCCGGCCCGGAACTCTCGAGATCTTCCTCTTTAGACCGCCGTTGGAGGCGAAAATGCTTAGAGCGGCTATTTTGAAGACGGCGGCGGTTTTGCTGTTCGCTGCGGCTGGCGCCGAGGCTAGCGAGGTTCCGGCCGCTCCGCCGCAACGTCCTGCGCCCGTGCAAGTCGAAGTCCTGAGCGTGGAGGAGATGGACGCGTTGAGCGGTGGCTTCGGCGTCAATGTCGACGTCATGACCGCCCAGCAACTCACTGGCTCCACCAGCGGGAATACGATCATCGCTGAAACCGTCACTTCTGGCTCAGTCAATTTCTCGCAGGACGCGCTGAATGGTTTCAACGGCGTCGGCAACTTCGTGATCAACACGGGGGCCAACAACACCCTCCAGGGCGCCATCAACCTCACCATAGTCACCGCGCCGGGGCTGTGAGCCGACGATGCGACGCGCCACCTTCATATCCCGCCTGGCGCTAGCGACCCTGGCGGCTGGCGCCTTCGGGAGCGCGGCGAGCGGGCAGGCCTTTTTCAATACCGGCGGCGGGACATTCTCGGCAGGGGTCACCAGCCTCCGCGACATGCCCTTCCGCACCGTGGTTCGCCAACAATATGACTATAGTTGCGGCTCGGCTGCGCTGGCCACGATGTTGAAGCACCACTACGGGCGTCCCATCAGCGAAGCCGAAGTGTTCCAAGCCATGTACGCTGCCGGCGACCAGGAGAAGATCCGCAAGGTCGGCTTCTCCCTTCTGGACATGAAATCCTATCTGGCGACGCTGGGCCTGAAATCAGAGGGCTACCGCCGGTCGCTGAAGGATCTGGAGCGCGCGCAAACGCCGGCCATCGCCCTGGTCAAGGTGGGTACCTATCGACACTTCGTGGTGATCAAGGGCATCCGCGACGGGCAGGTTCTGGTGGGCGACCCAAACCAGGGCCTGAAACTCTATTCGGCGGCAGAGTTTGGCCGAACGTGGGGCGGGGTGGTGTTCGTGATCCGCTCACCGGATACGCCGTCAGGCGCGGGCCCGGGCGTCTTCAATCGCGATCAGGACTGGGCCAGCTTCACCTATGGACCTGTCAATCGGCTGGACGACCGTTCACTCGCCAGCTTCACTCGCGCCCTGCCGCCGATCTATCAAATCCTGGCTGGCCGCGATCAAACAGGAGCAGGCCGGTGAAGGCGCCGACGATGATAGCCGCCGCCTTTCTGGCGTTCGTGGCCGGCCCCGCATGGAGCCAGTCGGCTGACCCTCTAAAGGATGTCGAACTGCACGAACTGCGAGGTGGGATCGCTACACCGCTCGGTTTCGACATTGGTTTCGCCGCGTCGATCCGCACCTTTATCGACGGCACGCTGGCGTTGGAAACACGTCTGGTCTGGGCCCCGGACGGCCTGCAGACGCAGAGCCTGCCCGGAACGCCACAGCCTGGGGTAATTCTGGGCGGAGCCGGGTCTTCGCCTGGGCCTGTGGCCGGCGGCGATACGCGCATCCTGCACGATCTGATGGAGAACCGCGTCGCCAGCGTGGTGATCAACACCGCGAGCAATCGCACGATCCGCCAGGAAACAGACATCACTCTGCGTCTGCCGCAACTGCCGCAAATGCAGCAGCAAATGGCTTTCGATCGCATGGCCTCGACGCTGCAAAACGCGGTGGGCGCCGCGTTGAGCGACAGCGCTGGTCGATAGCAGCCGGCGCCCTCAATGGGCTCGACCAAATGATGGCCGAGGGATCGAACGAGGAATCTCGGCTTTCTCTAGGGGCTGGGGGCTCGCCATGGGGCGTGTGTCTGTTTCGTCACCCGACACGACGAGGCGTCCGTTGCATCATGCGGTACTGAAAAATGCTCGACGCAAAGCGTGGCGGCCTGTGGACTACGGTCTCCTTACCTTTGAAGAACGCGGCTCCGCCCCACGAAACAGAAGGGCCATTTCGAAGGGCGAAATTTCTGCGGTCGATCCGGCGCGCGAAGGTCGCTGCGGGCGCAATGGCCGGCATCCTGGCGACCGCGGCTACAGGAACCGCGCACGCTCTCACCGACCCGATGGCGCCGATCCAGACGGCAGCGATCCAGGCGGCCTTGACGCGGGGAACGCTGGAGCGGATCGAAGCGCAATTGGCCGACCAAACCCGGCGCCTTGCCGAGCAAGACCGCAGGTTGACCCTGCAGCAGGCGCGGATCGACGCGCTTGAGGTCGAGCGCGACACCCTGCTGGGCGCGATCCGCGCCACCGGCGCCCCCACGGCGATCCTGGCGGCTGCCGGGCAGACGCCGCCCAATCCGGTCAGCGAGCGCCGCCTTCCTCCCGGGCCAGTGGGTGAAGCTCCCGCCCTGCCTGAGCCCTCGCAGGAGGTCGCCGCCCTGCCGGCCAATCTCGGCGTGTTGACCCCGCCTGGCCGGCTGGTCTTCGACCCCTCGCTTGAATATGTCCGGACCAGCAATAACCGGCTGGTGTTTCGCGGGGTTGAAGTGGTGCCCGGCGTTCAACTGGGCTTGATCGAGGCCAGCGACGTAGCGCGCGACACCGCGGTGGCGACCGTTTCGGCGCGTTATGGCGTGACCAGCCGCCTTGAGGTCGAGGCAAGGGTTCCCTACGTCTACCGGCACGATCGCCTCACCTTGCTCGACCAGACCGATCCAGATTTCGACACCGAGCGCGACATCCATGAGAACAGCCTGGGCGACATGGAATTCGCCGCCCGTTACCAGATCAATTCCGGCCGGGGAGGCTGGCCAATCTTCGTGGCCAATGCGCGGGTGAAGACGCCAAGCGGGGTCAGTCCTTACGACGTCGCCTATGATGAGTTCGGCGTGGCCGAGGAATTGGCGACGGGCTCAGGTTTCTGGGGCGTCGAGGGCGGCGTGACCATGCTCTATCCCACCGATCCGGCGATCATTTTCGGCGGACTGACCTATTTGCACAGCATCCCGCGCGACATCGACAAACAGATCGGCCCGGCTCTGGTCGGACGGGTCACGCCGGGCGACAGTATCGGAGCCCAACTGGGCTTTGGCCTGTCGCTGAACCCACGCTTCTCGGTCTCATTCGGCTATAGCCACAACTATATCTTCCCGACCAAAAGCGAGATTGGCGACACGCGCCAGCAGTCTCGCTCCCTGGTGGCGGGCAGCCTCCAGATGGGCTGGTCGTTCCGTCTGCTTGAGAGGCTGACCTTGAACAACAGCTTCGAGTTCGGTGTCACCAGCGACGCGCCGGACATGCGCGTCGTGCTTCGCGCGCCTTATCGGTTCTAGGCTCCGTCCGAGGGCAGGGCGCTTGCGACCCGTGGGCGCCCCGGGGAAATGTGGCAGAGGCTTTCGCCACTTAAGTTATTGAAAAGATTGGTGCCGGTTGCAGGAATCGAACCCGCGACCTTCGGTTTACAAAACCGCTGCTCTACCAGCTGAGCTAAACCGGCCACCGCCGCGCGAAGCGGACGAGGGCTTCCTTAGCGTCCGGACCGCTGACGGGCAATGGGTTTAGGCGTCCTTATCGACGCACGGGGATCGGGATCGCGCCGTCCCCGGATGGGCATGGGGATTGGCGCTATAAATCCTCCCCCTAGCGGGGGAGGCGGCCGGAGGCCGGAGGGGGAACACTGCATTGATTCAGCAGGACTTCCCCCTCCGTCGGCTTCGCCGACACCTCCCCCGCTAGGGGGAGGATGGGTGCGGGCGTCCAGACAATCGACGCAGCCGCGCTCAAACTTGCCGCATACTCACCCCACCTCGTCGTTGGGAAGGGCGCTAGGCCAGCGTCCAAGCGGCGGCGGGGTGTGATCGAGCGGGAGACGCTCTGTCCGATGGCGGGTGAAAGCCGCCAACCTCGTGTGTTTCCTTGGCGGCGGTCGGCCTTGCAGCACAGAAACGACAGGAGCACGAGGGTCGGCAGGGTGGCAGGCGGGCTGAAAGGTCCGCGTTCCGGGTGGGAGTCGCTCTCTCATCCGCCCGTCGGAGGCATGGACGAGGAGGCGCTAACACCGCCGAGCCGGAAACGCTTTCGCCAGAACGGTCGCGCGGAGCGGACGGCTTCGTCGAAACGGTTACTTCTATTCAATTCCGGACGTGGTCCGGACGCTCCGCGACCCTTCCCATCACCATCGCAGCGAAAGCGCGAGGTTGCGAAGCCGTAGCTGCTCCCCCTTTTTGGGGGAGCTGTCGCGGAGCGATGAGGGGGCCATCGCGGCATCCGCCCAGCTAGCCCCCTCCGGCCCTCCGGCACCACCTCCCCTAGAGAGGAAGGAGCTTGCAGTCACGCCTTTGGCTTCCACTTCAGCCCGCCCAGCAACGCGCCACCGGTCACATAGGTCAGCAGTTGATAGCCGCCGTCGATCCACAACAGCGGCAGGTTGCCGGCCGCACAGATGTAGTCGAGGCTCACCACCGTCAGGGCGAAGAAAACGAAGGCGGCCAGGGCGACCTTGGCGCCGGCCATCCAGCTGCGGGCGTTCAGGCGGCCGATCAGCCAGTCCAGTCCGATCAGGATGACGACCATGTTGACGAAGCCCAGGCTCATCCGCCACTCGGTTCCGACGAAGTCGGCCTCGGTCATCTCCATCGCCCGGATCCAGGCGGCGCTGAAGGCCGCGCCATACCAGACGGCGCCGATGATCTGTCCGATGACCAAGGCCGCGACCAGGCCCAACCAGTTGATGTTCTTCATGTGCGTCGTCCCCCGACAGGTCCGGATCGTCCCGTTCGGCTCAGCTTGGGGCAGGAAGCGGCATAACGGCGTTTGGTCAACGGCCGGGCGCTTTTGTTTCGCGGCCCAGCCTTCTATATGCGAACGCCTGTTCTCTGATCCCTGACTCCCCGGAAGACTTCGCCTCATGGCTCGTATCCTGATCACCTCCGCCCTGCCGTACATCAACGGCATCAAGCACCTGGGGAATCTGGCGGGATCGATGTTGCCGGCCGACGTCTATGCGCGCTTCCAGCGGGCCCGGGGCAATGAGACGCTCTACATCTGCGCCACCGACGAGCACGGGACTCCCGCGGAACTTGCGGCGGCCGCCGCCGGTCAGGACGTGGCGACCTACTGCGCGGAACAGCACATCCTGCAACGCGAAGTGGGCGATGCTTTCGGCCTGTCATGGGACTGGTTTGGCCGGTCGTCCTCGCCGCAGAACCAGAAGCTGACCCAGCACTTTGCCGAGGTGCTGGAAGCCAACGGCCTGATCGAGGAACGCGTCGACCAGATGGTCTATTCCATCGACGACAAGCGCTTCCTTCCAGACCGCTATATCGAGGGGACCTGTCCGCATTGCGCCTTCGAAAAGGCGCGCGGCGACCAGTGCGACAACTGCGGCAACCTGCTGGACCCCACCGACCTGAAGAACCCCTATTCGGTGATCTCCGGCTCGCGGAACCTGGAAGTGCGCGACACCCGCCACCTCTATCTGTTGCAGACCAAGATGGCCGAGAAGATCAGGGCCTGGGTCGATACCCACGGCGACTGGCCCGTGCTGGCCAAGTCGATCGCCTACAAGTTCCTGGACGAGGGACTGATCGATCGCGGTATCACGCGCGACCTCGCCTGGGGTGTCCCGGTGGTCAAGGACGGCGGCCCGCGGCCTGGTATGGAAGGCAAGGTCTTCTATGTCTGGTTCGACGCGCCCATCGAATATATCGCCGCCACCCAGGAATGGGCCGACGCAGCGGAAGGCCGCGACTGGCAACGCTGGTGGCGCACAGACGCGGGCGCTGAAGACGTCCGCTATGTGGAGTTCATGGGCAAGGACAACGTCGCGTTCCACACGGTGAGCTTCCCCGCGACGATCCTCGGCTCGGAAGAGCCTTGGAAGAGCGTCGACATGCTGAAAGCCTTCAACTGGCTGAACTGGTATGGCGGCAAGTTCTCGACCAGCTCAAAGCGCGGCGTGTTCATGGACGCGGCGCTGGAGATCCTGCCACCCGACTTCTGGCGCTGGTACCTGACCTCCAATGCGCCCGAGAGCTCGGATACAGCCTTCACCTGGGAGATGTTCGCCAGCGCCGTGAACCGCGACCTGGCTGACGTGCTCGGCAATTTCATCAACCGCATTCTGAAGTTCACCGAAGGCAAGTTCGACGGCGTCGTGCCCGAAGGCGGTGAGCCGGGTCCGCTGGAAGAGAAGCTGTTCGCCGACGTCTCGGCGCGTCTGGCCGATCTGGCCGACCAGATGGACGCCATCGAGGTGCGCAAGAGCGCCCAGGCGCTGCGGGCCCTGTGGGTGGTCGGCAACGAGTACCTGCAGGAAGCCGCCCCCTGGACCGCGATCAAGACCGACCGCGACCGCGCGGCCGTCATCGTCCGCACGGCCCTAAATCTCGCGGCGCTCTACGCCAAGATATCCACGCCCTTCATCCCGTTCGCGGCGGAAAAGATTGCCGAGGCTTTCTCGCTGGAGTTCCCATCCGCATGGCCAAGCAACGACGCGGCGGTTGAGCTCTCCTCGCTGCCGACCGGCCTGTCGGTGCGCGCGCCGGAGGTCCTGTTCAAGAAGATCGACGAGGACATGATCGCCGAATGGACCGCCCGCTTTGGTGGGGCGGAGGAGGGGTGACCTCCGGCCGCTGCATACACGGCCCTTTCTCGGGCAGTAGCGACCGATGAGCAGCCTGACGCGGCTTAGCTTTTTCTACGTCGCGATCTATCTCGGGACGGGCGTCAGCCTGCCCTATATAGCGACCTATTTGCGTGACTGCGGTATGAGCGGGGCGGCCATCGGCCTGATCCTGGCCATACCGATGCTGGCCAAGCCGTTCACCGGCCCGGCCCTGGCGGTGTGGGCCGACGGCTTCACCCTGCGGCGCTCGCCGATGGTGCTGCTCTCACTGGGCGCGGGGCTTGGCTATGCGGCGCTCTTGATCGCGCCTGGCGCCCTGGGCC
The DNA here is from genome assembly GCF_049895765.1 of Caulobacter sp. DWR1-3-2b1. Lineage (NCBI taxonomy): Bacteria > Pseudomonadati > Pseudomonadota > Alphaproteobacteria > Caulobacterales > Caulobacteraceae > Caulobacter > Caulobacter sp. DWR1-3-2b1. Next base: position 44,521 of record NZ_JAFCSZ010000027.1, read on the forward strand.
TGGCCGTGGCCTGGTTCATCGGCCAGACCCTGCTGTCGACCGTGTCGCCTCTGCTCGACGTCATCGCCCTGCGCCGAGCGCGGTCCGAAGGATTTAACTACGGCCTGCCACGCGGCACGGGCTCGGCGGCCTTCATCGTCGCCAACCTGATCATGGGCGTGGTGCTGACCTTCGTTGCGTCGGCGATTATCCCCATCTGGATCGCTTTGGCGGCGTTGCTCGCAGCCTTGGCGGCTGGCGTTTTCGTGCCGCCCGAAAGGGTTCACGCCGAGGGCGCCAAGCCGGTCGGAGCCGAGCGCTGGAAAGGTGTGGGCTTGTTGCTGCGGAACCGGACCTTCCTACTGGCTGTAACCACCGCCGGGCTGATCCAAGGGGCGCACGCGTTTTACTACGGCTTTTCGACCATCATCTGGCGAGAGCAGGGCATCTCAGATCCGATCATTGGCGGGTTGTGGGGCGTGGGCGTGGCGGCGGAAGTGGCTTTCATGTGGTTCCTGGAGCCTTGGCGGCGAAAGGTCGGGCCCGAAAAGCTGATGATCTTAGGTGGGGTCGCGGCCGTCCTGCGCTGGATCGCCTATGCCTTTACACCGCCGCTGTGGCTATTGTTTCCACTGCAGGCACTGCACGCCTTTACCTTCGCGGCGAGCTTCCTGGCGTCGTTGCGCCTAATCGAAAAGCTGACTCCACCGTCACACGCCTCGTCGGCTCAGGCGATGAACTCGGCCCTGTCCATGGGCTTCGCCCTCGGCGTGGCGACCTGGTTCTCAGGCCACCTGTTCGACGCGTTCGGATCTTACAGCTATCTAGCGATGGCAGGCGTGGCGGCCTTGGGTCTTGCAGGGGCGATCATCCTAAACCATCGCACCGGCGGTCGTGGGCCTTCGTAGTCGATCTCTTGGCTCTCCAGCTTCACCATCATGACCAAAAGTTCACTCGGCTAGGGAGCGAATTTATCGCATAACGCCGCTATCACTGTGGATCGGGCCATGAGCTTCCTGGCGGAAATACTGGCTATCGTCGTTGTCTGGCTGTCCTCCGTGGCGCTGGGCCAGTTCGGCATTGTGCTCGACACCTGCCCCCTGACGAAATCGACTTCAGAACGCACCGTATCGCGCTCACCGCGAGGATCCATGCCGAGCCCGGTGGCCGTCGCGCCGCAAAGCATGGACACGCCAACCGCCTGAAGCTGCGCTTTGGGCGCTCCGCGACCTTAAAACTCAACCGAAGCCGCTTTGCGCGCGGGCTTTTCGCCGCTAGGTTCATTCTCTACGCGAAATAGGGGCAGGGCGCGCGTTGACTGTCTTCGCCCTTCGCTGACCGCCTTGGGACCCTGGCTGTGTATGAAGCCTAAGAAGCGCCAACCGCTCGATTTTTCCGCCGTCCCCGTGGAGGCGCCCGCAGAGGATCAAGTCTCCTCGTCCGAAGCCTCGATAGAGGACGAGGCGGCTGACGCCGCTGTGGCCGTCGATCCGCCGATGAGCGAGACCGACCTCGATCTCGAAATCGCCGCGCCGGAGCCGTCCTCGCCTCGGGCGAGGGCCGCCTCGCGCCGGGGCCGGATCAGCGAGCCTTCGCAGCCGTCTTTCGAGTCACCGCCGCTGGCCGCCACATCGCTGGCGACCAACGCCGCTCAGCCTCCAGCGCCAGTCGTCGAGCCGGAACGCGACACTGCGCCCGCCTGGGCCGAGGCCCGTGACACAGCGGCGAATCTGAGGCGGCCCACCGAGGCATTCGACCTGCCGGACCGTTCCGAACGCGGTCCCATGCCGGCTTTCCTCTTCTGGACCTTTGCGGTCGCCGCGGCCGCGCTCTGGGCGCTGGCGCCGATCGCCTTCGCGCTGGGCTATGCTCGCGATGTTTCGGCCCTGAAGATCGAAGGCTTCGCGCTGGCGGTCTTTGCCGGCTTGGCCATTGGTCCGGCGCTGCTGACCTTGCTGGGCGCCTATCTGCTTCGCCAGGCGCTGGGCGTTTCGGCGGAGTTGCGCCGCACGCGGACCCTGACGGATCGACTGGTGACGCCAGCGGTTCTGGCGGCCGCAGGCGCTTCGAGCGCCGTGGAAGCCATTCGCGGTCAGATCGAAAGCGCGACCCTGGCAGCGGGCGAGGCCCGGGAACGCATCCTGTCGCTACGCCAGTTGCTGGCCGAAGAGACCACGTGCCTCGCAGAGGCCGCAGCCGAATCCGTCCGCATGGCCAACCAGTTGGCGCAGGGCCTTGGCTATGAGCGCCAGGCGCTGGAAACGCTGTCCCTGACCCTCGACACCCGCTCCACCGCCGTTGTCGACGCCATCGGCAGTCAGGCCCGGATGGTGGCCGAGGCCTCCGACCTGGCTGAAACCCAGCTTCGCGAAGCCGAGGCCGCCCTTGCGGCGCGCGCCGCCGATCTGGCCGCCGCCGCCGCCGAGGCCTCCGACGCAGCTCGCGTCGGCGCCGAGGACATCTCGCGTCAGATCGCGCGCCTTGAAACCGCCGGCCAGGGTCTGGGCGACCAGATGAGTTCGGTCGAAAAGAACCTGGCCCAACAGCGCGCGGCGCTGGTCGCGGCCAGCCAGTCGCTGCGATCCGAGCAGGAAGACTTCGCCGCCGAGACAGAGACCCGAACCGCGCAGCTGACCGAATTCGTGTCTTACACGCGGGTCGGCGCTACCGAACTCAGCGATGTCGCGGCCATGGGCGCCGAGGTTTTACGCGGCCTGATCTCGGCCGCTTCCGAGCAGTTCAAGGACGTGGCCGAGAACGCCAAGGCCGAGCGCGACAGTCTGGTCGAGGAGACCAACAAGGTGCTGACGGCGATCTCGGACGCCGCCGCCGGACAGCGCGAAGGGTTGGAAGTCGAACTGAAGCAGGCGATGGAAGCTCTGTCGGCTTCGGCGCTGAAGGCCAGCGACGGCGTCGACGCGCGTGTCGAGTCGGCGCGCGGTCGCGTCGATCAGCTCAACGAGATCGCCTTTGCGGCCGGGCAGAAGGCGGACACCGTCTTCGAGGCGCGCATGGAAGAGGCGCGCGACCTGATCGAACAGTCGGCCCAGATGGTCGAACAGGCCGGCGCCCGCACGGCCCAGAAGCTGGCCGAGGCGGTTCTGACCGCGCGCGGCACGCTGGGCGAACTGGAGGCGATGCTGGATGAAGTCGGCCAGCGCACCGCTGAAATGCCGGCCGAAGCCATGCAGAAGGCAGTCGAGGTCCGCGCCTCCATCGAAAAGGGCATCGAGGAACTGATGGCCGCCGCCAGGCGCACCGCCGAAGAGACTGCGGCGATCGACCAGGCATTCCAAGACCGAGTGCGCCGCAACTACGACGCGCTCAGCGAAGCTGCCGCCGCGATGGGCGGGCCGGCGCCGGCCCGGCCGTCCCAACCATCGATCGCCAGAGCGAAGGTCGCGCCGACTCCGGTTGCACCGCCGCCGGTCATACCGCCTCCACCTCAGGAGAGGGACGACGATCTGCTGGCGGACGAACCCGGTCAAAGGCCCCGCTTGCGTCTCACGCCGACGGCGACGGACGATGAGTTCCGATCCGTCTTCGACACAGCCGGCGGTCGCGCCGCGCCGCCAGCCTCGCCTGAAGGCCCAGAGGGGCAGGGATGGTCCTGGCGGTCTCTGCTGTCGGGGATCGAGAACAGCTCGCCGGGCGACGCGGCCCTGGGCGAAAAACTCGCCGCCGAGATCTCGGCAATGGGCATTGATCCGCACGCCCTGCTTCCGCGCGGCCGGATCGACGAGATCGCCGCCGCCATCCAGACCCGCGACGCCTCCGGCGCGCGCGAGGTGGTCAAGCGTCTGGCCCCGGCCGCCATTCGTCGTCTGGTGCGGCGCCTGTTCTCGGACGCCACCTTGCGAGCCAATGCGGAGCGGTTCCTCAAGCGCTATGCGGGCATGATCGAGGAAGCCGGCGGTCAGGATCGCGAGGGCTTCCTCGTCGCCGCTCTGCTGTCGTCGGACGCCGGCCGCGCCTATCTGCTGCTGGACGCCGCGACCGGCGACCTGGCCTGAACGCACGCTGATGCTGAAGCGCGTCTTCGACGTCGCGGCTGCCGCCGTGGGGCTACTGGTCCTGCTGGCGCCGTTGGCTGGGCTCTGGCTGCTGGTTCGCCTGACATCGCCGGGGCCGGCGCTCTATTGGTCTGAGCGAGTCGGCAGGGACTCGCGGCTGTTCTCGATGCCGAAGTTTCGGACGATGCGCATTGATGCGCCGGAAGTGGCGACCCATCTGCTCGACGATCCCGACCGCTGGCTCACTCCCATGGGGAATACCTTGCGCCGGCTCAGTCTGGACGAGCTGCCCCAGCTCTGGAGCGTGCTGGTCGGGGACATGAGTCTGGTTGGACCAAGACCGGCCCTGTTCAATCAGGACGACCTGATCGCCGCACGGGCGACGGCGGGTGTCGACAAGCTTCGCCCGGGGGTCACGGGCTGGGCCCAGATCAACGGCCGTGACGAGCTGTCCATCCCCGACAAGGTGGCGCTGGATGCGGAATATCTGGCGCGGCGCACATTCGGGTTCGACCTGATGGTCCTGTTAAGAACGGTCGCCCCGGTCGTCACCGGCCGGGGCGTGACGCGCTAGATGTTTGGTCCCGGACTTTGATGGGTTGGATCGACGTTGAATCTGTCGGGCTCTTTTGTCCAGATTTTGCAGATGTATTCGTATGGGGTCAGGCCGTTGAGGGTCTTCAGAC
>NZ_JAFCSZ010000028.1:0-46692 GCF_049895765.1 Caulobacter sp. DWR1-3-2b1
TGGATCCTTGGCCCGCGCCGCCAGCCGACGGGTCCGCGCGGCGTCATAATCGACTCGAAGCTTGATGGCAGACATCCACAATCTCCCTTGCAACCACGAGAGTGAATCACTGTTCGGCCCGTCAGGGAATCCTGGCGGAGCCAGAGCTAGGGGCTTTTGGTATAAGGGCTTCGCCCTTTGCTGCCCATTCTCCAAACCGCGCTATGGCTGCATATGACGCTTCACCCACATCGCCTTAGTGGAGGAGTTCTTCCCAAAGCTCTGCCCAAGCAGATTCGGCTTCGTCATTGGCCTCGATGGCTTTGAAGGCGTTTCTCGGATCGTACCGTTGCCTGTAACCGCCATTTAGGGCGTCCCAGTGTTCGTTGAGATCGTCCATCAGCGCTCCACGATCGTCCGAACCAGATCCAGATCCGCCGGCTTGTCGACATCGACCGCCGCCAGCCCATACGATGACCGCACCGCCGCCGCCTTGACTCCCGCCGCGCGGCCCAGCCGCTCCAGCGTCTCGTCCAGGGTCATCCACCCCAGCGCGAACCGCACCAGCATCAGCGGACCCAGCATCGCGGCGATGCGCCAGGGCTGCTTGCGCAGGCTCTCGGCCTTGCGCCAGAAGTCCACGGCGTTCAGGGCGGTCTCGTTACGCAGCAGAAAGAGATTGCAGCCCGAATAGCCGCCGTCCTTGAACCGCCAATAGGTCCGCTTGGTCTCCGGCGCAGCGGCGCGGACCACGGCTTCGGGAGCCAGCAGTACGGCGAAGTCGCAGTCGGTCGGGGCCTTGGCCAGGAACTCGGTGATCCATTCCGGCTGCAGCAGGGCGTGATCCACCGTGGTGACCAGCAGCGGCGTTCCCATGATGCTCGCGCCGTCCTGCACCGACTGGCTGGGACCACCGGCGGCGGGCAGGGGAGAGGCCTTGGCCACACTCTCAAGGGCCGAGACCACGGCGATATCCGAGGTCGAAACCCCGATCCGCGTTGCGCCGGCCTGGTCGAGGGCGCGCAGCACGCGGGTCAGCAGGGTCTCGCCGCCGAGGACAATCAGGCCCTTGTGGCTGACGCCGGCATAGTCGGCGACAGGATCGACGCCTCCGCGCGATCCCGCGAGGACCAGGGCCTGGAAGCTCCCGCTCATGGCGCTCAAAGCGTTTTCTCGTAGATGCGATAGGTCTTGTAGATGGTCGCGCCCATGGCCTCGGAGATGCGCCGCATCGGCATGTTCTCTTCCAGCACCCACGAAAATTCGAACTTCGTGTAGCCCAGCGCCAGAGAGGCGTCGCGGCCGGCGTTCATCAGGTGGAAGGGCAGCAGCTGGCCGCGCATGGTGTCGGCGAACTTGCGCTTCACGCCCATCAGCGGCACCCGCGCCGACTTCACGCCCTTGACCTTCAGCCGCCACAGCAGCTTGGCCCAGCCAAATGGCAAGAGCTTGCCGCCAAGGTCGCGGATCGCCTCATTGACGTTGGGCAGCAGCACGATGAAGCCCGCAGGCTCGCCGTCGATCTCGGCGAACAGGGTCATCTTCTTCTCGATGACCGGCTTGAGGGCCTTGGCCAACTGACGGGTCTCGGCCTCGGTGGTGGGCACGAAGCCCCAATTGCCAGCCCAGGCGTCGTTGAGGATTTCGGTGAGGGAGACAACTTCCTCATCATAGCGGCTCATGTCCAGTTCGCGCAGCACCACGCCATCGGGCAGGCCGCGCCTGACCCGACGCACCACCACGGCCGGCAGGTCAGCGGTCGGGTCGCACAGATAGGCGTAGAGGTCCTTGGCCTTGACGTAGCCCTGATCCTCGACCCGTGCTCCCGTATAGGCCGGATCGTGGCCCATCATCACCATCGGCGGCGTGTCGAAGCCGTTGACCAGCAGGCCGACCTCCTCGTTGATCGACAGGTTGAACGGCCCCAGCGCCCTGGTGCAGGCCCGGTCGCGCAGCCAGTCCTCGGCGGCGCGAAACAGCACCTTGAACACCATGTGATCGTCCTCGGCGGCGATCAGTCCGAAATTGCCCGTCTTCTGGCCCTCTGCCTGCGGGGCGAGAGCGTCGATCTGGGCGCTGATCCGGCCCACGTCGCGACCGTCGCGCACGGCCAGGAACAGCTGAACCTCGGCATGCTCGAAGAACGGGTTGGTCTTGGGCGACAGCGCTTCGGACCGCTCCATCATCAGCGGCGTGATCCAGTTGGGATCGCTGGCGTTAAGGCGCGCGGGTAGCCTGATGAAGCGCTGAAGCTCCTCCGGCGTACGGACCTGAATGACCCGAAGGTCGGCGTCGTGCGAATCGAACGGCATCAGCCCTCCAGATTGACCAGGGCGTTGATCGCCAGGGCGCCGAAGATCACCGGAGCGCCCCAGACAGCCAATATCGGCGAGACCGCGCCGCTCTCGCCCAGAGCCGAGAGCAGTCCGTCGACAACGAGGAACACAAGGCCGGCCGCGAGGCCAACCGTCAGCAGGACCGCGCCCTGACGGCTACGGAAGTTGGCCAGGGCCACGGGGGCGCTCAAAAGCAGCATGATCAGCGCTCCGAACGGACCGGCATAGGCGCCCAGCAGGCGGGTCTCGTAGTAGCTGGGCGGCCGGTCGGTGCCACCGTTCAGCAGGGCGCGCTTGGCAGAGTCGGCCGACGGCGCGGGATTGTCGGAGAACAGGGCCTGGACGTCGACGGGCCGCAGGGCCGAGGCCCAGCTCATCTGAGTGGTCGTGATGGTATCGACACGTTCGCCGGCAAAGCGGGTGGTCACAGCTCTGGAGAGGCTCCAGCCCTTGGCTGCGTAGATCGCGGAGGGGGCCTCGACCCGTTCGACCATCCGGCCGCTTTTGTCGCGGCGATAGATCTTCACGGCGTTCAAGGTGCGGCCGTCGGCGGTGCTGTTGGCGGCGACCACCAGGTCGTCGCCCACCCGGAAGCTGACGGGGCCAGTCTCCTTGCGGTCGGCGGCCGGCGTGTGGGCCTTCCACCAGGCGTCGAGGATCGGATCGGTGCGCGGCGCGATCAGCTGGGCGCAGGTGAAGTCCAGCAGCATCATCGCCACCGCCGCCGGGGCGGCCATGGCCACGATGCGATAGGCCGAGATTCCCGCCGCGCGCATGGCGATGATCGCGCTCTCGCGGGCCAGTTGCGAGAAGGCGAACAGGCCGCCGGCCAGCACGCTGATCGGCGCGACCTGCTCGATCAGACGCGGGGTGCGCAGGGCGGCGTAATAGAACACCCCGCCCATGCCCAGGCCCCGGTCGAGGATGTCTGTGGTCACTTCCAGCAGGTCCAGGACCTGCAGTATGCCGAGCAGGACAGCAGCCGCGCCGAGGATGCGGGTCCCCGTAACGCTCAGGACGTAGCGTTGCAGTCTCATGACGCGGCCTGCCGGCGGGGAACGACCATGCGGACGGCGCGGTCCAGGGTTTCGCCGATCTGTCGGACCACGCGGCTGATCGGCGTATCGCCGGGCCGTTTGCGGCTGCCCATGAACATCCAGACACTGAAGCTGGTGAAGATCAGGAAGGGTCCCCAGATCGCCATTATGGGATTGGCCTTGCCGGCTTCGGCCAGGCTCTGGCCCAGCAGCAGTGAATGCTGGAACGCCAACAGCAGTACGCCAGCGACGATCAGGCCGGGTGTGCGGTTGCCCCGCTTGGCCGCCAGACCCAGCGGAAAGGCCAATAGCGGCAGGAAGGGCAGGAAGGCCGCCCTAGCAAGACGACCATAGAACTCGGCCAGCAGGGTCGATTGCGGCAGTGTCGACTTGCCCGACGCTGCCTGACGCGCCAGCTCGTTCAGGGTCAATTCGCGCTCGTCGCCGCCACGCGCCCGCAGGAGGGTGGCCGCGCCGGCCAGCGGCATTTCGGTGGTGAACTGGTCGAAGACCAGGGTGCGATAGCCGCCGGCGGCGTCCAGGCCGATGCGTTGGCCGCGGCGCAGCAGCAGGATGACCTTGTCGCCCGTCGGGCTGGCGCTGAGCGTGGCGGTCTGCGCGGTGATGACTTCCTCGCGGCCCTTGTCGTCGAGACGGCGGATGAAGACGCGGGTCAGGCTTTGGCCGGCCGGATCGGCGCTGTCGGCCGTCATCAGCAGGTTGTCCTCGTCGATGAAGGCGCCGCCCGAAAGGCGTCCGTTCCAGCCGGCGTTGACGGCGGCGTGCATCACCGAGCGATAGGCGTAGCGGCTATAGGGCTGGCTGTAGCCGAACAGGGCCACGCTGAAGAGGCTGAGAAACAGGCCCACGCAGACGAACGGAATGGCGATGCGGCTCAGCGACTGGCCGCTGGCCAGCAGGGCGTCGATCTCCGAGCCGTCCGACAACTTGGTGATGACGATGAACAGGGCCACGAAGAACGCCACCGGCAGGGCCAGGCCCAGATAATGCGGCATCAGGTTGGCGGCCAGTTCGGTGACATAGCCAAAGCGGGCGCTGCTTTGCGACAGGGCGTCGAGCAGGCGCAGGATGCGCTCCAGCAGCAGGGCGACGACGGTCACCCCCAGGCAGCCGACCATCGGCCAGGCCACCAGCTTGAGCATGTAGCGGTCGATCAGACGCAGGTTGGTCACGCGGCCGACCAGTCCTTGGCCAGCAGGGTCGCCAGTACAGCCGCGGCTGGCGAATCCAGATCCACTGTCACGCCGAGGGCCGGGGCGGCCGGCCAGCCGGCGTCGGTGAAGGTGCGGCCCTCGTGGACGCGCGCGCCTTCGTATCGGGGAATGACGTGGAAGTGCACGTCGCGGTCGACCATCATCAGCATCAGATAGTTGATCTTCTCATAGGCCACGACCTTGCCCAGCAATCGCTCGATTCCGTCGACCGCGACCTTCAAATCGGCGAAGGCGGCGGGACTCAATTCAGAGAACGCTTCGGCCTTTTCCTTGCATATCAGGACCAAGGCCCCAAATGTCGGCTGCTTGGGGCGAACCAGAACAAGCCAATAGTCGGTTTCAGCCACCCTGGTGTCAGGGTAGCCAAAGCTCACGGCGGTGGGATTGGTCATGTGCAGGCTCGCCTCGTGGCGTCGAGCGCCGCCGATTCACAATAGGGACCCGACCTTTTTCATGGAAGTGTGATCAGCGCTGTTTGTCGCGGCCGTGGCCGGGCTGATCGTTGCGGCCTCGCCTGCGACGGCAGCTGACGACGGCGCCGGTCCGAGCAGCGCCACCACGCTTTCCGTGCAGGTTTCCCAGCTTTCCTCGACCGCGGGCGAGGTGGTGGTCACCCTCTATCCCTCCGACCCGCGCCGCTCCCTGGCCCCGCGCGGCAAGCTGCTTAGCCTGAGGGCCATGGCGATCCTCCCGGCGACGCGGGTCTGCTTCAACCTGCCGGGGCCGGATGTCTATGCGGTGGCGGTCTATCATGACGCCAACGCCAACGAGGATTTCGACCGCAACCGCGTGGGCATGCCCGTCGAAGGCTTCGGCTTTTCCAACGACGCTCCGACGCGGTTTGGCCGGCCGTCGTTCGATGCCGCGCGTTTCGCGGTGAAGTCGGGCGAGAACGCCTTGCGAGTGAAAATGCGCTATCAGCGCTAGAGCATTCCCCGATAAGTGTGAAACGGTTATCGGATCGAAAAATGCTCTAAACTTTTGATTTAGAGCCCTTTTCGCCCGACCCTGATGAAGCCATCAGGTCGGAAAGGGCTCTAGACCAGCACGTAGCGGCCCAGTTCGGTCGCCAGCCCCGTTTCCGGATCCAGCCCACGGGCGATGACACGAACCGACGCCGCGCCAGCGCCTTCGTGCGTGATCTCGATGGCGTGCCAGCGCGCCGCCGGATGCTTGCCGCGCCCCAGGGCCGAGGCCGAGGGCACGCCCAGCACAGGGATCGCCGCGCCGTTCGGACCCGGCGTGGTCGCCACCAGCCCCTCGTGGGCGTGGCCGTGCAGCACCAGATCGACGCCCTGACGCGCCAGGATCGCGCGCAGGGCGCCCTGGTCGTCCAGCGACTTGCGTTTCGACACCGCGCCCGGGATCGGCGGATGGTGGATCAGGACCACGCGGAAGAGGTCGCTATGGGCGGGGTCGGCCAACAGGGCCTCCAGCCGGGCCAACTGCGACTCGCCCAACCGACCGGTCGCCAAATGCGGCGCGGTGGGGATGGCCGAGCACAGGTTGATGATCGCCACCCCCTCGCGAACCCGCAGGCGGGGAAACGCAGGCTCTCCGTCGTCGCCCAGCCACGCCGCCCAGGCCAAGAATCGTTCCGGTCCGGTTGCTCCGACCAGGGCGTCGTGGTTGCCCGGGCTCAAGGTGACCCTATCTGAAGGACCAAGGCAGCTCAGCCACTGCCGCGCGGCCTCGACCTCGACGGTGGAGGCGAAGTTGGTCAGGTCGCCGGTGATGGCGATGTGGTCGGGCGCATAGGCCTTGATGTCGGCGACCAGGGCGGCCAGCACATCGGGCTGGTGCTCCTTGTGCTTGCGCCGCCAGGCGATGCGGCTGAGCAAACGTTTTGAGGGGAGGTCCCGCCAGCCGAACGCGCCCGCAGGCGGCGGCAAATGCGGGTCGGAAAGGTGGGCGATGCGGAATATCGACAAGGCAGAATCGCGCTTTTTGGCCATAAACGAAACGACGCTGCTTATCACGCGCTACGGGTTTTCAGGGGTTCTCGCACATTGACCGGCGGAAGTAATCAAGGCGGCGACGCCAGACGGGCCGCCATCACGGTCGGCAAGGCGTCGGCCCGGATCTGGGGCATGACCTCGGCCCAGCGCCTGTCGCGGATCTATGGCCGTGTGGGCCTGAACGAAGTCACGGCTGAAACGGCGCCGACCGACGGCGACGTGGTGGTGATCGACGCCGGCTGGGTGTTCGACGAGTCGCTGATCCGCGCCCTCGCCGGGCGACCCGGCGTGGCCCTGATCGACGAGACCGGCCGGGTGGTGGCCGCCAACTTGCCGGCGAGCGCCGGCGCCGATCTCTCCGTCGTTGCCGCCGACGTTCCGCGCCTGACGGCCATGGAGCTGGGCTCGGCCTATAACAGCGAACTGCGCAAGCGCGAGCCGCCGGTGCTGGAGCGCCTGACGCCCGAAACCGTCGATGTGGTCGAGAAGCGGTTGTTCATGGGCTCGTACAAGGGCGTCACCGACCTGGTGACCAAATATGTCTGGCCGGCGCCGGCCCGCGTGGTCACCCGCTGGTGCGCCTTGGCCGGGCTGACGCCCAACATGGTGACCTTCGCCAGCTTCCTGATGGTGCTGGCCGCCTTCTGGCTGTTCTGGACCGGCCAGTATGGCTGGGGTCTGGTCTGCGCCTGGATCATGACCTTCCTCGACACCGTCGACGGCAAGCTGGCCCGGGTAACCCTGACCTCGTCCAAGTGGGGCAATGTCTTCGACCACGGCATCGACCTGATCCACCCGCCGTTCTGGTGGTGGGCCTGGTTCGTCGGCTTGGGCGCCTTGGGCTTTACCGTGCCGCACGGCGGCCTGCTGCTGGCCATCGTGGTCGGCGGCTATGTGGCCCAGCGGGTGGAGGAGGGGATCTTCCTCTCGCTGTTCAAGGTCGAGATGCATGCCTGGCGGCCGTTTGACAGCTTCTTCCGGCTGATCACCGCGCGCCGAAACCCCAACCTGATCTTCCTGACGGCTACGACGCTGGTTGGCCGTCCCGACATCGGCTTCATCTTCGTGGCGGCCTGGACCGCCATCTGTTTCGTCGTGCACGGCGTGCAGATCCTGCAGGGCCTGATTGCGCCCAAAGGCGGCGTAACCTCCTGGCTGTCGCGCTGATGAAGGTCGGCGTCGTCCACAATCCGCGCAGCCACGCCAATATGGGCCGCAGCGCCGACTCGTGGGCGCCTGACGATGTCATGCTGGTCCGGCCCGCCACGCGGGAAGCGCTTGAGGTCGATCTGGTGGCCTTCGCCGCGCGGGGCGTCGAGCTGCTGGTCATCGATGGCGGCGACGGCACCATCCGCGACGTGCTGAGCCTGCTGCCGCGCGCCTTTGGCGATACGCCGCCACTGATCGCCCTGCTCCCCTCGGGCAAGACCAACGTGCTGGCCATCGATCTGGGCGTGCAGCAGGGCTGGACCCTGCAGGAGGCCTTGATCGCGGCCCGCTCGCCCAAGGCGACGATCAAGCATCGCGCGCCATTGGAGGTCGCCTGGGACGACGGCCGGCCGACGATGCGGGGCTTTGTTTTCGGCCTGGGCGCCTTCGTGCGCGCCACCCTGATGTCCAAGAGCGTCAATCGCATGGGCGCTTTCCACGGCCTGTCCGTGGCCCTCACCGTGGCCGGCGCTGCGGTGGGAGCCCTGATGGGCGGCGCACGTGATCACTGGCGGTCCGGCGTTCCGCTGAGCCTGTCCATCGACGACCAGCCGACGACCGACCAGCCGCGCTTCCTGCTGATGGCCACCACGCTCAAGCGTTTGCCCTTGGGGCTGAAACCCTTCGGCCCGCCGCGCGAGGGTCTGAAGATCCTCGATGTCGACGCGCCGCCCCGGCGTCTGCTGGCGGCTCTGGTGACACTGCTCAGCGGCGGCGACGCCGCCTGGCTGCCGAGGCTGGGCTATAGACGCGGCGACGCGCGGGTTCTGCGCGTCCGGACCGCCGAGGCTTTCGTGCTGGACGGCGAAGTCTACGAGTCCGCTGGCGGTCTGACCGTGGCCCTGGGTTCGACCCTGCGGTTCCTCGCGTCATGACTAGCCTGGCGACGGCGATGGTCGAGGCCGAGCTGCGCGCTCCTGCGCCGCCGCACGCCGTCGCCTTCGCCAGAACCCTGGTTTCCACCTTCGAGCACCCTGTGGCGGTGCTGTTCTACGGGTCGGTCCTGCGGACCGGCGATCTAGAGGGGGTGATGGACTTCTACGTCCTGACCGCCCGGGCGCGGCGCGGCTGGCGAGGCGTGATGGGCCGCAAGCTCTGGCCCGACGTCAGCTATCATGAGGCCGAGCACGAGGGGCGAACCCTGCGCGCCAAGGTCGCATCGATGACCCTGACCCAGTTCGCCCTGGCGGCGCGAGGCCGCGAGATCGACACCACGATCTGGACGCGCTTCGTCCAGCCCTCCGCCCTGGTGTGGTCTTCCGGCCCGGAGGTCGAGCCGGTCGTCATCGCCGCCGTTGCCGAGGCGGCCCATTCGGCCGCGCGGTTCGCGGCGGCGCTGGGACCCCGCGAAGGCCCGGCCGAAGCCTATTGGGCGGCTCTGTTCCAGCAAACCTACAAGGCCGAGTTTCGCGTCGAGCGCGGCGGCCGCGAACAGTCGATCCTGGCATTCGACGCCGCGCGCTACGATCGCCTGCTGGTCGCCTGCTGGCGCGAGCAGGGCCTGCTCGACATTCTGACGCCCGGATCCGTGCAGCCCAATCTGACCGAAGAGGCGCGAGCCCGGTTCGCAACGGCCTGGCGGGTGCGGCGGCGGCTGGGCAAGTCTCTGAACATGGCGCGCCTGGTCAAGGCGGCCTTCACCTTCGAGGGCGCGGCGCGCTATGCGGCGTGGAAGATCGAGCGGCACACGGGTCTTGCTGTGCCCCTGACGCCATGGCGCGAGAGGCATCCAGTGCTGGCCGCGCCGGGGGTATTGTGGCGATTATGGCGGATGCAGAGGGCCCAGAGGGCCCGCAAGGCCGAGGCTTGAGCGCCTCGGCCCGCTAAACGTCAGGCCGAAACCCGCTGGCGCTGGTTGTCGATCAGACCCATCGCGGCGCCGACCTGGGCGAACACGGACAGCACCTTCTCGATCTGCTCGTCGGTGTGGGCTGCGCTGACGCTGGTGCGCAACAGCGGACGGCTGTCGGGCGTGGCCGGCGGCAGGGCAAGGTTCAGATAGACCCCGTTCTGCAGCAGGGCGTTCCACATGCCGATGGCGCTTTCCTGATTGGGCATGGTGATCGCCACGATGGGGCTGGCGGTCGGGCCGGTCTGGAAGCCAAGTTCGGTCAGGCCGTCATAGAGGCGGCGGGCGTTGGCCATCAGGCGATGGCGCAGTTCCGGCGCTTCTTCCAGGCGCCTCAGGGCGACCAGGGTCGAGCTGACCACGGCGGGCGGCAGCGAAGCGGTGAACATGTACGGACGGCAGACGACGCGCATCACGTCGAAATCGTCGACGTTGCTCACGCAGAAGCCCCCGATGGCGCCCAGGCTCTTGGAGAAGGTGCCGACCACGAAATCGACGTCGTCCTCGACGCCTTCCTGTTCGGCCAAGCCGCGGCCGTTCTCGCCGAGCACGCCCATCGAGTGGGCTTCGTCGACCAGCAGATAGCCGCCAAGCTCGCGCTTCACGGCGGCGATTTCCTTCAGGGGCGCGGTGTCGCCGATCATCGAATAGATGCCTTCTACGACGATCAGGCGCTCGCCTGGCAGATCCTTCATGCGGCGCAGGCGCTTGTAGAGGTCTTCAGGATCGTTGTGGCGGAAGCGGATGACCTCGGCGTGGCCGAGGCGCGAGCCGTCATAGATGCTGGCGTGGCTGTCGGCGTCCAGGATCAGATGGTCGCCGCGACCGACCAGGGTCGACAGAACGCCGAGATTGGCCTGGTAGCCGGTGGTGAACACCATCGCGTGCTTGCGCCTGTAGAACTTGGCCAGGGCGGCCTCGAGTTCGACGTGCGCTTCGAAGCTGCCGTTGGCGATTCGCGAGCCGGTCGTGCCGGTGCCTCGCTCCTGCACCGCCTTGACCGACGCGGCGATGCTCTCGGCGTCGAAGGTCAGGCCGAGGTAATTATTGGTGCCCAGCAGGATCGTGGGACGGCCATCGATAACGCCCTCGGTCGGCGAAACTACCGAGTCGATTCGGACGTTAAAGGGATCGGTCCCGGCTTCCCGGATCGCCTGATAGGCGTCGCGGTAGGCGAGGTGTTTATCGAACAGCCCCATTTTTATCCCTTGTTCCGAAGTTCTTTAATCAGATTGGACAAGTCGCCCGCCGTCTCGACCGAGGCCAGACGATCAAGCGGGATCGAGATGTCGAACGCGTCTTCCAGTTCCATGATGATGTTCATCAAGGCCAGGGAATCGACCTGAAGGTCACGGCCGATATGTGTTTCGTCGGAAACCTCCACGGTGCGCCCGAGTACCGAGGACGCCGCCAGGCCGATTTCACGCAAGGTAAGATCCGTAACCACTTTCATGCCGACTCGCTGATACCCGCCGATAGCGGACCCTACTGATCCGAATTGTAACAGCCCGACTGTCGGATTCCTGTCAAAATTGGCTGCTATAGTCCTCTAACCGCAACTAAAAACCCCTCGGCGCGATACCATTGCACGCTGTGGGTGAATCCCGAGTCGATCCCGTATCGCGGAGCGATAGCTCCGGGAAGAACTTCCTCGTGTGAGACGCCCCAATCCAGATGGAGCATTTCGCGCGCTTTACCAGACGTGAAAATCGAAATCTTCCCATTGGCGAGTGATACGCCCTCGGACAGTCGCGCCAGCACAACGATTATCCACGATGGCGCCCGGGCGATATGTGGCGTTTTGCCCACCGCGCGTGCGGCGGCCAGCATCACTTCGGTCCAGCTGTAGCCAGCCGTCCGCTCGTCCGTCAGGGCGAACACGCCGGGTGTGGGGCGACAGACCAGTTCGACGATCCGCGCGGTCGCGTCCTCGACGTGCACCATGGCGATGCGGGCCCTCGGATCCAGGACGGGCAGGAGCGGGGAAATCTGAGCCAGCTGGAACAGGCCCAGGGTCTCCATATCGCCGGGGCCGTAGATAGCCGGCGGGCGAACAATGGTCAGATCATCGCCAAACGCCGCGCGGGCCGCCTCCTCGCCGCCGCGTTTGCTGCCGGCATAGTCCGAAAGCGAAGGCTCGCGCGCGGACAGGCTGGACACATGGATCAAACGGGCGCCCGCCGCCTTGGCCGCCACGGCGACATCGCGCGCGCCATCGACATTGGTGCGGTCGAAATCGGCGCGGGAGCGGGCCTTGATCAGGCCCGCCAGGTGAACGACGACCGTCGCCCCCGCGCAAAGCCTTTCCCGCGCGCCTTGATCCGAGAGTCCGCCGATCACCATCTGGGGCTCCAGCCCCGCCCAGACCGGATCGACGATGTCGCGCCGGGTCAGCACGCGAACGGTCCAGCCGCCGGCGGCGAGCGCGCGCACCAGATGTCTGCCGAGGAATCCCGTGGCGCCGGTAACCGCGACGACGCCTCGACTCATGATCAGGCGCGCTCTGCGTAGGCGCCGGCCAGGAACGCGGCCTTGGCCTTGGAGCGGCTGAGCTTGCCCGACGAGGTCTGGGGCAGGGCGTGGGCGCCGACCAGATGCACCTGGGTCTCGACGCTATGGCGCAGGCGCAGCACGGTGGCGACATTCTCGGCCAGAGCCTTTCGGGTCTCGGCGTCGCCGCCGCGGGCCTGGACCAGAACGACCACGACTTCTTCGCCCTCGCCGGGCGTGGAGAAGGCGGCCACGTCACCGCTGCGCAAGGAGTCGATCTCCGCCTCGGCGGTCCATTCCAGGTCCTGCGGCCAGATATTGCGGCCGTTGAGAATGATCAGGTCCTTGCCGCGACCGGTGATGACAATCTCGCCGTCGATCAGATAGCCAAGGTCGCCGGTGTCCAGCCAGCCGTCGGCCGACAGCACGCGGGCGGTCTCTTCGGGTTGCTCGAAATACTGCCGCATCAGGCTGGGGCCGCGGGCATAGATCCGGCCGACCCCGCGCTCGGGCAAGGCTGCGCCGGTTTCATCGCGAACTTCCAGCTCGTGATGCGGCAGGACGGGGCCGTTGCGAGCGAAGTCGCGCGAACGGCCGGCGTCGGTACTGGTCACGGCCAGGCCCTGTTCCAACTGCTCGATGTCCAGGGTCTCGACCTTCAGGCCCCCGCCCAGGGGCGACATCGACAGGGCGAGGGTGGCCTCGGCCATTCCATAGCTCGCCACGAAGGCGCTGTCGGAGAAGCCCACCGTCTTGAACCGCTCGGCGAAGGCGCGCAGCGGGCCGGTGCGGATCATGTCGCCGCCGAGGCCAGCGCTGCGCCAGCGCGACAGGTCCAGATGTTCGATGGAGGCGGCTTCAGCCCGGCGGGCGCAAAGCTCGTAGCCGAAGGTGGGGCTGTAGCTGATGGTGCCGCCGTTCCTGGTGATCAGGTCCAGCCACATCAGCGGCCGGCGCACGAAGGCGCCGGTCGGCAGCAGGTCCACGGTCATCTGGCTGGTCATGGGCGAAAGCAGGAAGCCGATCAGGCCCATGTCGTGATAGAGCGGCAGCCACGAGATCGCCCGGTCTTGGGGGCGCACCTTCAGGCCGTCGCGCGTGATCGCCTGGGCGTTGGCCATCAGGGCGCTGTGGGTGACCACGACGCCGGTCGGGAAGCGCGTGCTGCCCGACGAGAACTGCAGATAACAGGTGCGGTCGGGCTCGATGACCGGCAGCTCGGCGCCATTGGCGGCGGGCAGGTCGGCCAGGGTTCCAGCGAAGCTTAGCGGCTGTCTGGCCGCGATCTCCGGCAGCCACGCGGCCATCGAGGTCGGGCCGATCAGGATCGACGCCTTGGCTGAGGTCAGCATGCGAGCGATCTGTTCGATATAGGCCTCGCGGCCGCCCAGCGGCGCGGGCAGGGGCAGGGGCGCGGGCGGCAGGCCGGCATATTGACAGGCAAAGAAGGCGCGGACGAAGTCGGCGTCGGTCTCGGCGATCAGGCCGACACTGTCCCCCGGCTTGGCGCCGGCGGCCAGCAGGCGCTGGGCCAGCTCCATCGCCTGCTCGCGCAGACGCGCATAGGGCAGGGCCTCGACCAGTTCGCCGCGCATCGAATAGAGGTTTACGCCCGTGTCACCGGTCGCGGCGAAATCGAGCGCCTCGGTCAAGGTGGGGAAATCTGCGAAACGAACGGTTCGCGCGGCGCCAGTCGGGGTCATCATCATTACCTGCCGCCTTTGGCGTCGTTTGCGTCGTCGGCGCAAGAGGCTTCGTTGTTACCGAGCGCGGAGGATCTCGCAAGTCGCACGCGCAGTGTCAAAAACATCCCGATGGCCATGGCCAGGGCCGCGCCCACCAGAGCGCCGCCGGCGCCATACAGGCCAAACGTCTTCACCGCCGGGACTAGCGCCGCGACAAAAACAGCGCAGACGACCAGGCGCACGCGCAGCGCGGCGCCGGCCGCCCGCATGGAAACCAGCATGGGCTCCAGCGGCAGGGCCAGTATGCCAATCGCGGCGGCGGCGACCTGCCAGGTCATGATCCCGGCGGCCGGGGCGTATGCCGCGCCCATGATCAGCACGAGCAGGGGCTTTCCGGCCACGGCGGTGACCAGCAACAGGACGCCTGCGACCGCGCCGCCCAGCATCCCGATTTGGCCAGCCAGCTTGCGCATGGCCGCGTCGCCTCCGGTGGCGCGCAGCTTGGCCAGTTCCGGATAGAGGGCCGGGATCACGAGCCGTGCCGGCTTGGCCATGCCGTCTGCCACCTGCCGGCCGATGCGCCAAAGCGCCGCCTGAGCCGGACCCAGGATGGCGCCGACCATCAGGGTGATCACGTGGGTGAAGGCCACGTCCAGGCTGCTGCTGAAATTGGTCGCCCAAGCGAACTTCCACACCCCCGGCAGGCCTTCGCCGAGTGGTCCGGCCAGGGTGAAGCCGTCCAGCAGCTTGCGCCGGCCCATTTCGCGCCAGGCGACGGCCGCGACATAGAGGAACGACGCCACGGGACCGGCGGCCCAGGCCGCCAGGAACACCCACAGCGGCGCATGGGCGGCGAAGGCCAGGCCCGCACCGATCAGGCGGACGGTCGAGCTGATCGCCTGCTCGGCCGCAAGATAACGGAACTTGTCGAACAGGCGCAGCAGGCCCACTGACGTCGCCGAGGTCATCACCGCTATGGTCAGGGCGTAGAGCGCAGCGGCGGGGGCGAGATCGCGCGACCATCCCAGCACCGAGCCAAACAGCAGGGCGCCGGCGACGCCCAGTGTCACGCCCACCAGGCCGCTGGTGAGATCGAGGAAGAGCGAAAGGCGCACGACCTGCTGGAAGCGTGGCCTGTTGTTTTCGAGCAGGGGTCCTGCGCCGTACTGCAATACTGTCTGCCAGGACTGGAACTTGACCACGTCGCCGAGGAACTGGGCGAAGGCGGTGATCAGCGCCAGCACCCCAAACTGCGCCAGACCCAGGCCTCTAGCGGTCAGGGCGATATAGCCGAGGCTGACGACGGCGTTGACGGTGCGACCGCCGAGCAGGGTCCCCGCATTGGCCAGTACGCGGGCAAGAACGGGTCGCTCGGCGCTCATGCGGCTTGGCGCGCCTTGGCGAGCACGCGCTCGGCGATGGCCCGGGCGGCGCGTTCCGACGAAGGCGTGGCCGTCAGATCGAAGCTCTCCGCGAAACCGGTCTTCTGGATGGTGACATAGTCGGCGTGACCCACACGCGCGGCCTCGACGGCGTCGGTCAGGCCGTCGATCGAGGTCAGCACCGGTCCATATTGCCAATGGTGGAAGCTCTCGTCGCCCTGCCAAGAGACATCGCCCGGATTGAGGAACAGGCAGGGCTTGGGCGTGCGCAGGAACTCATAGATCTGGCTGCTGACGTCGCCCAGGTAGATGTCGGCGGCGCGAGTATAGGTCATGTCGATAGCCGCAGGACCGCCCAGGTCGATATGGATGCGGGGATGGTCGCGAAACGGCGCGACGCTCTCCAGCATGGCTTGGCTTGCGCCATCGAACAGGCGGATGTGCGGGGCGAAGATCAGGTTGAAGCGGCCGTCGGCGGCGAACTGCTCCAGCACCCTGACGCCGAAGCGCGGCCACGAGCCCAGGGTGGCGTGGAAGTGCGGGTTGTAGACGACGATCGGCTTGGCGTCGGGAAAGACCGGCAGCGGCGAGCCGGGCAGTGCGTCGATTATGTCGAACTTGGGATAGCCGACCATGGCGCAGTTCTCGGGCTTCACCCAGCCGCCCTCGACCATGCGTTGGCGCTGTTTGGGGCCGGCGGCCATCACCAGGTCGAACTGACGAAGCCGGGGCTCGAACACCCCGCCGCGATCGCCCGCGCCATGCTGAGTATAGACCAGCAGCGGCTTGCGAACGCCCAGCTTGCGCAACATCGCGGTGGTGCGTTCCGGCGTGACGATGGCGTCCATCTTGCCCAGGGCCATGGCGTTGGCGGCTAGCATCAGCGCCTTGGGCGGAGTCGAGGCTTCTTTCAGGCGCACGGCGCGCAGCCAGGCCGGTGGCAGCAGGCGCGAGGCGATGGGCGCGCCGCCCAGGGCGTCCAGCAACTGGCGGGCATAGTCGAGGTGATCCTGGGTGGTGGCTGCGATCTCGACCTCAAGTCCGGGCCAGCCTCTGGCCAGCGCGACGGCGATGGGCAGGCTGTGCAGGATCTGATGCGTCTGGGCGATGTAGAGAAAACAGACCTTGGGCCGGGATGCGGCGGTCTTGGCCAGGCTCATGAGAGTCTCGCCGGCCAGATCAGTTGCCGGGGTTGAGGCGCGAGCGCACCCGACCCTTGAAGATCACCCGGTCGCCCTCGTCGGAAACCGAATAGCTGTCGGCCCTGACCTGATTGCCGGCCCCGCCACCCTGAACGCCAGCGTCACCCATCACTTGGCCGGTGCGGGTGTCGATCACGGCCTTCTCGGTCTTGAAAGCGTAGCCATCGCCATTCTCGATCTGTACGTCGCCGGTCAGCAGCAGCGCGCCCTTGGCCTCGTCGTAGTCGCCCAGTCTGGCCACGACCTGGGTAGGATTGTCGGAGCCATAGCCACGCGTCAGTTGCGGGGCTTCAAGCGCGATCCTGTTGGGATTGGCCTTGTCGCGAACGGCGGCGGTGGCGACGATCAGGAACTCGCGGCCGTCCTTCATCGCGCCGGTGAAGCGCGGGTTCTCCATTCGCAACGGCGCGCCAGCCACCACGCTAGCCGCCTTGGCCTGGGCGGCGCGGATGGCGGCCTGGGTCGCGATGGAGCCGCCGACGATCAGCGCCACGGCGGGCAGCACCAGCCGCAGCGTGCTGACCGACTTGCGTCGGCGAGGCCGGATTTTACGCCTCAGGACGAGGGCTGAAGACGGAGCAAACGAGGTCATGACGGCCAGGGCGCAAAGCTTAGGGCAACCGGCTTAATCCCGTCCGCGCCAACTCCCAAGAGATATTCGAACGCCGCGCGACGGCGCGTTAGCGCCGGCCGCGTCCGACCTCGGTGGCGGCGAGCAGCAGAGCCCCGACCCCGTAGAGCTGCGTATCGTCGGGTTCGACCTGTTCGGGGGCGTAGCCGACCTGCTGAACCCAGACCAGCTTGCCCTCGGGCGTGACCGCGCGCTCCAGCGCCGCCCAGCCCTTGTTGGCCGCAGCGCGAAAGCGGGGCTCGGTGAGAACGCCGTTGTTGACGCCCCAGGCCAGACCATAGGTGAAGAAGGCCGTGCCGCTGGTTTCCGGTGGCGAACCCTCGGGCGCCAACAGGGACGGCGCCCAATAGCCGTCGGGCTTCTGGATCGCGACCAGCCTGGCCGACATCGCCTTGAACAGGGCGATATAGCGGGGGCGGGAAGGGTGGTCTGCGGGCAGTAGCTTCAGGACGTTGACGATCCCGGCATAGGACCAGCCATTGCCCCGGCTCCAGAAGATCTTGCGACCCTGATCGTCGCGGCGGGTCAGGTAGCGGCTGTCGCGGAAATAGAGATCGTTGTCCTTGTCGAGCAGGTAGTCGGTGGTGGCCCAGAACTCCTTGTCGGCATAGGCGGCGTAGCGCGGATCGACGGTGGCCTTCGAAAGCCCGAACCAGCTGGCCGGCGCCATGTAGAGCGCGTCGCTCCAGCACCAGCGGGTCTGGCAGGGCGGTTCGCCGACACCGTCCTGGAAGGCCAGATCCTCGTTGGGTTGGTTGGCCAGAATCGCGTCGAACCGCGTGCGCAGGGCGGCGATCCTGACGGGGTCGGCTTCCTTGCCATAGGCCCACAGCCAGCTCTGGCCGATCACATGGTCGTCGGCGTGCAGCGGCCGGCGACCCAGCTGCCAGTTCTGGGCGGCGCCATGGGCGAGCACGGCCTGAGCGTATTTCGGGTCACCCGTCCGGTCGGCGAAGGTGAAAACGCCGGTATAGAGCGCGCCCTGGATCCAGCCCTTGGGGTCGACCGTGTTGTGCTTGTAGGTGCGCGTATAGTCGAAATTGTCCATGCGCGAGAGCTGCCAGTCGGCGACCTTGCGGCCCAGGGCCAGGACTTCGGCTTCCTTGGGAGACGGAGCGGGCGTCGAGGCCGCCGACGGCGCGACGGCGCCCGGCGCAGTGGCGCAGGCCGAGGTCATGGCGAGTGCCGCGGTGAGGATCAAGCTGACGCGCATCGGGTTTCCCTTGTGTCACGCGGCTTATGCTTCCGCGTCGGTTGCGTGCTGGACGCATGAGCGTGGTCAAGCCGCCGAGGCATAGCTACGCCGTGGCCGACGCGCGTCTGCAAGCCTACTCACCCACAATACCCTTGGCCACAAGGGGCTTGGAATTCTGGGTCAGGCGAGGCATCTGACGCGGCCAAAGCCTCAGCAGGCGGGACGATGGTCTCAGCTGTTCGGAGAGTTGCGGGCTCGAGCTTGGATTATTGTGATGGATTGGTAAGGCCAATTGAGTTTGATTGGGCTACCAATTGGGATATTATGGTTTCGCAAAAGATTCCCCCCACGCAGGCCCGCAGCCCGATTCCGCAGCGGGCCGTCTTTTTGAAGGCGACGATCATCCGGCCTTCTAATCGAGCCACTGAATTCGTCGACCTGGCGGGCGATGCGTAACTTTCGCCCGCGCCTCCTCCCGAGGTTAGCCGACGAAGGGCGGCTGGGGCCTTCCCCCAGTCGCCCGCTTTATCCCGAGAGCAGCTAGACCCCTGAGCGGCGGACAAGCTCCGTCCGCCGGGCCTGGACCTCGTTGCGGGCCTGCTCCAGCGCATCGATCTCGGTGGCGGTGAGCAGGTTGTCGATCACGCGGCCCAGGTGTTCGCGCATGGCGTTGCGAGCGGCCTTGGGGTCGTGGGCTTGCAGGGCCAGGAGGATTTCCTGGTGGTCGTCGATCAGGGGCCGCACGCCGACCTGGCGAGCCCGTTCCAGCATGGCGCGGCACAGGGGCGACTTGTAGCGCAGGTCCCAAAGGTTCTCGACCACGGTCACCATGGCGCTGTTGCGGGTGGCCTGGGCAATGGCGACGTGAAAGCGGCGGTCGGCCAATTCGCCCTTCACGTTCTGGTCGTTCTCCACGACCATGTCATCCATGATGGCGGCCAGTCGGACGAGTTCCGCATCGGTGATGGTGGTGGCGGCCAGGGCGCAGCTTTCGCCCTCGATCAGGCGCCGGGCCTCGGTCAGCTCGAACGCGCCGATATCCAGTTCCGGGGCCTGGATCTCCGGTGTCGGGGCCTCGGTGACATAGACGCCCGAGCCGTGGCGGGCCTCGACCAGACCGCGGATTTCAAGCGCGATCATTGCCTCGCGCACTGTTGGACGGCTAACCCGGTAGTCCTCGGCCAGGTCCCGTTCCGATGGCAGCCTTTGTCCGGGCAGGTACTGGCCTTCGCGGATCGACTCCACGATCGAATTGGCGACCTGCTGATAGAGCTTGCGAGTTTCGGCGGTCGATGTGGTCATGACAGTCTCTTGCCCGGCCGGTCTGACCGGCGCGAGAGGAAAATAATTCAGGCGGAGGGTGAGCGCCACCGCGCAGCCTCCTGACCTTGCTTCGGCATCACCATCAAGCGGTCGGATCATCTATCGTTCCGCCTTTCGGCCTGCCCGAGGTCATGGTCGAGATCATCGACGCCAAGGTCATCGTTGCCGGCCCGCCCGAAGCTCTGAGTTGGGAGGTACGCTAGTCTGAAAGAACCCGGAATTGGCTTGACAAAATCTATGACACCGGTAGCAAATGGTCTTACCAAATAACTGATCGTCTCCGCCAATGAGGGACGAAAGAGGGGAAGCCATGACGTTCAAATCCATTCTCGGTCTTTCGACCGCCTTCTGCGCGCTAAGCGTCGGCGCCGCCTATGCCCAGAGCGCGCCCCAAGCCGCGGCATCGACGGATGTCGTCGAGGAAGTCGTCGTCACGGGCTTCCGCAAGTCGCTGCAGGCGGCGATCGCCGTCAAGCGCTCGGAAACGTCCATCGTCGACGCCATCAGCGCCGAGGACATCGCCGACTTCCCTGACCTGAACCTGGCCGACTCGCTGCAGCGCGTGCCGGGCGTCCAGATCGACCGCGACGGGGGCGAGGGCCGCTCGATTAATGTGCGGGGCCTCAGCTCGGACTTCGTGCGCGTGCGACTGGACGGACTGGAAGCTCTGGCCACCACGGGCGGCCGTGACGGCGGCCGCGCCAACCGCAACCGCGGCTTCGACTTCAACGTCTTTGCCTCGGAACTCTTCAACAGCATCAAGGTGCGCAAGTCTCAGGAAGCCTCGGTCAACGAAGGCTCGCTGGGCGCGACCGTCGATCTGCAGACCGCTCGGCCATTTGACTATCCGGGCTTCGTCCTGGCAATGGGAACTCAGGCTTCCTACAACGACCTGACCGAGGGGACTGACCCGCGCGGCACGTTCCTGGTCAGTAATCGCTGGATGGATGGCCGGCTTGGCACGCTGTTCTCGGCGGCCTACAGCAAGCGCAAGACTTTTGAAGAAGGCGCAAGCTCAGTCGGCTTCCGGGTGCCCGGCGACCACCTCTGCGTGCCCACCCGCGTTGCCGGGGTCATCACCTCCTACGTCAACGCCTCGTCCTGCTACCAGTCGGTCGGGACGATCACCAAGGCCGACGGTACGACCGTCACCGGTCTGGCTGCGCAGGAAGCGGCCTGGGGCGCGGCTCACCCACGCATCCCGCGTTATGGCCGCATCGGCTATGACCGCGAACGTCTGGGCCTGACCGGCGCGGTTCAGTTCGACGTTTCCGACAAGACCCGACTGACCTTCGACACCCTCTACGCCAAGCTGGATCAGAACCGCAGCGAGGAGTTCGTCGAGATCATCAGCCCGGCCCGCGAAACCGGCGTTCAGGGCTTCCGGGCCATGGATCTGGTGTCGGGCACCATCGGTCCCAACCGCACGCTGATCAAGGCGACCTTCGACGACGTCGACGCCCGCAGCGAGCAGCGCATCGACATCCTGTCGACCACCTTCTTCCAGAACTCGCTGGGCCTGACCCACGAGTTCAGCGACCGTCTGCGCCTCAACGCCCTGTATGGCGTGTCGCGGGCCATCGGGCGCAACCCGCAGCAGACCACGGTCTCGTTCGACCGTCATGATGTCGATGGCTATTCCTACGACTTCACCGACAAGAACCATCCGGGCATGAACTACGGCTTCGACGTCAACAACCCGGCCAACTGGGCGCTGATGTCCTCAAACGCTGCGGGCGACGCCTCAATCATTCGCCTGCGGCCCAACAAGACGGTCAACAGCTACGAGACCGGCGAGTTCGACGTCACCTACGACCTGACCGACGCCATTACCGTCAAGGGCGGCCTGTCGCGCAAGAAGTTCGGTTTCTCGGTCCACGAGATCCGCAAGGCCGTCGAGGGCGTGCCCGCCACGGCCCTGGCGAAACTGGCCGCCGAAGGCAAGACCATCGCCGACTATTCGACCCGCGTGACCAACTTCGGCAAAGGCCTCGACGTGCCGGCCGGCACCCCGCTGAGCTGGGTGATCCCGGACATCTACAAGCTGGACGCCCTGATCGGCTTCAGCTGCAACTGCGTCAATTCCTACGGCGATTTCCGCCTGACGCCCTTTAACGGTGAGGTTCGCAACGTCACCGAAACCTCGACCGGCGGCTTTGTGCAGGCCGACTTCCGCACTGAGCTGATGGACATGCCGGTGCGCGGCAATCTGGGCGTTCGCTATGTCGAGACCGAGGTGGACGCCACGGGCATCCTGGGCGCCGCGCCCCTGAACCTGAAGCACAAGTACGATGACACCCTGCCGGCTTTGAACCTGTCGATCGAACCGCGCGAGAACCTGATGGTGCGCTTCGCGGCGGCCAAGGTGATGGCGCGCCCCGCGCTCAACCAACTGACGCCCGGTGGTTCGGTGTCTCGCGGTGTGTCGGAAACCACCCTGACCGTCGGCAACCCGTTCCTGGCCCCGATCCGGGCCAATAACTACGATGTCAGTGTCGAGTGGTATCCCTATCAGGGTGCCCTGTTCAGCGTGGCCCTGTTCCGCAAGGAAATCTCGTCCTACGTCCAGACCACGCGTCAGGCGATGCTGTTCTCAGACACTGGCTTCCCGGACTCGATCCTGCCGGTCGGCGTGCTGCCCAGCGATACAGTGATCTTCACCTCAAGCCAGAACACTCCCGGCGGCAATCTCAACGGCTACGAGATCACACTCCAGACGCCGTTCACCTTCCTGCCCGGTCCGTTCGACAAGTTCGGCGGTCTGTTCAACTACACCAAGGTGGACTCGGCCATCGACTACATCGTCAACACGACGACTGGCGCGCTGTCGCGGCAGCCGATCGTGGGCCAGTCGCCCAAGTCGTGGAGCGCCACGCTCTATTACGAAAACGGTCCGTTCGAGGCTCGGGTCTCGGGCACCTATCGTGACGAGTATCTGACCCGCGTGCCGACGCTTTACGGCAACGACGTCGATGGCAAGGCCGACGCGCTCAATGTCGATATGTCGATGTCTTATGACCTCAGCAAGAATTTCACGATCTCGTTCGAGGGCATCAACCTGACAGATCAGTTCGACGAGCGTTGGACCAACAGCACCGATGAATTCATGCTGAACTACGAACATACCGGCCGCGAGTTCGTCGTCGGCATTCGCTACAAGTTCTAAGAGCGATAGCGCGGGCCGGGAAACTGGCCCGCGTTTTCATTTCCCCACAGTAAAATCGAGTTCTGTCGAGATGACCACGCACGCCTGTACTTCCGCTCGCCGTCAGGGGCTGGTGATGGCGTTGCTGATCGCGGTGGGCCAGCCCTCGATCGCCTTCGCCGATGCGCGCGGGCCTGTCCTGAACGCCGTCGCCCCGATGAACCAGACCGTGCACAAACGGCTGCAGCCGGAGCTGGAGAAGTTGCTCAACACGCTTCTGGTCGAGCAGCGCGACATGACCCTGGACGGAACCAAGGTGTTCAGCGGTGACGACAAGTTCCTGCCGGGCAAGGTCGCCATCGGCCTGGCCTATCTGGTGATCGACACCCCGCGCGACGATCCCCGCTTCGCGACCTATCTGGCCGGCTTCAAGCGTATCGCCGACCTGACCATCGACGACACCAACGACACCTGGGGCATGTATTACTACATCCAGGCCCTGCGGATGCTGCAGCAAACGGGCCTGCTGGAGCAGGCGGTCTCGCCCGAGACCCTCGCCAGGCTAAAGGTCAAGCTGGACTGGCGACGGTTCGTGCGGACCGACGACCTGACCCTGATCAACCTGCCCAACAACTATTACGGCGTGGCTTTCAGCGTAGCGCGGCTGCGCTACCAGCTGGGCTGGGAAGACGCCTCGGCCAGCGAGGCGCTGCTGGAGCGCACGCTGGACCACTATCGCAAATATTCCGGCGACTATGGCTTTGCTGACGAGACGGACGGGGAAGGGCGCTTCGACCGCTACAGCGTTTTGCTAATCGGCGAGATCGCCCACCGCCTGATCGAGGCGGAAATGCCCGCCAGCGCCGAGGTGAAGACCTGGCTGCGCAAGTCCATCGATCTGATGCTGCCGCGCCTCAACATGCGGGGCGAAGGCTTCGAATATGGCCGCAGCATCGGCGCCTATGGCGAGACGGCTTTCCTTGAGGTGCTGACGGCGGCTGCCAAGCTTGACGTGCTGACGGCCGAGGAAAAGACGATGGCCTACGCTTTCTCGTCGCGGGTCAGCGCCCGGCATATGGATTTCTGGTTCGATCCGGCCATGGGATCGGTGAACCTGTGGGAGCATGGCCGGCGCACCGACGCCTATCGCGGCAAACATCGGATCCTGGGCGAAAACCTCAGCCTGGCCCGGCAGCATTTCTATACCAACGCCGTGTGGAACGAGTTGGGCTTCACCGACAGGGTGCCAGATCCTGGCTATGCAGCGTGGCTCGACAAGCTGCCCAAGCGCACCCTCACTTGGTTCGCACGTGGTGAGCATGACCGGCTGGTTGTCACCCTGCGCGACAGGGGCCGGGTTATCAGTCTGCCGGTGATCAGCGGGGGCAGAGGGCAGCACGAGAACTCACCCTACTACCCGGTCCCCTTCTCGCCGGGGATGCTGTCTGGCGTCGCCGACGGGCAGTTTCCGCAACTGCTGCCAATGGTGAAGCTGGAGGAGGGAGCGCTGCTTGCCCCGCTGGCCTACGCCAGGGACGTCAAGGTGACGACCAAGGGCCTCGCGACCACAGTCGTTTACCGACAGGACCAGATGGACCGTCTGGGCGAAGCGGCTCCCATCGCCGATGACCGGCTGTCGATACAGACGACCTATGCCTTTGGGCCGGGCAGGATCACGCGAACGGACGTGATCTCGGCCCAGACGCCGCTGTCGGTCGCGAGCATCGACCTGGATTTCGCTGGATTTTCGCAAGCGCCAACCACCGAGGGCGGCAAGACCCGCTTCAAGCGCGGGGATGTCACGAAGTTCGCGACCAAAGGCTTCAAGAGCTGCCGTTCGCGACCACTGGCTGACGAGGAGACCTATCGCACGCCAACCGGTGCGATGACGTCGCTGGTCCAGTGTTCGACCGGACCGATCCGCTTGGCCAACCCGGTGACGCTGTCCTGGACGCTGAACTACAAATAGCGGGAAGAGAACGACCGACGCGCCTGTGGAGCGCCGGTCGCCTCAAATCCCAAAAGGATTAGCCGTTGACGGCGTCCTTGAGTTGCTTTGCTGGCGTGAAGGCGACCTTCTTGGAGGCTGCGATCTCGATGGCGGCGCCCGTGGCCGGGTTGCGACCGGTGCGGGCCGGCTTGGCCTGAACCTTGAACTTGCCAAAGCCCGGGATCGAAACTTCTTCGCCCTTAACGGCGGCGTCGGTCACGGCCTTGAACACGCCGTCGATGATCGCCTTGGCCTGAGCCTTGGTCAGCTTGTCGTCGGCGGCGACTGCGGCGTCGACCAGATCGGAAACGTTCATTTTGCTAGCTCATCCAAAGTTGGAATCAAGGAACGTCGAGCCTGACGAACCGGGAAGGATTTGTCACGTCATCCCAGCAAATACGGGCGTTTCTACGGCGTGAAGGGTAAGGTTCACCTCCCCAGGCCCGGAAAACTCTGACAACATGCCGAGATAAGCGAGTCTGAGCGTGGTGACGCTCAACTCATGCCATGGTAGCGATAACACAAACGGGGGATTCCATGGCCAAGGCCGACAATACGGGCGCAAAGGACGGTGTTGCGGTCGGCCGCAAGGACGGACTCGTCATCGGAGCCGCCTCGGTGGGCACGGTTTTCGAGTGGTACGACTTCTATCTGTACGGCTCGCTGGCCACCTATATCACCCACCATTTCTTCTCCGGCGTGAACGAAACCACGGGCTACATCTTCGCCCTGCTCGCCTTCGCCGCGGGCTTCGCGGTCCGCCCGTTCGGAGCCCTGGTGTTCGGCCGTCTGGGCGATCTGTGGGGCCGCAAGAACACCTTCCTCGTCACCATGCTCCTGATGGGCCTGTCGACCTTCGTGGTCGGCCTGCTGCCCAGCTACGAGCAGATCGGCATCATCGCCCCCATCGCCCTGGTGCTGATGCGGCTGCTGCAGGGTCTGGCGCTGGGCGGTGAATATGGCGGCGCGGCGACCTATGTGGCCGAGCATGCCCCCGCCAACCGGCGCGGGCTCTATACCAGCTTCATCCAGATCACCGCGACCTTCGGCCTGTTCCTGAGCCTGATCGTCATCCTGGTGACCCGTAACCTGATGGGTGAGGACGCCTTCAAGGAGTTTGGCTGGCGTATTCCGTTCCTGATCTCGGTGCTGCTGCTGGGCGTGTCGCTGTGGATCCGCCTGCAGCTGTCGGAAAGCCCGTCCTTCCAGAAGATGATCGACGAGGGCAAGGGCTCCAAGAAGCCCCTGGCCGACAGCTTCGCCAAGTGGGGCAATCTGAAGATCGTCATCCTGGCTCTGGTGGGTCTGACCGCCGGCCAGGCCGTGGTCTGGTACACCGGCCAGTTCTACGCCCTGTTCTTCCTGGAGAAGATGCTCAAGGTCGATGGCGGGCTGACCAACACGCTGGTGGCGATCTCGCTGCTGATCGGCACCCCGTTCTTCGTCCTCTTCGGCTGGCTGTCGGACAAGATTGGCCGCAAGTGGATCATCATGCTGGGCTGCGTGTTGGCCTGCCTGACCTATTTCCCGCTGTTCAAGACCCTGACCGTCGCCGCCAATCCGCGCTTGGCCTCCGCAGTGGCGACCTCGCCGGTGACCGTGGTCGCCGATCCCGCCGACTGCTCGTTCCAGTTCGATCCCATCGGCAAGACGGTGTTCAATACCTCCTGCGACCTGGCCAAGTCCTATCTCGCAAAGGCGGGCGTCACCTACACCAATGCGGCGGCGCCGGCCGGCGCTGTGGCCCAGGTGAAGATCGGCGAGACCGTCCTGCCATCTTTCGCCGGCGACACGCTCGACAAGGCCGCCTTCGCGGCCCGCAAGAAGAGCTGGGAGGCCGAACTGGGCGTGGCTCTGGCCACGGCGGGCTATCCCGGCAAGGCCGACAGCGCCCTGGTCAACAAGCCTCTGGTGGTCGGGATCCTGACCCTGCTGGTGATCTATGTGACCATGGTCTACGGGCCGATCGCCGCCATGCTGGTCGAGATGTTCCCGACCAATATCCGCTACACCTCGATGAGCCTGCCCTACCA
The DNA here is from genome assembly GCF_049895765.1 of Caulobacter sp. DWR1-3-2b1. Classification (NCBI taxonomy): domain Bacteria; kingdom Pseudomonadati; phylum Pseudomonadota; class Alphaproteobacteria; order Caulobacterales; family Caulobacteraceae; genus Caulobacter; species Caulobacter sp. DWR1-3-2b1. The sequence goes on from NZ_JAFCSZ010000028.1 coordinate 26,680, forward strand.
CATCGGCAATGGCTGGTTCGGCGGCTTCCTGCCGACCACGGCCTTCGCCATGGTCGCGGCCACGGGCAATATCTATTACGGCCTCTGGTATCCCATCGTGGTGGCCGGCGTGACGGCCGTGATCGGCATCCTGTTCCTGAAGGAAACCAAGGACGTCGATATCGAAGCCTGACGGGGCGCCGCTCAGGCCGGCGTCAGGGCCGCGACGAAGAGATCGGCGTAATGCTCGCCGATCTCCCGGGGCGAGGAGGGACCTGTCTCCTCGAACCACAGGGCGGCGGCGTTGAGCGCTCCGGCTATGGCGAAGGCGGTCATCTTGATGTCGGTCGGCTTCAGCGTTCCGTCGCGCACGCCATCCTCAAGCACCCGCCGGATGCGATCGTCGACGGTGCGCTTGATGGCCCGCAACTCCTTGCGCAGCGGGGGCGACAGGCTGTTGTCCGGCACGCGCGTCAGGCAGCGGCCGTAGATCGACAGGATGGCCTCGCCATAGGCGACGATCAGGACGCGCAGGCGCGTGCGCCCATCGGCGGCGTCGGCCTCCGAGCTACGGGTGACGTCGTCCAAGGTGTCCAGAGCGCGGCGATAGCAGGCGGCCAGCAGCGCCTCCTTGCTCTCACCGTAGTAGTAGATGGTGGGCTTGGTGACCTTCAGTGTCGTCGCGACGTCTTCCAGCGCGGTGTTGTGAAAGCCGCGCTCGTTGAACGCGCGCGCCGCGGCCAGCAGCACGGCTTCGCGCTTGATCTCGCGATCCTTGAGACGGTCGTTGGGCGTTTTCCAAGGCGAGGAGGGCGACGCAGACATTGATAGGCTTCACTCGACAAGAGGCGGCATATGCAAAGGCAAACCCAACAAACGCCAAGATCTGCGATCCTACAGAGCCCTCGCGGCCGGCGCATCCATCCATTCGACGAAGCGGGGCCGTCATCTACCGTCGGGGCGATGTGGAAGGGGGTCGGCTAGCTTTGCGGTCTGGGATAGAGGTTTCAGTGGCCGACGCGCCCATGTCGCCACCCCAATATCCGTGACTTCTCGCGGAAGGAGCCTGTTCTTGACCCATTCTCCCGAAGTCCAGACCGAGCCGCTGTCGTTCGAGCTGGAGGATGGCGTCGCGATCCTGACCCTCAACCGGCCAGGCCAGGGCAATTCCCTGAACCCGACTCTGCTGCTGGCGCTGGAAGCGGCCTGGGCGCGGGTCAATGAGGACACGGCCATCGTGGCGGTCATCCTCACCGGGGCCGGCGAGCGGCACTTCTGTACCGGAGCCGACGTGGCCGCGCTCGAGGTCGGCGTCGGCGGCTTGCAGAACCAGCCCTACGCCGCGGCCAACCGGTTCTCGCCGCGCATGTGTCAGGTGACCAAGCCGGTGATCTGCTGCGTCAACGGTCTGGTCAATGCGGGCGGCCTGCACTTCGTGGCCGACAGCGACATCGTCGTGGCCTGCCAGAGCGCGCAGTTCATGGACACCCATGTCAGTGTCGGTCAGGTCTCGGCCCTGGAATCCATCGGAATTGCTCGCAGGGCAGGTTTGGGCGCGGCCTTGTTGATGGGATTGGCGGGCAAATCATACCGGATGCCGGCCGAGCGGGCCTATGCGCTGGGTATGATCGATCTGCTCGAACCCACCGCCGCCGACGCCATGGCGAAGGCCAGGGAGCTGGCGCGCGCCCTGTGCGCCAACTCGCCCCAGGCCATGGCCCTGACCAAGCGAGCGATCTGGAGCGCCACCGAACTCAGCGATCCCGCCGCGCCGACCCATGGCTGGGAGCTGCTCAAGTCGCAGTGGTCGCACCCCGATTTCGAGGAAGGTCCCAAGGCCTTCGCCGAAAAACGCGAGCCGCGCTGGAACCCGGACCCCAACGCCCGGCGTTAGGTTTGGCGGCGCTCACAGCGTTGACGCGTTATCGCGAGCGCGATCCGCGGCGCGCCGCCGTCCTGTGCTAGGACGAGGGAAATACGGTCGCCCAAAGCGGCCCTGCCAAAGGTGATCCAGAGATGCGGCATCTGTTGAACGATCCGGCCCTCTTGCGCGAGCAGTGCTGGATTGGCGGCGCCTGGATCGGCGAGCCCAGTCTGGCCGTGACCGATCCCGCGACAGGCGAGACCCTGGGCCAGGTTCCCAGCCTAAGCGCCGAGGATGTGACCGCCGCCATCGCCGCCGCCGGGGCGGCGCTGCCTGAGTGGCGGGCAAAGACCGCCGGCGACCGGTCCCGCATCCTGCGCCGCTGGTACGACGCGGTGACAGCCGCCCAGGAGGATCTGGCGCTGATCCTCACTCGCGAGCAGGGCAAGCCCCTCGCCGAAGCGCGCGGCGAGATCGCCTATGCCGCCAGCTACATCGAGTGGTTCGCCGAAGAGGCCAAGCGCCTCTATGGCGAGGTGATCCCCAGCCACCGGGCCGACAGCCGGCTGGTTGTAATCCGCCAGCCAGTGGGCGTGGTCGCGGCGATCACACCCTGGAACTTCCCCGCGGCTATGGTGACGCGCAAGATCGCGCCAGCCCTCGCAGCGGGCTGCACGATCATCCTGAAGCCGGCGTCCCAGACGCCTCTGACCGCCCTGGCGCTGGTGCGTCTGGCCGAACAGGCCGGCATTCCGCCTGGTGTCCTCAACGTCGTCACCGGCTCGGCCCGGGTGATCGGCGGCGAGCTGACAGCCAGCCCGGTCGTGCGCAAGCTCACCTTCACCGGCTCGACCGAGGTGGGTAAGACCCTGATGGCGCAGTGTGCGCCCACCATGAAGAAGATCTCCATGGAACTGGGCGGCAACGCCCCGTTCATCGTCTTCGCTGACGCCGATCTCGACGCCGCCGTCGAAGGCGCGATCGCCTCGAAATATCGCAACAACGGCCAGACCTGCGTCTGCGTGAACCGTATCCTGGTTCACAAGGACATCGCCTCAGCCTTCGAGGCCAAGCTGGCCCAGGCCGTGGCCAAGCTGAAGGTCGGCCCCGGCAGCGAGGCCGGCGTCGCGCTTGGCCCGCTGATCGACCAGGCGGCGGTCCTCAAGGTGGAGGAGCACATCGCCGACGCGCTCAGCCATGGCGGACGCCTGGTAACCGGTGGCCGTCGCCACGACCTGGGCCATGGCTTCTTCGAGCCCACGGTGATCGGCGGCTGCACCCCGGCGATGCTGATCGCGCACGAGGAGACCTTCGGACCCGTCGCCGCGCTGTTCGAGTTCGAAACCGAAGCCGAGGCGCTAGCCATGGCCAATGACACCGAGGTCGGCCTGGCCGGCTATTTCTACACGCGGGATATCGGCCGGGTCTGGCGGGTGGCCGAGGCGCTGGAAGTGGGCATGGTCGGGATCAATACCGGCCTGATCTCCACCGAGGTCGCGCCGTTCGGCGGGATCAAGGAATCCGGCACCGGTCGCGAGGGTTCGCGGCACGGTCTGGAGGACTATAGCGAGCTGAAATACCTCTGCATGGGCGGACTCTAGCCGACCTGTCGCTCCGCGTGGGGATCAACGATCCCACGCAGAGCGCAATCCCGGACGCGATGAATACCGTGATCCTGCTTGCGGGGCGTCTGAGGTTCAGGGAAACCTCCAGTCATGATCCTCATCGATCCCGCGAACGGCTGGCCGGACATAAGCGAGCATCCCTGGCCACTGGGTTTCATCAACCTTGAGACCTGGCGCGAACCGGCGGCGATGGGCGTGGCGCCGTTTCCGCTGATCGGACTTGGCGCATCGACGCACCCTTCAGCAGCCTGGGTCGATGCGGTGGTCGAGCCCCCTGTCTCTGCCGAAGCGCTGATCTCCCAAGTCAACGCCAATCCGAACGCGGCGACTGTTGCGGTTCAAGTGCTGCGAGCGCTTGAGGGTGTCGCTGTCGAGCAGGCCTTGACCCTGGAATCCCTGGCCTACGGAATGCTGCAAGGCAGCGCCGAGCATGGCGCCTGGCTCGCAGAGCGCACGGCGAGTCCGTCGCCGCCGGGACGGGTTCTGATGACCCGCGAAGACGCCGTGTTGCGGATCACGCTGGACCGTCCCTGGGCTCGGAACGCCATCGACCGGACGATGCGGGACGAGCTCTTCCAAGCTTTTACGGTCGCCGCCAGCGATCAGGATATCCAAAGGGTTGAACTGCGATCCATCGGTCCCGCCTTCAGCGTCGGCGGCGATCTCGACGAATTCGGCGTCACCCGCGATCCTGCAACGGCTCACCGGATAAGAAGCCTGACCCTGCCGGCCCGGCCATTGTCACGCCGCGCCGAGATTGTGCACGTTCACATCCAGGGCGCGTGCGTCGGCGCCGGGCTGGAGATCGCAGCTTTCGCAGGGCGCATCACCGCGTCGCCGAAGGCCTGGTTCCAGCTTCCGGAACTGGCCATGAGCCTGATCCCCGGGGCCGGCGGTTGCGTGTCGATCGCGCGGCGGATCGGCCGTCAGCGGACCGCGCTCTTGCTGCTGTCGGGTCGCCGGATCAACGCAGCGACGGCGCTAGACTGGGGCCTTATCGACGCCATCGAAGATCGCCCGCCCATCGACCCAGGCGGCGCGGACCCGCACCTCAGCTAGGGCCTCCCGCGCCCGCGCCCAGGGACGGTCGATCAGGCAGAGGTCGGCGGGTGCGCCAACCTCCACGCGGCGTCGGCGCTCCAGCGCATCGGGCGCGCGCATATAGAGGTCCAGCGCCTCCTCGGGCGTCAACGCCTCGACCTCGCCGATCAGGTGTCCGTCCCGGGTGCGCCGCGACACGGCCGCCGCCATCGACGCCCACGGATCGGGGCCGCCGAAGGGCGCGTCGCTGCCGGCCGCCAGGGTAACGCCGGCGTCGCGGAAGGCGCTCAGACGATAGAGCAGGGGCTGCAGTTCAGGCTCCACGTCGGCGCGATAGATATCGCCGCGCTCGGCCACGAAATGCGGTTGGCTGACCACGGCCAACCCAAGGCGGGCGATCTCGTCGACGGCCGAGTTGGGGGCGATGGAGGCGTGCTCGATCCGGTCGCCGGGATGGACGCCGGCCGCGTCGAAGGCCGCCAGGGTGAAGACCAGCTCGACCTCGGTGGCGCAATGTACGGCGACCGCACGACCTCGCGTGTGGGCGGTCCGGACGAAGGATACGGCGTCGTCGAAGTCCGGCAGTTCCGCCTCGTGCAGATGCAGTTTCGCCGGGCCCAGCTGGACCGCGCCGGTCATGTCCGTCCGGCTAAGGTCCACCCGTCCGGCCAGCAGAACTTTTTGGGGCAAGGACCCAGTCGCATTCTGCGCGGCGAAATGGCGAGCCATGACAGCGTCGTTAGCGGGTGACATGTCGGTGAGGCCCGTGACGCCCGCGCGCGCCAGGATCGCGCCCACGGCCGCCAGGGCGGGGGGGCGACTGCCCAGCGCCTGTTTCATCCAGGCGTCCTCGTCGAACAGGCGTCCGGTGAACTTGCCGCCGTCGCGCTCCAGTCCGGGGGGCGGAGCGTGGTCGGCCAGCAAAATGTCCAGGGCCGCCGAATTGAGGAACCACATCCGGCCCGAGCGGTGCTGCACGCGGACAGGGCGGTCGGCCACGATCGCGTCGAGCATCGTCACGTCGAGCATGTCAGCGACGCTCTCGTGGTAGCCCGTGCCGCGTAGCCAGTCGCCGCCGGGAGCCGCCCGCAACGCTGCGGCGAAGGCGTCCGCATCGGCCACTTCTGGCGGGCCGCAGCGGACTGAGGTGAGTGACGCGGCCAGGGCGGCGGCATGGATGTGATGGTCGTGCAGACCAGGCAGCAACAAGCCACCATGCGCGGCGACCACGACTTCGCCCGGCGTGGCTTCCAATATCCCGATGGCCGTCACCACGCCCCGCTCGACGCGAATGTCACGAACAGGGCCATCCTCGAGTTGTGCGCCTGTGATCAGCATGGTGGGAGTCTCGCCAGATACGAGGCGGTGTCAGCGCCCCAGGCGGGGAGGACAGTCGCACGCCGTTTGCAGACGGGCTGGAATGGACGTCCCTCGGCCTGGCTCCAGGCCTTGAGCTCTACGGCGAGATCGGATGGCTCGGCTTCCGCCAGCGCCTTTGCGGCTACGCCGCGCATCGACAACCCGAAACGCCCGCCACGCCCCGTGCGCCAGGCATCCCAGGCCACCCGGGCGGCCATGATGCCGGTCAGCGGATCGGCGATGGCGTCACCGACGAAGCCCGAGCGGCCGCTCGCCGCCCGAAGCGCCACGCTCAGCCCCGCCGCGACGCCGCAATCGTCGCCAAACCCCACCCAGTCAGCCGCAGGGTCGTCGGCGCCGTGGCCGGTGATGGTGATCCAGACCAGTCCCGGCTTTGCGCGCACCAGTTCGCCGGCGTCGATCCCCAGTTGCGCCAGGGCGCGCGGACGGGCGGCTTCGATCACGATGTCGGACTGTGCGATCAGGGCCAGCAGCGCCCGGCGATCGTCCGGCGCGCGGAAATCCAGCGCCACGCTCGCCTTGCCCTGATTGAGTAGTCCGAACAGGGCGCAGTCGCCGTCGCGCATGGCGTCGGGGCGGGTGTGGCTCTCGACCTTGATCACCTCGGCGCCGGCGAGCCACAGCAGGTGTCCGGCTAACGGGCCAGCCCATAGAGCGGAAAGATCGAGGACCTTCGGACGGCGCGCGCTGGGCGTCGCGGGAGCGCCTTCGACAAGGGTCACGCATGATGGACCGGGCGGGGTGTCCTCGCGCTCGGCGGCGATCGCCAGGCCCATCAACCTGCCGCGCGCCACCAAGGGCATGGCGTCGGAGATGGCGATCTGGGCAGCGACAGCCTGCTCGTCAGCGATGTCCAGCGCGTCGGTCTCGAACAGCGCCGGGAGCAATTCACGGTCCGCAGCGCGGGCCAGGTTGAGGGCCACCGCGCCGTCGCGGGCGTCGTAGAGCCGGCAGCCGCCACCGGCCGAGATCCGGCCAGGGATCATAAAACCGCCAAGCATCGCCCGTTCGCCGATCAAGGTCGCGCCGTCGATCCCGGCCAGGCGCGCGTCACCGACGTCCCGGGCCAGAGCCTCGACCCAGAGGTCGGCGACGCCGGTCAGCGGGTTGCGGGGGGCGGTCACGACGCCGGGTTTCAGAAGAGTTTGCGTACCTCTCGCCTCAGCAGTTTGCCCATCTCGTTATAGGGCAGGGCGTCGACGAATACGATGTGTTCGGGCACGCGCGAAGAGCGCAGGCGCCCCCGAATGAGACTGCGAAGTTCGTCCTCGGTTGGCGCGACATGGCCAGCCTTGGCCGCCAGCGCCACGCCGACCGTTTCGCCCCATTCGACAGAGGCGACCGCGACGGCTGCCGCGTCGGCGAGCGCCGGATGCGTCATCAGCACGTCCTCGATCTCACCCGGCGAGATGTTCTCGCCGCCGCGAACGATCACGTCGTCGGCGCGGCCCGCCAGGAACAGATAGCCCCCGGCGTCTAGCCAGCCGGCGTCGCGGGTCGGGAACCAGCCATCGGCGTCCAGCGCGCTGCGCTCGCGATACTCGCCCGACACCTGCTCGCCGCGCACATAGATCTCGCCGCGTTCGCCGGTCGGAAGGACCTTTCCGTCCTCGTCGCGGATCTCCAGCTCAATAGTCGGCAGCGGCTTTCCGACCGAAGCCAGGCGCGCGCGGACGGCGTCGTCCTCCGCGCGGTGGGCGCCGCGGTGCTCGTCAGGGCCCAGCAGGGCGACGGTCGAGCTGGTTTCGGTCAGGCCATAGGCGTTGGTGAAGCCGCAGTCCGGGAACAGGTCCAGGGCGCGCTCGATCAGTTCCAGCGGCATGCGGCCGCCGCCATAGGCCAGGGCTCGCAGCGATCCGACATCGGCCGCCGCGCCCGCGTCGATCCGCGCGATGATCCGCGACAGCATGGTCGGCACGACGAAGGCGTTGCTGGCGCCCTCGGCCTCGACCAAAGCAAGCCAGGCGTCAGGATCGAAGGCCGGCAGCAGCAGAATGCGACGCAGGGCGTAGATCGAGCTCAGCAGGGCCGCGATCCCGGCGATGTGGTAAGGCGGAACGCAGACCAGCGCTGCGTCTTCCTCGGGCGCCGAGGCGAACTCGACCGTTCCCAGGATGTAGGACAGCAGGTTGGAATGGCGCAGCACGGCGGCCTTGGGCGCGGCGGTCGTGCCGCTGGTGAACAGCTGGACCGCGATGGTTTCTTCGCTGTCCTCCAGCTCGGGGCCGTCCGACGAGGCCTCGGCTTCGGCGACGAACTGCGCGCGAGAGCGGGCGACATGGCCGGCGCTCGGGCTCAGCCGTTCGATCTGCGCGGCGTCGCCAACGATATAGGCCGGCGCGACGCGGGCCAGCAGGGCGGCGAGATCGGCCTCGGCCAGACGATAGTTGAGCGGCACGTAGGGGACGCCGGCGATGGCGGCGCCGAACAGGGCGATGGCGGCGGCTTCGCTGCTCTCGTCCAGCAGGGCGACGTGGCTGCAGCCACTCTCGCGGAGGCGCCGCGCCGCGCCCAGGGCCGCGCGCTGCAATCCGGCATAGGACCAGCGTCGTCCATCGCAAACCAGACCGATGCGATCCGGATCCGCGTCGGCCGCCATCTGCAGGATGAGCGAGATATTCATGAAGCGTGACTCAGTCGGAGGAAGGCAGCGGCTTGGCTTCTTTGGTCTGCAGCGCAACGCCGTCGAGCGACAGGGAGCCCTGTCCCGCCTTCACGCACAGAAACTCGACCGTGCTGGCCGCATCGACATAACGCTTGCCGATCTGGGACCCGGTAGCGAAAGCCGGATCGGCGGCGCCGCGCTCGGCAGTGCGCTTTTCGACCATGGGCGCGCCGCCGCAAGCGACGGTTCCCGCGCCGGCGCGGATCACCATCACGTCGGTGTCGCAGACGCTGCTGCTAAGCTTCATTCCAGGCTTCATGGCCATCCTCGATGTTCACAGGCGATCGCGTTGGGCGCCGCAGGGCCAAGACTAGGCCCTGTTCCTATTATTTCACCCGAGCGTAGCAAGAGCGGCGACGGTCTTGGCGGAAGGCATCGCGGCGACGATGAGATTAGCACCTTTGGGTTTGGCCGATACTACGGCCCTTGGCCGGGCCTGTCTGGCGAAGGATATCATCCTGTCGCCGGTCGAATGATCGCGCCCGATGAGCAGCAGGAGCAAGACATGGCCCGCACAGTAGCGGTCACCGGCGCGGCGGGTGCGCTTGGCCGAAAGACGGTCGAGGTCCTGAAGCAGGCCGGATGGAACGTGGTCGGAATCGATCTCGCGGCAGACCCCTTCGAAGGCGTGGATCTGGCGCTGGGCGGTGTCGACCTGACCGACGAGACGGCAATGAAGGTCGCCGCCGGTCGTATCGAGACGCAGTTTGGTCAGCTCGATGGACTGGTGAACATCGCTGGCGGCTTCCAGTGGGAGACCGTGATCGATGGTGACATCGCGACCTGGGACCGGCTGTACGCGATGAACATCAAGACCACCCTGGTGACCTCGCGCGCGCTGACGCCACTGCTGCTGGCGTCGAAGGGCGCTATCGTCAATGTCGGCGCTGCCGCTTCAATCAAGGCGGCGATGGGAATGGGGGCCTATGCCGCGTCCAAGGCCGGCGTCGCGCGCCTGACCGAGGCCTTGGCCGAGGAACTGAAAGACGCAGGGGTCCGCGTCAACGCCGTGCTGCCTAGCATCATCGACACCGCTGCCAACCGGAAGGACATGCCGGACGCCGACTTCACCCGCTGGGTGACGCCTGAAGCCCTGGCCAATGTCGTCGTGTTTCTGCTGTCGCCGCAGGCTTCGGCCGTTACTGGCGCGCTGCTGCCCGTCACCGGCCGGGTCTGATCGCGGTCGCAAACATACGGCGTGGCGATATCTTGTGAGGAGCGGCGCCGCGTCGCCTTGTTCGCAGGGCTGGGTTGGTGCATTCGGCAAGGCTTGCGTTTGCGTCCACGACCCCGGGGCCGTAGCGCTTCATCGGAGTTTTCCATCGTGCCAAAGCTGATCGTCGTTACCCGTGAAGGCGTGGAACGGGAAATCGAGGGCGACGCCGGACTGACGGTGATGGAACTGATCCGCGACGCGGGGTTCGATGAGCTTCTGGCGCTGTGCGGCGGCTGCTGCAGCTGCGCCACCTGCCACGTCCATGTCGATCCAGCCTTCGCCGACAAGCTGCCCAAGATGACTGACGACGAGAACGACTTGCTCGACAGCTCGGCGCATCGTGACGAGCGCTCGCGCCTCTCATGCCAGTTACGCTTCAGCGACGCGCTCGACGGCATGAAGGTGCAGATCGCCGAAGAGGACTAGGCGGAAGCCGCCGAGACCGACGAAGATCATGGGACCGTCGAATGCGTAACGATACGGACGTCTTGATTGTCGGCGCGGGCCACGCCGGGGCGGCCTGCGCGATCGCGCTGCGTCAGGGCAAGTTCGAGGGCAGGATCCTCGTCGTCGGCGCCGAGCCTGACCTGCCCTATGAACGGCCACCCCTGTCGAAGGAATATTTCGGCGGCGACAAGCCGTTCGAGCGTTTGCTGATCCGTCCCGAGGCCTTCTGGGTCGAGCGGAACGTAACGTTCAAGCTCGGAACGACGGTGACCTCTGTCGACGCCGCAGCCCATACTGTGACGACGGAGTCCGGCGAGGTAATCGGCTATCGCCACCTCGTCTGGGCGACGGGCGGCGCGCCGCGCCGCGTCAGTTGCGACGGCCACCATCTGGCTGGTGTGAACACCGTGCGCACGCGAGCCGACGCCGACCGGATGATGGCCGAGATGCCCAACGTCTCGAACGTCGTGGTGATCGGCGGTGGCTATATCGGCCTCGAGGCGGCGGCGGTGCTGTCCAAGTTCGGCAAGAAGGTCGTCCTGCTTGAGGCCCTGGACCGGGTGCTGGCCAGGGTCGCGGGCGAGCCGCTGTCGCGCTTCCTGGAGGCCGAGCATCGCGCGCATGGCGTGGATGTCCGGCTCGGCGTGGCCGTCGACTGCATCCTCGGCGAGGATCGGGTCACCGGGGTGCGGCTGGCCGATGGTGAGGTGCTGCAGGCCGATCTGGTGATTGTCGGCATCGGGATCGTCCCGGCGGTTGAGCCGCTGGTCGCCGCGGGCGCCGAGGGTGGCAACGGCGTGGCGGTCGACGCGCACTGCCGCACGACCCTGCCCGACGTGTTCGCGATCGGCGACTGCGCGCGCCACGCCAACCGCTATGCCGAAGGCGCGCAGGTCCGGCTGGAGTCCGTGCAGAACGCCAATGATCAGGCGAGCGTGGCGACTAAGGCCATCCTGGGTCAGCCGATCGACCACGACGCGACGCCGTGGTTCTGGTCCAACCAGTACGACATCAAGCTGCAGACGGTCGGACTTTCCATCGGCTACGACCAGACCGTGGTCCGGGGCGACATCGCCAGCCGCAGTTTTTCCGTGATCTATCTGAAGGCCGGTCGGGTCGTCGCGCTTGATTGCGTCAATGCGGTGAAGGACTATGTCCAGGGCCGCAAGCTGGTCGTGGAAGGCGCGCGCGTGGACGTGGCGCGTCTGGCCGACGCGACCACGCCTCTCAAGGATCTGGTGACGGAAGCGGTCAGCTAACCTTCGGCGCCCTTGCGGGGTGTCGCATTCCACTGATCGACCACTGCAGCGCCGTCACCGGCCGCCTGGATCGCGCCGGGCGTGCGTGAAAAGCGCGGGACGGGCGCCACCTGCCGCAGGCCGTCGTGCGCGACATAGACTCCGCGCTCGGCCATGTGCGGGTGATCGGGCGCATCCTTCAGCGCGACGACGGGCGCGAAGCAGGCGTCGGTTCCCTCCAGCAGCACGCACCATTCGCTGGCTGTCCGAGTGCGGAAGATTTTTGCCAGGGCCATCGACCGCTCCGGCCAAAGCGAGGCGTCGTTCTGCTTGTCGAAGAAGTCGGCTGGTGCGTCGATCCGCTTGAGCAGTTCGGCGTAGAACTGCGGCTCGAGAGGACCAAGCGCGATCTCCTGGCCGTCGGCGCAGATGTAGCAGCGATAGAACGGCGCGGCGCCGCCCAGCATGTTGCCTTCGCGCGACATGTCGATGCGGCCGCTGGGCAGCAGTCCCGCGAACCTGCTCATCAGGGACGAGACCCCGTCCACTATGGCCGCGTCGATCACTTGGCCCTTGCCCGAGCGCTCGCGTTCCCGGAGCGCGGCCATGATCCCGAACGCCAACAGCATCGATCCGCCACCGAAGTCGCCCACCAGGTTCAGCGGTGGCGTCGCGGGCTCGCCCGGACGTCCCATGGCGGCAAGCGCTCCGGTGAGAGCGATGTAGTTGATGTCGTGGCCAGCCGCTTTGGCAAGGGGACCGGTCTGGCCCCAGCCGGTGATCCGCCCAAAGACCAGCCGGGGGTTGCGGGCGAGCAGGACATCCGGGCCCAGGCCCAGGCGTTCCATGGTTCCGGGCCGGAAGCCCTCAATGACCACATCGGCATGGGCGATCACGTCCAGGCAGCGGGCGAGTCCTTCTTCGCTGCGCAGGTCGATGGCCAAGGTCGCGCGGCCACGATCGACCACGGGATTGGGCCAGCCGTTGCCGCCTTGGCGGTCGATGCGAACCACCTCGGCGCCCAGGTCGGACAGCAGCATTGCACAATGCGGCCCCGGGGCCGATGCCGACGAACTCCACGAGCCGCAGCCCGCTGAGTGGGCCGGCGCGTTCCGACGTGGAGCTCGGCTTCAAGGTCATTTTCCCTTCCAGTCGGGCGCGTGCTTGGCGGCGAAGGCGGCGGGGCCTTCCCTGGCGTCTTCCGAGGCCAGCATATGTCGTACGGCGGGATAGTCCCACTGGGCTTCCAGGGCCGTGGCGAGCGGTTCGCCCAGACCCTTGAGCGCGGTCTGCTTGGTGGCGCGCACCGACATCGGGCTGCAAGCCAGGATTTCCTCGGCCCAGCGCATCGCGCCGGCCAGGGCGTCGCTCGGGACCACCTCATTGACAAAGCCCAGCGACAGACCCTCGGCGGCGCTGAGCCGGCGGCCAGTCAGCATCAGCCCCATGGCCCGCTTCAGGCCGATCTCTTGCGGCAGGCGCAGGATCCCGCCGCCCAGAGCGGCCAAGCCCACCTTGACCTCCGGCAGGGCGAAGGTGGCGTTCTGGGCGGCGACGACGATGTCGCAGGCCAGGGCGATCTCGAAGCCGCCGCCCATGGCGATGCCATTCACGGCCGCGATCACCGGCTTGGTGAGTTCAAGGCGCGAAGTGATGCCGCCAAAACCCGAGGGCGGCAGGTCAGCGCTGCTCAGCGGCATGGGCGACATGAGGTCGTGTCCCGCGCAGAAGGCCTTTGGTCCCGCGCCGGTCAGGATAGCGACCCATTGCTCGTCATCGGCCTCGAAGGCGTCGAAGGCGTGGGCCAGTTCGACCTGAGCCTCGGCGTTGAGCGCATTGTGCCTGTCGGGCCGGTTGATTGTGACGATGGTGACGCGGCCGGCGTTCTCGACCGTGAGGAAGGCGTAGGCCATCAGGCGCGCCCCTCGGTGAGGAAGCCGGACAACCGGCCCCGGATGATCGTTTCGGCGTCATGCATGATGCGGTCGATCAGATCCTGGCAGGTCGGAATGTCGTGGATCAGGCCTTGGACCTGGCCGGCCCAGATCAGCCCGGCGTCGACATCGCCCGTCTCGAGCGCGGTGCGGCCTTGGGCGCCGGAAACCAGCGGCCGGACGTCCTCGAACACCGCGCCGGCCTTGCCGCCCCGCGCCACGACCTCGTCCGACACTGAGTTCTTGGCCACGCGGCCGGTATTGTGGAAGGCGCGGAAGATCAGGTTGGTGGCGCGCTCGTCGTTCTGGACCAGCAGCAGCTTGATGTTGTCATGGATCGGGGCTTCGACCGTGGCGCAGAAGCGCGTGCCCATGTTGATGCCCTCGGCGCCGAGGGCCAGGGCGGCGGCCAGGCCACGTCCGTCGCCGATCCCGCCACTGGCGATCATCGGGATCTTGACCTTGTCGGCGGCCGCCGGGATCAGCACCAGGCCGGGAATGTCGTCTTCGCCCGGGTGGCCAGCGCATTCGAAGCCGTCGATGGAGATCGCGTCGACCCCCATCCGCTCGGCCGAGAGCGCATGGCGCACAGCCGTGCATTTGTGGATGACCTTAATTCCATGCGCCTTGAAGTCGTCGACATGCTCCTGCGGCTTGTAGCCGGCGGTCTCGACGATGGTGATGCCTGACTCGATGATCGCCCGGCGATACTCGGCATAGGGCGGCGGCGAGACCGAAGGCAGGATCGTCAGGTTCACGCCGAACGGCTTGTCGGTCATCGCCCGGCAGCGGTCGATCTCGCGGCGCAGTTCGTCGGGTGTCGGTTGGGTGAGGGCGGTCAACAGGCCAAGGCCGCCGGCATTGGAAACCGCCGCCGCCAGCTCGGCGCGACCGACCCACATCATGCCGCCCTGAACAATGGGATGCTCGATACCGACAAGCTCGGTGAAGCGGGTGCGAATCCCCATTTTTCAACCCTTCCGATTTGCGCCGCGCCCAAGGCCGACTTCGTTGTTTTTGCACTTACTTCCGGGTAGGTGATCGGGGCTCGGAACCTTGTCAATACGCCGCCCGGGCAAGCATCGCGGCTCTGATCTGTTAGGCTGCGTCACGCGTCGCGGATTGACGACGCAGCGCAAAATCCAAAGAAACTACTCTTGAGTAAATTCCAGACTTTCGGGTTTTCATGATCCTCACCGCGACGCAATTGGCCATCCGCGACGCGGTGCGCGACTTCGCGCAGGAGCGTCTTCGCCCGCAGTCAGCGGCCTTCGAAGCGGCTGGCGGTTATCCTCAGGCGCTGTTCGAAGAAGTCGCCGGGCTGGGCCTGATGGGCATGACCGCGCCCGAGGAGTTCGGCGGCGCTGGCGCGGACTATGTCTCCTATGCCCTGGCGCTGATCGAGATCGCGGCGGGCGATGGCGCATTGTCGACGATCATCTCGATCCAGAACAGCCTGATCGTTTCCGCGCTCCAGCGCTTGGGCTCGCCGGAACAGCAGACCCGCTTCCTGGCTGATCTCGTGGCTGGCCGCATGATCGGCGCGTTCGCCCTGACCGAGGCCGATGCGGGTTCGGACGCCTCGGCGATCCGGACGCGCGCGACGCGTGTCGAGGGCGGCTGGCGGCTGAATGGCGCCAAGCAATTCATCACCTCCGGGCGCATCGCCGGTCTGGCCATCGTCTTCGCTGTCACCGACCCCGCCGCCGGTAAGAAGGGCCTGTCGGCCTTCCTCGTGCCGACCGACCGCGCGGGCTATTCGGTGGACAAGGTCGAGCACAAGCTGGGCCAGGCCGCTTCGGACACCTGCGCGATCCGCTTCGAAAACCTGTTCATCGAAGACGCCTTGATGCTGGGCGGAGAGGGCGAAGGCTATCGCATCGCGCTCTCCAACCTTGAGGTCGGCCGCATCGGCATCGCGGCGCAGTGCGTGGGGATGGCCCAGGCGGCGCTCGACATCGCGGTCGGCTACGCCAAGGAGCGCAAGAGCTTCGGCAAGGCTATCATCGAGCATCAGGCCGTCGGTTTCCGCCTGGCCGATCTGGCCACGCGGCTGGAGGCGGCGCGCCAGATCGTGCTCTCCGCCGCCGCGTTGAAGGAGGCGGGAGAGCCCTGTCTCACCCAGGCCTCGATGGCCAAGCTGTTCGCCTCCGAGACCGCCGAGGCGGTTGTGTCCGGGGCGATCCAGACCCTGGGCGGCTACGGTTATCTTGAGGAATACGGCCTCGCGAAGATCTATCGCGATGTCCGCGTCTGCCAGATCTATGAGGGCACGTCCGATATCCAGCGGATGGTGATCGCCCGTGCGCTTTGAGGAAAACACTATGTCCGCTGCCGATCCCGTCGTCATCGCCGGCTATGCCCGCACCCCCATGGGCGGCTTTCAGGGCGAGCTTTCGGGCCTGAAGTCCACGGAGCTCGGCGCGGCGGCCGTCCGCGCGGCGGTCGAGCGGTCGGGCGTTTCGCCGGATGCGGTCCAGCGAATCTTCATGGGCTGCGTGCTGCCGGCCGGCCTTGGCCAGGCGCCCGCACGCCAGGCGGCGCTCGGTGCCGGCCTGTCGATTTCAACCCAGGCCACCACCGTCAACAAGATGTGCGGCTCGGGCATGCAGGCCGCAATGATGGCCTATGACGCTCTCGCCGCCGGCAGCGCCGACGTGATCGTCGCGGGCGGCATGGAGAGCATGAGCAACGCGCCCTACGCCCTGCCCAAGCATCGCGCCGGCGCGCGCATCGGTCATGGCCAGGTGATTGACACCATGATGATGGACGGCCTCGAGGACGCCTATACGCCCGGCAAGGCGATGGGCGCCTTCGCCGAGGACGCCGTGCGCGCCTATCAGTTCACGCGGGACGAACAGGACGCCTTCGCGATCCGCTCGCTCTCGCGCGCCAATGCCGCCATCGCCAGCGGCGCGTTCGAGCGCGAGATCGTCGCGGTGACGGTCTCCGGCCGAGGCGGCGATACGGTTATCTCCATCGACGAGCAGCCCGGCAAGGCCAAGCCCGAAAAGATCCCGTCGCTGAAGCCCGCCTTCCTCAAGGACGGCACCATCACCGCCGCCAACGCCTCCTCCATCTCGGATGGCGCCGCGGCGCTGGTCATGACCCGCGCGAGCGTGGCCGAGAAGCTCGGGCTGAAGGTTGTAGCGCGGGTGCTTGGCCATGAGGGCCATGCGCATGAGCCTGGGCTGTTCACGACGGCCCCGGTTCCGGCCATGCAGCGGCTGATGACGCGGATCGGCTGGACGGTCGACGATGTCGATCTGTTCGAGGTCAACGAGGCCTTCGCCGTGGTGGCCATGATCGCCGCGCGCGACCTGGGCATTCCCGACGACAAGCTCAACGTCAACGGCGGCGCCACCGCGCTGGGCCATCCGATCGGCGCCAGCGGAGCGCGCATCCTTGCGACCTTGCTCGGCGCGCTCGAAAATCGCGGCCTCAAGCGAGGCATCGCCAGCCTGTGCATTGGCGGCGGCGAAGCCACGGCCATGGCGGTGGAACTTGTCTAACCTTCCGGTCGAGCGGGGGGCTCGACGGGTCGTGACGCCTGAGGCGTCGGCTGACGGCGGTGAAATCGGCAGGGGATTGCGATTTCACCGCCTCGCCATCTTTCGCGAATGAAAAACGAGGCGTCGCTCTGCGGCGCAAGAGAAGGACGAAGCTCATGGACTTGAACGGTATCGCCGCGATCGTCACGGGTGGAGCCTCCGGGCTGGGCAATGCCACGGCCAAGATGCTGGCGGCGCAAGGCGCTAAAGTCACGATCTTTGACTTGAACGAAGAGGTCGGCGTCGCCGCCGCCAAGGAAATTGGCGGTCTGTTCGTCAAGGTCAACGTCTCCGACGAAGCCAGCGCCAACGAGGGCTTCGCGGCGGCGGAGGCGGTGCATGGCGTCGCGCGCGTGCTGGTCAACTGCGCTGGCGTCGCGCCGGCTGCCCGCATCGTGGCCAAGGATGGCTCGCCGCATTCGCTCGACATCTATCGCAAAACCATTGAGGTCAACCTGATCGGCACGTTCAACATGATCTCCAAGTTCGCCGCCCGCGTGGTCGCAGCGGGCGTGGAGGGCGAGGAAGCCGGGGTGATCGTCAACACAGCCTCGGTCGCCGCCTTTGACGGCCAGATCGGCCAGGCCGCCTATGCCTCGTCAAAGGGCGGCGTGGTGGGCCTGACCCTGACCGCGGCGCGCGATTTGGCTCAGCACCGCGTCCGCGTAGTGACCATCGCGCCGGGCATTTTCCTGACGCCCATGTTGATGGGTCTGCCGCAGACGGCGCAAGACTCGCTGGGCCAGCAGGTTCCGCACCCTAGCCGTCTGGGCAAGCCGGAAGAGTATGCGCAGATGGTCGGGGCGATCATCGCCAATCCTATGCTGAACGGCGAAGTCATCCGCCTGGACGGCGCCATCCGCATGGCGCCGCGCTAGGTCATGGCCGACACCGTCCTCCTCGAACGCGACGGCGCCGTCGCCCGGATCACCCTCAATCGGCCGGAGGTCGGCAACGCTCTCGACCTGCCGACGGCGCGCGCGCTGATGGAGGCGGTGATTGCCTGCGACGAGGATGACGCCGTTCGCTGCGTGCTGCTGACCGGTTCAGGGCGACTGTTCTGCGTGGGCGGCGACGTCGCCGCCTTCGCGCAGGCGGGCGACCAGCTGCCGGCCTTCCTCAAGGAGATCACCGTCTACGTCCATGCAGCCGTCGCGCGGCTTATGCGGATGAACAAGCCGGTGGTGACCGCGATCAACGGCTCAGCGGCCGGAGCGGGGATCGGGCTGGCGATCCTGGGCGATATCGCGCTCGCCGACCCGCGCGCCCAGTTTACCCTGGCCTACAGCGCCATCGGCCTGTCGCCGGACGGCGGGACCACCTGGTTGCTGCCGCGCCTGATCGGCCTGCGGCGCGCGCAGGAGCTTTGCTTGCGCAACCGGCGGCTCTCCGCCGAGGAAGCCGCCGCCATGGGCCTGGTCACGCGCGTTGTCGAGGGCGACCTGATGGCCGAGGCCTCCTTGGTCGCACAGGATCTGGCGCGCTCGGCCACGCCCGCGCTCGGCATGACCCGACGGCTGCTGCTCGACAGCGCCACGGCCTCGCTTGAAGCTCAACTGGACGCCGAAAGCCGCGGCATCGCCAGCGTCTCACGCACGGCCGAGGGCAAGGAGGGTGTCGCCGCCTTCCTCGAAAAGCGCGTGCCCAACTTCACCGGAGACAAGTGACCATGGCCCAAGCCTATATCGTTGAATCGCTCCGCACCGCTGGCGGTCGCCGCAAGGGCGCGCTGTCGGGGACCCACCCCGCCGATCTTGGCGCGACCGTGCTGAACGCCCTGGTCGAGCGCAGCGGCATCGATCCGGCGGCCGTCGAGGACGTCATCGTCGGTTGCGTGACCCAGGCGGGTGAGCAGTCCTTCGCCTTTGGTCGCAATCTGGTGCTGGCCTCGTCGCTGCCCGATAGCGTGCCGGCCGTGACCATTGATCGCCAGTGCGGATCCTCACAGCAAGCCGTCCAGTTCGCCGCCCAGGCCGTTATGTCGGGCACCCAGGACATCGTGATCGCGGCGGGCGCCGAAAGCATGACGCGTGTGCCGATGGGTTCGAACTTCTCGCTCCACGCCAAGGCCGAGATCGGCGAGGGGCCGTGGCCGCAGTCGATCAAGGATCGTTACGGCGTCACCGAGTTCAGCCAGTTCCGCGGCGCGCAGATGATCGCCGACAAGTACGGCTTCTCCCGCGAGCAGATGGACGAGTACGCCCTGCAAAGCCATCTGAAGGCGGCGGCGGCGATCAAGGCGGGCGCGTTCAAGAACGAGATCGTGCCAGTCCAGATTGCCGATGGCGTGTTCGATCAGGACGAAGGCGTGCGTTATGACGCCTCGCTGGAGGGCATGGCCGGCGTCAAGACGATCCTCGAAGGCGGCTCCATCACCGCCGCCAACGCCAGCCAGATGACCGACGGCGCCTCGGGCGCCCTGATCGTCAGCGAGGCGGCGCTGAAGCGCTTCAACCTGACGCCGATCGCTCGCATCGTGAACCTCACGGTCACGGCCGGCGATCCGGTCATCATGCTGGAGGAGCCGATCGCGGCGACCCGCAGGGCGCTGGAACGCGCGGGGATGAAGCTCGACGACATCGACCTGTTCGAGGTCAACGAGGCCTTCGCCTCGATCCCCATGGCTTGGTTGAAGGCGCTCGGCGCTGATCCAGCCAAGCTGAACGTCAGCGGCGGCGCCATCGCCCTGGGCCACCCGCTCGGGGCCACCGGGGCCAAGCTGATGTCGACCCTGATCCATGGCCTGAAGGCTCGGGGTGGCCGTTACGGCCTGCAGACGATGTGCGAAGGCGGCGGCATCGCCAATGTGACCATCGTGGAGCGGCTCTAGCCGAGCTCACGTCTGACTCGGAGGCCGGTTTTAGGAAAGCAAGAAACGGGCGGTTCGGGAGCTAAGTCCCGAACCGCCCGTTGGTAGTCGCCCCGGGAGGAGGGAGCGACGCACCGAGGTCTATTTCATCGTCGGTATGACGAAGGCGGAGTCCTCGACCTCGCCTTCGGGCCAGCGGGCGGTGACGGTCTTGAGCTTGGTGTAGAACCGCACGCCTTCGGAGCCGTACTGGTTGGTGTCGCC
>NZ_JAFCSZ010000029.1:0-45816 GCF_049895765.1 Caulobacter sp. DWR1-3-2b1
TCCGCCGGGACCACTTGGCCGGTCGCCCCAGCCGAGACCGCGCCGGGACCAGCGGTTCCAGAACCGCCCATTCCTCGTCCGTCAGATCGCTTGAATACCGCAAGCCCTTTCGGGCATGCTTGCGCCGGGTGGTTTCGGTCCACATGTCAAATTCCGTTGTTGGTTCGCATCTCCAACAGAATCACAAGTGACTGAAATCACCCAACTTCATTTCGGGTCAGCCTCTAAGAAAAATGTCTCTATAATATTCTTCCCGTTTATAAATTTTCGAACCATGGTAGCCGGGACTGTAAATTTTCTAGAGCCTGTATTTCCCTCGGTGGGAAATTCTGACCGATCGACGGCCATATTCCCGTCACTCGACCATTGAGATATAACGTGCGTGTTCTCCGCTGCGTGAGAGCCGTTGCGCCCCGATACCGCGGCGGTACTACGAGGCGGCTATGTTGCGATCGAGTCTTATCATGGCGGCGCTGTTGGCGACGGTACAGAACGCCCAGGCCCAGCAACCCCCGGCGAGCGGGCAGTTGCAGCAAATCCCGCCTGCCGCCGTTCCCCAAAGGCCCGCTCCGGACATCCGCATCGAACGGCCGGCGCCGTCGATGGACGCCGTCTCTGAAGGCGCCCGGATCCGGGTGGATAGGCTGCGCGTCACGGGTGCGACCCTGTTTGCGGAACCCGAGTTGGTGGCCGCGACGGGCTATACTCCGGGACGCGACCTTACCCTTCCCGAACTTCGCAATGCGGCCGCGCGGATCACGCGCTTCTACAACGATCACGGCTATGTGCTGGCTCAGGCCTACCTCCCGGCCCAAGACGTCCTGGCGGGGACCGTGACCATCGCCGTGGTCGAGGGCCGTTACGGCGCGATCGCCCTGCGCAACCAATCTAGCGTGTCCGACGCCGTGGCCGGGCGCGTGCTGAACGGCTTGAACCGCGGCGCTCCGGTCGCGATCGCGCCGCTCGATCGGCGCCTGCTGCTGCTTTCTGACATTCCTGGCGTCCTCGTCCGTTCGACCCTGTCTCCGGGCGCTGAGGTGGGCTCCTCGGATCTCACCGTTGACCTGACCCGGGCGCCCCGGATTTACGGCAGCCTCGAGGCCGACAACGCCGGCAATCGCTACACCGGCGCCTACCGGTTCGGCGGCTCGGTCAATGTCGCCAATCTGACCGGCATGGGCGACCTGATCAGCCTGCGCCTGCTCGCCTCGACCGAAGGTCTGGCCTACGGCCGCGCCGCCTGGCAGGCCCCGCTAGGCGACGCCACCGTCGGCGTCGCCTATACCCATATGCAGTATGACCTGGGCCACGAGTTCTCGGCGCTTGACGCCAGCGGCGCGAGCGATATCGCCAGCCTGTTCGCCAGCTACCCGCTGATCCGCTCGCGAGCCGCGAACCTCTACGCCGTGGGTAGTCTCGACGCCAAATTCCTCAGAGACGAGATCGGCCTTGTCTCCCAGGTGTCGGACAAGACCATCCGGGGCGTGACGGTTGGCCTGCGGGGGGACTCGCGCGACGGATTTGGCGGCGGCGGCTGGAACACAGGTTCCCTGTCCTGGACGTCCGGCGGCCTCGACATCGAAAGCCCTCTGGAGCGGGCCGCCGACGCGGCGAGCGCGCGCTCGCAGGGCGGGTTCAACAAGCTGCAGTACGCCGTCTCCCGACTTCAGACTGTGCGTGGACCGCTCTCGGTCTATGGCGCGGTGCGCGGACAGATCGCCACAGACAATCTCGACAGTTCCGAGAAGATGGAGCTCGGCGGCGCCTATGGGGTGCGCGCCTATCCGGAAGGCGAGGCCTACGGCGACCAGGGCTATGTCGCCACCCTGGAGGCCCGATGGATGCTGAACGCGTGGACGCGACCCCTTCCGGGCCAGTTGCAGCTCATCGCCTTCGTGGACGCGGGCGAGGTTGACTTCGCTAAGGATCCCTGGTTCGCCGGCCCCAATCACGCCCGGCGCAGCGGGGGCGGCCTCGGCGTCAACTGGTTCGGTCCTGACAACCTCAGCGCCCGCGTCGCCTATGCCCGCCGTTTCAACGACCAGGTTTCTACCTCGGGGCCTGACCACAAGGGCCGTGTTTGGTTCCAGATCGTCAAGCTGTTCTGATGACCATGGCCGCCTCGCCCCTCGCGCCTCTCCCGAAATGGACGTTCCGATGACCAGACACCGTCACACGACCGCCGGCGACAGCATCGTCGCGAGGCGTCGAGGCGATTTCGC
The DNA here is from genome assembly GCF_049895765.1 of Caulobacter sp. DWR1-3-2b1. Lineage (NCBI taxonomy): Bacteria > Pseudomonadati > Pseudomonadota > Alphaproteobacteria > Caulobacterales > Caulobacteraceae > Caulobacter > Caulobacter sp. DWR1-3-2b1. Next base: position 2,223 of record NZ_JAFCSZ010000029.1, read on the forward strand.
CGGCCGCAGGGCCGCCCTCGTCGCTTCCAGCTGTCTGGCGGGGGTGGCGGCCTACGCCCTGATCGGCCTAGGCGCCGCGATAGCCCTGGGGACCGCGGCGCAGGCCCAGACCCTGCCGACGGGCGGAGCGGTCACCGGGGGCGGCGCGACCATCACCACCGGTCCCGGCGCGGTGACGATCAACCAGTCGACCCAGAACGCGGCGATCAACTGGCAGAGCTTCTCCATCGGCCAGGGCGGCAGCGTCATCTTCGTCCAGCCCAATAGCCGTTCGGCGGCGCTGAACCGCGTGGTGGGCGCGGACGCCTCGGCGATCCTGGGCAGCCTGACCTCCAATGGCCAGGTGTTCCTGATCAATCCCAACGGCGTGCTGTTCGGACAGGGGGCCCAGGTCAATGTCGGCGGACTGGTCGCTTCGACCCTGGGAATTACCGACGCTGACTTTATGGCCGGGAAGTACAGGTTCTCGGGCAGCGGAGGGACGGTCCGCAATCAGGGCGCGATCGTCGCGGCGGGCGGCTTCGTCGCCTTGCTGGGTGGCCAGGTCAACAATGATGGACTGATCCAGGCCAATCTTGGCACGATCGCCCTGGCGTCAGGCGAGGCCATCACCCTCGACGTCGCCGGCGACGGGCTGCTCAATGTCGTCATCGATAAAGGCGCGGCCAACGCCCTGATCCAGAACAGCAACCTGCTCCAGGCCGACGGCGGCCGGGTGGTGATGACCGCGCAGGGCGCGGGCGACTTGCTCCGCACGGTCGTGAACAACACCGGGGTCATCCAGGCGCGGACGATCGGTCAGCGTAACGGGACCATCCAACTGCTCGGCGACATGCCGAGCGGGACGATGAACGTGGCCGGCGTCCTTGATGCAAGCGCGCCCGGCGGCGGCGGTGGCGGGTTCATCGATACCTCGGCTGGAAACGTGAACATCGCGACCACGGCCCGGATCACCACGGACGCCCCCACGGGCGCGACCGGGACCTGGCTGATCGATCCGGCCGACTTCACCATTGGCGCGGGCGGCAATATCTCCGGCGCCACCCTGTCCGCCCAGTTGGTCACCACCAATGTCGTGATCAGCACGATGACGGGTCCGGGCGCGAGCCTTCCTGGCAACGGAGACATTCACGTCAATGATGCGATCGCCTGGACAGCGTCGTCCACGCCCACCACCTTGACGCTGAACGCCAACCGCGACGTCAACATCAACGCCGCGATCACCGCCACCAAAGGCAATCTGGTGGTCTGTTGCGGGCGCAACGTGAACGTCAATGCCCCTATCACCACGGTAAACGGCAGCGTCCTGCTGAACGCCGGCCAGAACGTCAACGTGTTTCACGCGATCACCACCACGGACGGTAACATCGCCCTGTGCGCCGGGCATGACATCCATATCGACGCCGCCGTAACCCTGACCCGCGGCAGCACCATTCCGGCCCAGAGCCTGGGCCTGCCGGTCGGCCTGACCCTCATCGCCGGCGCGGACGGGACGGGCCCGGGCGTGGGCGCCGGCACGATCATTTTCAGCCCGTTGGCGCCCCGCGTCACGGTCACGGCCACCCCAGCCACGATCAACTACAATCCGGTTTCTTATGCGACGCCGTCGGACTTCTCGACCCGCTTCACCCTGACCGAGGGCGCTGCGCTGCGGCAGCGGATGCTGCTGTTCCCGAACGGGAGCCGGGTGTTCGACGGCGGGACGGCCACGACCCTCTCCGGCTTCACGACCACGGCGGCGTCGGGACTGCCCGCGGGCGTCACTCTGGTGGCAGGCCCCGGCGCCAGCGCGACCTTCGATTCGGCCGCCGCCGGCGCTGACATCGGGATCACCTACAGCGGCCACAGCCTGTCCGGGGCGAATGCCGATCAATATGCCTTGGCCGGCTTCTGTTGCGTGTCGACGCAAAGAACACGAGGAACGATCTCTGCGACGGTCACGACGCCACCTCCGCCGGTGACCCCGCCCGTGGTCCCCCCGCCAGTCACCCCTCCAGTCACCCCTCCAGTCACCCCTCCAGTGGTTACTCCGCCAGTGGTTCCGCCCGTGGTGGTGCCCGTGACGCCTCCCGTCACCCCGCCCGTAACGCCGCCGGTGACGCCGCCCGTGATGCCCCCAGTGACCCCGCCTACATCGTCTCCGGCCTCGACCGCCTTCTACCCGATCATCACCCCAACCCCGACCTTCCCCGCATCGCCCGATCTGGCCCTTAACGTGGTGAGTGGAGGCGTACGGATGCCTCCTTACGAATCGACCCGCATCTCTCCACCGGTGGAGGAGGTCGTTCGGGGGCTGGAAAAAACCGCCCCGGTCGCGCCGCGTCCCCCGCTGGTCCCAGTCTATCCCCCAAAGCAGGATCGCAATTGACGATGCGGTGGCCAGCGCGTTCGCGCTGGCGGTCCGTCCGGCGTGAGACGCTTGATGCGCGCGAGCCCGGCGGCCGACCCCGCATGCCGGGACGGTGGACGGCGGCGGCGGGACTGATCTCGGGTCTCGCCTTGGGCACAGCCAGCATGGCGGCCGAGCCCTATCGAGCGGCAGGCGCCCCGGGCGCTGCCGTGGTGGCGCCCGGGGCATCCGCGGCAAGCGAGGTTGCTGCTTGGGTGCGGAAGACGGCTGACAATCAAGGGCTGCCCTTCCTGATCATCGACAAGGTCAGCGCGCAGGTTCTGGCCTTCGACCCACAGGCCCGGCAGCTGGGGGCCACTCCCGCCCTGTTGGGCCTGGCGCACGGCGATATCTCGCCGCCCGGCATAGGTCATCGCTCTCTGTCCGCCATCACTCCGACGGAACGCATCACCCCGGCTGGGCGGTTCCTGGCCTCGATCGGAGAGAACCTCGGCGGCAAGAGCATTCTGTGGATCGACTATGACAGCGCCCTGTCCCTACACCCGGTCGTCACGACCCGGGCGGCCGATCGGCGGCTGGAGCGCCTCGCCACCGCCGCACCCGATGACAACCGGATCTCCTATGGTTGCGTGAACGTGCCCGCAGAGTTCTACGACAAGATCGTGCAACCCGCTTTCAAGGGCACAGTGGGCGTCGTCTATATCCTGCCAGAGTCTCAATCCCTTGCGCAGGTGTTTTTCGCGAATCCAAGGGTCGTCAGATCGGTCTCCAGCGTAACACCCAACGAATAAGCCGCCTCTTAAAGCCTCCCTCAAAACCCACGCACCCAGCTAGACCTAGTGGACTGATTCCAACGTTTGGTGCCCACGGGCGGCGGCGGCGATGATCTTGTTGGGGTCGGCGGTCCAGACGAAGGGCTTGGGTTGCTGATTGTGGTCGGAGACGAAGCGGTTGATGGCGGCCTGGAGGTCGACGACGCCCTTGAACACGCCGCGCTTGAGGCGGCGCTTGGCGGGGACCGCGAAGAAACGCTCGACGGCGTTGAGCCAACTGGCCGAGGTGGGGGTGAAGTGGAAGGTCCAGCGCGGATGACGCCCCAGCCACGCGACCACCTTGGGATGCTTGTGGGTGGCGTAGTTGTCGAGGATGGCGTGGATCGCCTTGCCAGCTGGAATCTCGCGCTCGACGGCGTTGAGAAAGCGGATGAACTCCTGATGCCGGTGGCGCTGCATGCAGCGACCGATGACCTTGCCTTCGAGCACGTCGAAGGCGGCGAACAGGGTGGTCGTGCCATGGCGCCTGTAATCGTGGGTCATGGTTCCGGCCCGGCCCTTCTTCATCGGCAGCCCCGGCTGGGTTCGGTCCAGGGCCTGGATCTGCGACTTCTCATCGACGCTAAGCACCACGGCGTGGGCGGGGGGATCGACATGGAGACCGACGATGTCGCGAACCTTGGCGGCGAACCTGGGATCATTGGACAGCTTAAAGGTGCGGATGCGATGCGGGTCCAGGCCATGGGCTTTCCAGATCCGCTGCACCGAGGTCAGGCCCACGCCCGCCACCTTGGCCATCAGTCGGCCGGTCCAATGGGTGGTCTCGCCGAGCGGCTCGCCCAGGGTCAGGGCGACCACCCGATGCGGCGGGCCTGCCGGGTTATTTGTTCTTTGGCGCCATGGGCCTGTTGTTCGTCGTCTCGACCGTCTCGGGCGTGGTGCTCTATGCCCCCTTCATGAAGAAGCAGCCGTTCGGCGTGTTCCGCACCGACCGCAGACGACGAACGGCCTGGCTGGATCTGCACAACCTGTTGGGCGCTGCCACGATGATCTGGGTCCTGACAGTCGGCGTCACCGGGGCGATCAACACGGTCGCCGGACCGCTGGAAGCTGCTTGGCAGGCCAGCGCCATCTCGACCTTCGCTGCCCGCTACGAGGGACGCCCCATGCCCAAACAGATGGCCTCGGTCGATCAAGCGATCCGCACGGCGCCTGGCTTTGTCAGCTGGCCGGGCACGGCTACAGCGGCGACCATCACTATGGGGTCTTCATGGTTGGTGACACGCCGCTGACCGAGCGGCTGTAACGCCCCGTGCTGATCGACGCCGAGACCGGCGTTCTGACGGCTCGCCCTCAGTCGCCGTGGTACATCACCCTGCTTCTGGTCAGTCAGCCTCTGCACTTTGGCGACTACGGCGGCTTGCCGCTGAAGATCCTTTGGGCCGTGCTGGATCTCATAGCCATCGCCATCCTCGTCAGCGGGATCGTGCTCTGGCTACGCAAGTCGGGCGACAAGGGACGTCTGGAGCGTCTCGAAACGGCCCATGCAGCGGTCAGCCTCCCATGAAGAAGCTCTATCCGCTTCGTCCCTTGCTGGCGCCGGCGCTGCTGGCGCCGATGACGGCCTTCGCGCTGCTGGCGGCGCTCCTGAGCGATGGCGTTCTTGAGACGATTTCCCTAGTCCTGCTCGCCGCCGTCGTGGGGGAAGTCCTCGTCAGCCTCCTCTGGCGGAAGAGGTGATCGACGGGCTGTGGCCCGCCATCTCCGCCGGGTGCTGCTTTAACCGTCTCTCGCCACCGATCTCGTGGCCGGCCTACCTCCATCAGAGGAAGGCGTTGGTGACTGCCGAAGAAACAGGCCCCGCATACGTGCGATTTTGGGGGGGCGCCTAGTCGAGCGCCATGAAGCGAACTGCCGCACCGCCGCCGGGGGCCATATCCAAGTCCAGGCTGTCCCCGCTCGTCACCAGCTTCTTTGCCGTCTCAAAAGCGTAGGGATTGGTGTCGTAATGGGCGCCGGGGCCATCGCGATAGATCTGGGCCTCATAGCGCTTGCCCGGCGCTAGGAAGTCCAGGGGCTGGCTCAACTTGCGGGCTGTCTCGTCGGTCAGGGCGCCCAGGAACCAGTCCTTCCCGCCGCGTGACTGGCGAGCGACGACGATGTAATCACCGATTTCGCCTTGCAGGGTTTTCGACGTCTCCCAGTCAGTGGGCACGTCGCGGATGAACTTGAAGGCGTCTGGCTTTTTCTCGTAGTTTTCAAGCACATCAGCGGCCATCTGGATGGGACTGTAGAGGACCACATAGAGCGCCAGCTGAGTGGCCAGGGTCGACTGGCCGCGCCGGGTCAGGTCGGCCTTACCGTGGATCACGTCGAAAATCCCGGGCGTGTAGTCCATCGGTCCGGCCAACATTCGAGTGAAAGGCAGGATCACCGTATGCTCGGGCGGATTGGTTGGATTGCCCCAGGCGTTGAACTCCTGCCCCCGTGCACCTTCCCGACTGACCCAGTTTGGCCAGGTTCGGCGCAGGCCGGTATCCTTGACCGGTTCGTGGGTGTCGATGGAGATGCGGCGCTTTGCGGCTACCTCGACGACGTCTTGGTGATGGCGAACCATGTACTGGCCGGCGAACCACTGCTTGCCGCCCTTCTCGTCGACGATGTCGCCGCTGTGGCGGACATAGCCGGTCTTGATGGCTGAAACACCGATGCTCTCGTAGAGCTTCATGGCGTCCTCCAGCTGGGCGGCGTAGTTGGGCACGCCGCCGCCGGTCTCGTGGTGGCCGATCAGCTTGACGCCCTTGGTCTTGCCGTAGTCGGCGATCGCCTTGATGTCGAAGTCGGGATAGGCCTTGGTGAAACTGAACTTGTCGCCATTGGCGATCCAGTCGCCGTCCCAGCCTTCATTCCAGCCCTCCACCAGCACGCCGTCGAAGCCGTTCTTGGCCGCGAAGTCCATATGGCGCTTCACATTGGCGGTGTTGGCGCCGTGCTTGGGGCCGCTGCCCCAGGTGGATGTCTGCAGGTGCATCTCCCACCAGATGCCCACATATTTGCCCGGCTTGATCCAGGAAGTGTCGGCGATCTTGCTGGGCTCGTTGAGATTGAGTTCGAGGCGACTGTCAGCCAGGGCGCCCGCGCTGTCGCCGATCAAGACCGTGCGCCACGGCGTCGTGAACGGGCCGGTCTTCCTGGCCAGAGTCCCGTCCGCCCACGGCATCAACCAGGCCTTCAAGCCGCCTGCGCCATCACCGGCCAGCAGCATGCTGGGATAGTCGACCAGAGCGGCCTCGTGGAAGGCCATGTGTAAACCGTCCGAACGCTTCAATGTCAGTGGCGTCTCAGCCAGGGTGACCCGGCGGGCGTCGGTCTGCTTGTAGAGATATTCGTCCCGCTCCTGACCCAGGCCTTCGTACCACCAGGCGCTATAGGCCCCGACCGGCTTGAACTCGGTGCGCTCTTCGGTCACCGCGACGGCTTGGCCGGAGGGGATAGCGGTATAGGCATAGCGGAAGCCCAGCCCGTCATCGAACAGCCTGAAGGTGACCTCGAAGCTCTTGTTCAAGGCCGTATCCCCAGCCAGGGACACCGTCAGTTCCGCATGGCTGTCGCGGATAAAGCGTTGCTCACCCCAGGGCTGCTCCCAAGTGCTATCGGACGCCGCACGCTTGGCAGTTGTGATGGCGTCGATCCGCGCCGCCGGTTCTCCCGCGAAACTCAGGCCAAGGGCCGAGGGCGCCAGCACCGGCTTGCCCTGGCGGCTGACCTCATAGAACGCCTGTCCGCCCCTCGTGAACACGCACACCTCGATCACCTTTCCAGGCGACTGGGCGCATTCGCGTTCGGCGGCCTGCGCGATGGCCGGGCTGGCCAGGGCGGCAAGCAGGGCAAGAGCTCGGAAGGTCATCGAACGGTCTCTTTCGTCGGAAAAAGGCGTCCCGGCTCCACGCAGAAAGGAGCCGGGACGCAGGGGGGAGGCATTTCTGTCGCCGCCCACACACAGTGGCGACGGCCAGATTCGGTGATCAGATGGCGGGGTGAGCGCGGCTCATCCGGAGTCCGCCGCTTCGATGAAACCGTTCGAGGTCAGCCGCCCCCGGGCGGGATCATCGCTACCGGCGTCCGGTCCAAGCAGGGCCGAATGCAGGACGTGGTTGCGATAGACGATCAACCGGTTGAAGACCTTCTCGGCCTCCCCGATCAACTCGTAGTTGGCCAGCGTGCCGTCGGCATAGGCCGCAGGACCACAATCGGCCGCCGCAAGCTCGGCCTGAATAGCGGCGAGATAGGCGCCGTGTCGCGTGGCGTCGACTGATTGCAAGCCAGTGGCCCTGTGGCGGAAGAAGCCTGTGCCGCCGAACGGTCCCCGACACAGATAATGAACCATCGCCAGGCGACCGGGGTCAGGTCCATCGCAATGCGGGACTTTCTGGATCGATGACGCCTCGCGGGCGCTGCTCGTCGCCAAGGCGAAGAAGCCGAAATATTTGACATAGACCTCGCGCGACAGGCCAAAAGCCGCCTCAATCGGGCCGCGCAGGGCCGTGACCACCATGCGGTAATAGGCCTCCGGCAAAACTGCGTTCAAACCCGGATAGTTGGTGTGCGGCGGCGCGTAAAAGCTCGCCGCCCGCGCCGCTTCAATCATCGCGTCCGGATCATCCAGCACGTTATCGACAACCAACAGCGGTTGTTGCTCGACGCCGATGCGCCGCAGTTGAACCTTGATGTCCGCGCCCAGCCGCAGAGGCGCAACGGCGATGGCCGCGGTCATGTCGGTGACCTCAGATGGGCCATCTTCAGCCGCTGCTTCAGAGCCGCGCGAGTGGAGGGGCTCATTGGGCCCAACGCGCCTTGCAGAGCTGGCGGGATGTGGGCCGCCGCATCGCCGCGTTCGCCAAACACATGGTTGGCGAACATTTCGTTCCAATAGGCGCGTTCGCCCGGCGGCAGGTGTTTCAGGGCTAGCACGGCGTTGAGAAAGACGTCGTTGGCCCGCTCCAGCCCGACAGCCGTATCGCCCCACCAGTAGTTGACCATGGCGTTATAGGGCTCAAGCGAGGTGACATGGTGCCACCAGTATTTGGGCACAAACAGCGCCTCGCCGGGCTCTAGAAAGGCAACTTGGGCCGCAGCGAAGGCCTGACGGTACTTCGGGAAGCGCTCCAGGTCAGGGGCCTCGGGATTGACCAGCGACAGCGGCGGCGGGTTGTCCAACGGGCCGACATAGAGGTTGCTGACCTGCTCGGGCGGGAACAGCAGAAAACGGCGACGGCCGGCCAGCACGCAGGCCAGGTTGTGGTCGCGGTCATTGTGGGTCTGGGTCCGTACTGGTCCACCAACCCAAAGGCGCGGCGTCACTTGCGGAGGCAGCAGCGGCATCAGATTCTGCAGCACGAACTCTGGCAGATGGCTGATCAGGTGCAGCATCTGGATGGCCACGAACGGTGCCTCAGGTTCGCCCATCAATCGCTCGATACGGTCGAGGGTCTCGCTGATGCCCGCCTGCCGCTTGGAGAAGGCGAACTCACGCATGTCGGGGCCATAGGCGAACCAGCCGCCGCTGCTGGCTGGCGCTTCCATGACCGGCGCGGGCGCGCCGCGATCCATGCCTTTGAGGTAGGCGTTTATCCGATGGACGGACTGCCGCCCAGCCGCCAGGGCTGGCCAGGACGCCAGCACGCCCTGCAGGACCACCGGCCTCTCAACCCGGACGATCGCCTCGAAATCCTGGGTCGAAGGGGCCTGGCGGATTGCCACACGCGGCAGGGCGTCGATGTCCAGACTTTGGGGGAAGGCTCCGCTATCCATGCAGCGGCCCGCCGTTCCAGGCGTCTCGGGCATCGTCGCGCCGACAGAAGCTTTCCAGATAGAGGTCGTGAGACGGCTGTTTGAGGACCTGATCCTTGATAAAGCCCAGAATACGCCGGAACTCACCCTTCATGACCTCGGGCGGTGTGCGCTCGATCATCGGATTCCAGCTTTCCGGCGTCAGGCCGCAACCGACGAACAGCGCCCGCCAGCTATCGGGCAGGAAAGTCTCGTTCTCGTAGGGCGCAACCTCGCCACGCGCCTGGAAGGTCTTGATCTTGTGGAGCAGCTCCGGCGCCGCCTTGGCCTGCCGCGCCTGAGTCCAGAAGGCCGAGGCGCCGTAGCGACTGAGCCCATAATAGGCTGACTGGAAGTCGCGAATGCGCTCGAAAAGCTCTCGCGAAATGCGATTATATTCAACACGCTCCGCCGAGAAGCTCCCAGCAGCCGGAAACAGGCTCAGCAGATGGACGAGCCCCAGCTGGACCGCCTGTAGATCGACGCCGTGTACAGGGTCAAACGTACAGGCCGCCTCACCGATCGCGACGCAGTTGCGCTCCCAGGCAACCGCGCGTCGGCCGGGATCGGAGACGGTGACGGAGACTTCCGACAGCCGTACGCCGGAAACCGTAGCCGCCGCCTGCAAGGCTTCATCGTCGCCGCAAAGGGCGCTGGAATAGACCTGGGCGACATGGGTTTCGGCCTGGCTGGGATAGAGCCCAACCCAGCCCTTGGTCCAGGCGCGAACCTCGGCATAGGCGGGGATCGAGGCGAACCCCGGGCCGCGTGCGGTCATGACCCGATCGGCCGGGAAATTCTCCCGCCAGCTTTCGCGCGGCACGCCCAGCGCCTGGCCAATCAACAACCCCTCGCCGCCCGTTGCGTCGACAAAGAATTGGCCTTCGACCCGGCGGCCTTCACCTAACTCCAGCGCCAGGATGTCGCCTGTTTCAGGATCCAGGCTTGCAGCCACGGCGTCGGCCGGATGGATCGCAACGCCCTGCTCCGCCGCGAGCGTCCTGAGGGCGCGAACATAGCCGAGGCCCGGCAGATGGTAGGCGTAATCGGTCCGGCCGTAGACCTCGGTGGCGTCATCGGGCAACACCATCCGGCCGTGCTTGGCCGCCGCCGCCGTCAGGGAGAAATCCTCCAGCGCCACGCCCAGGCCAAAGTCCCGCGCCTTCAACCAGAACGGGAAAAAGTCGTGGTTGTCGATCGGCGCGCCGTACGAACCATGCGCGTGGAAAAACGCCGGCGTCATGCCGACGGTGTCGGTGAAGTTCTGGCCCAGAGAAAAACTGCCCCGCGTGGCCCGCAGCAGCGCCGCCTCGTCGATCCGTAGCTGATTGTGCAGAGCCTCCAGCGGAGGCAGCGTCGTGTAGACATCCGCTGCGCCCAGCTGGCTGGGAAGCTCAACGGCGATGACCGTCACACCGGCGGGCGCCAACGCGGTGTGCATCACATTGGTCGCCAGCCAAAAGGCCGCGTCTCGACCGACGATGACAACGCTGTTCACGGGCGCGCTCATCCCGCCACCGCCAGAGCGGGGACGGCTGCTGTCCCTGGGCAATAGCCGGCCACGAACGCAGCGTGCGAGGACATCGCCCCGACATTTGCGTCGATGCGCGCCTTCAGGTCGCGCATCCGGGTCTCCAGCTCTTCCAGGCCAAGCCCATCAGCCAAGCGGTCATAGGCGCGGGGTGTCAGGTTCTGGCCAAACAGCACCGACAACCAGCTGTCGCGTGAGAACAGGCCTTGCTCGTACTCCGGCGCCCAGGCGCGGGATTCGAACAGGCTGATCTTGTGGGCCAGACTGTCGGGGATCTGCATTGTCCTGACATGGTCCCACAAGGCCTCGCCGTGACGCTGGTTGACGCGATAGTGCAGGATCAGAAAGTCGCGCACCCGGTCATACTGAATCTCGAACAGGCGATTGAACTCGGCGATCAGGCGCGGGTCCATCCGGTCGCCCTCGCCCGGTGTCGGCATCAGGTTGATCAGGTCGATCACGGCGGCCTGGATCAGGAAGATGCTGGTCGATTCCAGGGGCTCGAGGAAGCCGCTGGCTAAGCCCATGGCCACGACGTTGCCGCGCCAACCCTGCTTTCGCCGACCGGCCTGAAATTTGAGGAGATTGGGCTCGGCCTGGGCCGCGCCATCCAGCTGGGCTAGCAAGGTGTCGCGCGCCTTCTCCTCGTCGATGAACCGACTGGAAAAGACATAGCCATTGCCCGTGCGGTGCTGCAGCGGGATACGCCAGATCCAGCCCCCCTCCTGGGCTGTCGAGCGCGTATAGGGGGTGAACGCCCCTGCCCGTTCGCATGGCACGGCCAGCGCCCGGTCGCAGGGCAGCCATTCGCTCCAGTCGTCCCACTCGGCCCGCATAACACCGCCAAGCAGCAGCGATCGGAAGCCCGTGCAGTCGATGAAGAGGTCACCCTCAATTCGCGCGCCAGACTTCAGGGTCAGGGCCTCGACGTGACCCCGTTGGCCGTCGCGGGCGATGTCTTGAACCAGACCCTCAATGCGCCTGACGCCGCGCTCCACTGACCAGCGACGCAGGAAATTCGCATAGAGGCCCGCGTCGAAATGGTAGGCATAGGCATAGGTACAGCGGATCGACTTGGTGTCCTGGTTGGGAAACTCAAAACCGTTCTGGCGACACGCCGCGACGGCGTAGGAATAGTCCTGCAATGAGCCGGGTTTCTGCCCGGCCTGCTGGGCACGCATCCAGTGGTGCTGGAAATCGACGCCGCCCCAAGGCTCGCCGAACACGCCAAAAGGATGGATATAGCTGTCACCCGCTGCGCTCCAGTTGCGGAACTCGATGCCCAGTTTGAACGTGCCCTGGGTCTCAGCCATGAACTGGGCTTCGTTGATACCCAGCAGGTCGTTGAAGATCTTGATGTGCGGCAGGGTGGCCTCGCCGACCCCTACCGTGCCGATTTCGTCGGACTCGATCAGGGTGATGTCGTAGCGGCCGGCGTCGAGCAGGCGCGACATGCCCGCAGCGCACATCCAGCCCGCAGTCCCTCCGCCGACGATGACAACCTTCAGCCTCTTCGTCGGTTCTGATCGGTCTATCTGCATGATCGGGTCACCCGGTCAAAGTCAGAGCCTGCGCCGCCACGAAACCCTCGTGACGGCGCATCCCTGAACAGGACTAGTATTTGAAGCGAACGCCCAGTTGCAGGCGGCGATCGTTGCGGATCCAGGACGAGTCGACCTTCACCGCCTTGGCGCCGGGAGTCAGCCCGGAGTCGCCAAAGATCTGCTGCTGGAACTTGTTGGTGGTGTTCAGCAGGTTGGACCCCTCGACCGAGAATTCGAGCTTGTCGCTGATCTGATAGCGAACCGAGCCGTCGAGGAACCCGCTGGCCTTCTGCCACATGGGCAAACCGATACAGCAGTCCAGATTGTTGGTCAGGAACTCCGAGCGCCAGTTGTAGGCCAGGCGCATGGCGATCGGACCTTTCTCGTAGAGGCCTATGATGTTGTAGGAGTCGTCCGAGATCCCGGCGAGGCGATGGCTGTCGATAACCGCGCCATTGACCTGAAGACCGCCGCCGAAACCCACCGTGCCGCCGGCCGCATAGCCGGGCTGAACCGCCAGGTTTGAGTTGCTGATCCCTTCCTGTTTGGTGTGTGTCCAGTTGAGCTGGACACCCAGGCCGCTCCAGACCCCGGGCAGGAAGTCGAAGAAGGTCTGATATGCGACCTCGAAGCCTTTCAGCTTGCCGCCGCCCTCGCCATTGCGGGGCCCCCGCACCAACACGTTCTGGGTCGAGCCGTTATTGGTGAACGAGCGCGCGAACTCACCGTAGGCGATGCTGCCGTTCAGTTCCTTATAGAAAGCGGCGATCGTGAACGAGCTGTTTTCGGTGAAGTAGTTTTCGTAGGTCAGGTCAAACTGGTCTGCGGTAATGGGTTCCAGCGCCGCAAAGCCGGAGTCTGCGTTGAACTGGAAGTTATAGCCCACCACATTAGCCGGGATGTGCGCCGCCGTCGGCGAGTTGTAGATTACGAAAGGCGAGTCTGGCGAAGTGTTGAACGCCGGGCTTTGCACCCCGACGAAATTGCGCAGTAGGCCAAAGTCAGGCCGCGACATGGCGCGCGAGGCGCCGAAGCGAACGAACTGCTTGTCAGTAAGGCCAAACCGCACATTGAAGCTTGGCAGGACATTGCTGTGCTTCTTGCTGAATTTGTTAAGCGCCGAACCACCATTGCTGAAGGCCAGCAATTCGGGCTTGAGCCAGCACGAGATGTTGGTCACCGAATTGGGGCCAAGCGGCGCGCTACAAGGCACCGCGGCGGCGGTCTGATACCAGCTGTTGGTCGGGAAGGCGACGCCGCCATCGCTTGCTAGGTCAGTCTCCACATAGCGGACGCCGAGGTTGCCCTGAACGGTTATGCCGTTGAAGATCGTCTTGTCCGCGCCGCCGAAGCGAAGCATGGCGTAGCCGGCCATGGTCTCCTCGGTGACGTCCAGCATTTCAGGCGGCGTGAAACAGCCTGAGGTGTTGGCGGCGCGCTGACAAAGCGGCGTCCATTGGAACGGCGAGTTGGTCGTCGCCCCGCTGAGCGCCTGTACGTGCCGGGCACGGTCGCCAAGCACCTCGTTGCTGAGGAACACGACGTCGCCGTTGGGGAAGACCGAGCCATTGTAGAACTCGTTGAGGTTTCCTGTCGTCCAGATGTTGGCTCCGTAGCCCTTGAAGGTGTCTGTGCGCCCGCAAGCGGCATAGGAGGCTGGGGCCGTATTGTCGGCATTGAAGCCTGGACCATTGCAGTTCCAGGGCGCGGCGACGGGAGACCAATTGTATGTCGAGTACTTTACGTGCTGCTTGCGCTCAGCGTAGCGAACGCCGACCTTCAGCGAGTTGATCCAGCCGCCGTTATCGAAGCTGTATTCAGCATCGCCGCGCAGGGCCAGTTCGGTCGCCTCGTTGTCTTCGTAGTGATCCTGAATGAACGGGATCCAGTAATTGTGCGGGTTTGCCAGACCACCCGTCGCGTAATTGACGTTCGAGCCTGGCAGCAGCTTGATCTGCGGGGTTCCATCGCCGTTGCGGCCATACTGCGCGTCGGCCATCGAGCGGTTAGCGACCAGGATGTCATAGTTGCTGGTGCTGGCGTCGATATACTGCGCGTCGAACGAGGCGTGCAGCTTGTCGGTGACGTCCCACTGCAGGTTAGCCGAGAGATCCTTGGTGCCTTCTTCGTGACCGAAAATCCGGGCCTGGTTCTCGAGGTAGAGACCTTGGCGCTGGGTGGCGCAGGAAGAGCCCGCGCCGCAATAGTTCACGAAAGGCATGCCGGGGACCGCCGAACCGCGGTTGATATCGTCCTGGGTGCTGCCGCCCCAATCGCCGGTGGGCTGGGTCAGGACGCCAGACTCGAGCATGCCGTCAGCGCCGAAGGTGAAGGCTGGCGTACCGGAAGCCGGCGCGATGAAGGCCGAGGTCTGGGGCGAGTAAGCCGGTGACGCCCACAGGCCAAACATCGTGACGTTGGCGCTGCGCTCCTTCCACGCGTTCTTGTAGTAGGAGTCGTTGTACTGGACCGTCAGCAGGACGCGGTCGTCATTGCTCTCGTACTGGAAGGCCAGGGCCGTGCCGTGGCGCTTGCGGTCATAGACCACCTCCGAAAAGTTCACCTGGCTAGGCATATAGCGCCAGCCAGAGCCACCATACGGGTTGGCGGTGCAGGGGATGAGGCCATCAGCGCCAACGATCGGCTTGCCGGCGGCGTTGTTGTTGCCCGCCGAGCAGAAGGTGCCGATGCGTTGCATGACAACGCCTTCGGTTTGAGTCAGGACGTGGGAATTGGCGTAGTTAGCCATCAGACCAAAGCGCCCGACGTCGGTATCCCAGATGTTGCTGATGATGCCCGAATATTCGTAGGTCGCCTTCTCTGACCGGTCGCCATAGTTGGCCTTGCCGGACAGGGAGAGCACAAAGCCCTTGGAGTCGAACGGCACCCGCGTGCGCAGATTGACCACGCCGGCGATGCCGCCTTCGATCATCTCGGCGGTCTGGTTCTTGTAGGAGTCGACGCCTGCCATCAGTTCCGGCGAGATGTCGTTGAAGTTCAGGCCGCGATTTGCGTCGGCCGAAAAGCTGTCGCGACCGTTAAATTCGGTGCGCACCTGGGTCAGGCCGCGGATCAGCACGCTGGCCGGCTCGGCCGAGAAGTGGGAGCTGTCATCGCTGGACTGCAGGCGCGACACCGTGATGCCCGGCACCCGTTGCAGGGCCTCGGCCACCGACTTGTCGGGGAAGGCGCCGATGTCGGTCGCGGTGATCGAGTCGACGACGGTGTCGGCGTTTTTCTTGATCTCCTGCGAGGTCGCGAGAGACTTGCGGACGCCGACAACGACGACCTCGTCCACTGTGTCGGCAGGATTGCTAGCAGACGTCGTCTGCGACCAGGCCGGCGCCGCGACGCCCATGGCCGCCAAGGCCGCAAGCGACACGCCGCCCCGCAGGACAGCCTTGCGGCTGTGGCTGAAACTAAATTTCCTCATCCCTCTTCTCCCTCTTTTTTCCCGCGCCTTGATCGCGCGTGGTTCTCTCGATGAAGGCCGCGCGCTGGTGGGCGCGGCTTTGCGTCTGGTATCAGGGCTCGGCGCATTGGCGGCCGGCCTGGAAACTTCGCTAAAGACCTTCACGTCGCGAGGCGGCGCGAACGCCGGCGCAAACACGACAAGCGACACGGTCGGTCGACCGACACGCTTCAAGGGCGATGATCGCCCTCGCCATTCCCCTCCCCGTTCGCAGCGCCGCTTGGGTCGCCAATTTGTTCACGGCGCATTATTTGCGTTACGCCCGATCAGCGCAGGCCGAGACTCAAACCCCCGAGCCGCGACTTGCATAACTTTGCGCTAATTTGCGTTGGGTGCAATAGGGTTTTTGTGCCGTATATCAGCAATTATCCGCTCATTCCGGCGGATTTTACTGCAATTCGACGGCGCTGCCCCGCATTTGATGCAAAATTTGCGCTGAGTAAGCGATTACGTTAACGCAAATGTTGCGTAAATTGAAAATAGACTTGGTCGGCGGCTACGGCCACACTCCGCTGCAAAGGGCGCCGCGATATCGTGCAGTCCTGCCGTTAGCTCGGCTTCAGGGTTGCCTGTCGCCTGTGTCGCGAATGGCGAGGGCGCTGACCGCGGCCAGAGCAAAGGCCGCAGCGGCCAGACCCAAGGCCAGGATCGCCTCGCCCTTGAACAGGCGGCCGACAACCGGACCCAGCACGGTGGCGGCGATCAGTTGCGGGATCACCAGGAACAGATTGTGGATGCCCATATAGACGCCCATTTTCCGAGGCGGCGCGGCGCAGGACAGCATCGCATAAGGTGCCGACATGATGGACGCCCAGGCGCAGCCGATGCCGACGATCGGCAACCACAGCAGCTTGGGATCATCAATCTGCACGAAGCCGACAAAGCCCAGTGCGCCTAGAGCCAAACAGAAGGCGTGGCATGCGGGGCGACCAATCCTTGCCGCGAGAAACGGCAGCAGCAGCGCTACCAGCGCCGCCACGCCGTTATAGCCGGCGAACAGGATACCCACCCAGTCCGCGCCCTGATTGTAGGCGACGGAGGATGGGTCGGTGGTGTGGTAGTGCCGCGTGGTGACAGCTGGCGTGGTGTAGATCCACATGGCGAACAGGCCAAACCAGGTAAAAAATTGGACGACCGCCAGTTGCCGCAGCACTTTGGGCATGTGGAGGATGTCCTCGACGATCTCCAGCACGCCCAACGAGACGTGACCCCGACGCCTCAACCAAATCGCCATCAGTTGGGCTACGCCGAAGCCCGACGAGACCGCTGCCAACAGATAGATTTCCCGACCCCAGTGGCCCAGGGCGGCCAGGGCGCCGACCACCAGCCCGCCGATCGTCCAGAGCACGCCGCTCTTCAGCAGCACCGCTGCGCCCTCGGCCGTGGACGGCACATGCGTCGGAGCTTCCGCGTCGATCATCTCGGGCGGGTTCTCCCGGGTCGTGAACACAGTCCACAGCACGGCGATCAGCAGGCCGACGCCCCCAACATAGAAGGCCACACGCACCGACTGCGGCAGCACACCTGGGGCGGCCACGCCGGACACGCCGAACCCGTGGGTCAGCACCCATGGCAGGGCCGAGGCGAAGACCGCGCCCGTGCCAATGAAGAACACCTGCATGGCAAAGCCCGTCGTGCGCTGCTCTTCGGGCAGGGAGTCGGCGACGAAGGCGCGGAACGGCTCCATGGCGACATTGATCGACGCGCTGAGCAGCCACAGCATTACGCTGGCGCTCCACACCGTGGTGGCATGGGGCATAAGGAACAGCGCCGCGGCCGTCAGGATTGAGCCATAAAGCAGGTAAGGGCGACGACGGCCAAGCGGACCCCAGGTCTTGTCGCTGAAATGACCGATGATCGGCTGCACCAGAAGACCGGTGGCCGGCGCTGCGATCCACAGGATCGCCAGTTCGTTGACGTCGGCGCCAAGGGTTTGAAAGATACGGCTGGTATTGCCGTTCTGCAGCCCCCAGACGATCTGAACGCCGAACAGACCGCAACACATGTTCCAGATTTGAAAGAGGGAAAGACGCACCTTTGTCATGCGCAGCGGCCCCGCCGTCGCTTTGCGGAAGTCTTGGCGCTCACCTTGCAAAGGCTTCCCTTCGGTGCGTTAAGGAAGTTCGACGTGGTTTTCTTATTTACTTGGACGTGATGGGCAGCGGTAGCACAAACAATACGACGCTGGAGGACCTTGCCAAGCTCGCGGGCGTTTCCGCGTCGACGGTGTCTCGCGCCCTCAACGATCATCCTTCCATTAGCACGCGGACCAAACAGCGCATCTGGGCGATGGCGCGCGAGCTGGACTATCCGTTTCGCCGCTACATGCCCTCCGGCCCGATTGGCTCCGAAGGCTCGATCGCCATCGTCACGCCGCGTACCCATGGCCGCCCCCTGCCCCTGTCCCACCCGTTCTTCCTGGAGTTGCTGGCCAGCATCGGCGAGGCCGCTCGTGATCGCGGCTGCGACTTCACAGTCAGCCACACCTCGCCCGCAAATTACGACGACCTGCTGCTGGCCACGACGACCAGCCGCGCCAATGGCGTGATCTTCCTGGGCCAGAGCACTCTGCACGAGGCCTTCAACCAACTGGCAGGCACCGACGCCCGCTTCGTGGTCTGGGGCGCCCAGATGCAGGGGCAGAAATACTGCTCGATCGGCTCGGACAACCTGTTGGGCGGCAGGCGTGCAACGCTGCATCTGGCCCGACTGGGCCGCAAACGCATCGTCTTTCTTGGCGAGACCGATCCCGAGGCGCTGCAACGTCGCGCCGGCTATCTGGAGGCGTTGAAAGAAAGCGGGCTGGAGGTCGATAACGGCCTGATCGCTCCCGTCGACTTTGAACTGGAGTCGGCCGAGGCGGCGGTCAACGCTCTCGTTCGTCGCAAGATCCCCTTCGACGGCATCGTCGCCTCCAGCGACCTGATCGCGCTGGGCGCCATCCGCGCCCTGCGCCGGGCGGGCGTGTCGGTGCCCGAAGATGTCTCTGTGGTCGGCTATGACGACATGCTGCTCAGTCGCCTCAGCACCCCGGCTCTCAGCACCATCAAGCAGGACACCTACAAGGCGGGGCGACTGTTGGTCTCTAATGCTTTGGACGCCAAGGGCGAGACCCGGCCGGAACGCCTGCCCACCGACCTGATCATCCGCGAGTCCTGCGGCGGCTGACATCGCGCGGGCCGTTATAGCTGTTTCGGCTGCGCGCAATCGTCGGCCGGTGGCCGCTCTGCGGCTCCTGGTCGACCTCGGCCACCCACACTCCTCGAACGTCACCGTCAGCGACGACTTGATCGCTCCTAAGGTCACGCTCGTTCAGGTGCGCTTCATACAAGAAGGGGAATGCTTGGGTCCACGTAGACAGCGAGCTTCCTAACGGGGTCGCAATCTTTACCGGCCTAACGGCGACGAGGATCAAGCAATGGCGGACGGCCATTTTCCAGACGTCGAACTTTTGCGACGGGAACTCGCGGCCCTAATCCTCGAATGGGCCGGGCAGGCGGTGAAGGACGATCCCGACGGCCCGATGTCGACCGCCCTGACTCGCGCCGTGAGCGAGGCCGCTCGCAGTGCGGTCGCCGAACAGCATCAGATCCTGGCAGCCGATACCGCCGATCGGATCGCCGAGGCCCTTGAACGGCGCAGCACGGTCGGCCGCCTTGGCCTCTGGCGCGCGCCTCCCTGGGGGCTCGGCCTGATCGCCGTCACCGTGACGGCGCTGCTTGTCATCGCTTTCCTCTTGGGCCTGCAATCGGGCCGGGTGAGTGAAGCCGTGCCTGCGGCTTCTGCAGAAACCGCCGTAACGGCTCCGCCGATCGCGCCGCTGGCCCCGGCAGCCGACGAACCGCAGCCGACATCCTCGACGCCTCGCGTCGCGACACCGCAGCCCCCCGCAAGCTCTCCCCGCCCCGAGCGCGCTGAGCGCGCTCCCTCCAAGGCCGCCAAGCCGGCCTCTAGGCCCCCGCCGCGCGAAGTGGGTCGCCCCGCTCCGGCCAGCGATGAGACTTCGCCTCGTTCGACCCAACCGGTTGGCGCGCCCACACCCAACCCGGCTGGGCCGACACCCGGGACGATGCGATGACCGCCACGGTTCCGCCCGCCGATCGGTTGTTCCCGACCGCTGTCATCGGCCCCAAGGCTCAGGGCCGAAACTATGGCCTGCGCCGCTATGCTGGCCCTCGCTTGACCTCTGAAAGCCAGGCGCGTCTGGCTGACTTCGCCCTCTCGCTGGCGGGATGGGCCATGCTGCGACGCCATCGTTTTGTGGCCATGTTGCCACTGGCCGTCGACGGCTCGTCCTTCGCCGTAGTCCGGGCCCGCCATCTCGGAGAGGGCGAACTGGGTCCTGTGGCCATCGCCCATCTGCTCCTTGTCGACGGCGCCCTGCTTGAAACCCTGAACTGGGCCTCGCCCCGCCTGCTGCGCCTGTTGCCCGAGCCAGAGGACGCCGCCTTTGGTCTTGAGCCAATTCAGATCTCGCTCGACGGCCTGGCGAAATCCATCGCCCGGCCGATAGCGGCGGCGCGCGTCGGCTGGGGCGACCTCGCCATTGACGTCGGCGACGAGGATCCCGAGGCGACGCTCTGCGCCCTGATCGAGGGTGTCGACCTCCCGGCCCGCCGCGCGCGCCTGACGGGATGGGCCAGCACCAGCCTGATCGCGCCGGCTGGCGATCTCGACCCCGCCTCGACGTTTAGGCTCGTGACCCACGCCTCAGCGGAAAGTCCGGCGGCCTTCCAGGCCACTCATGAGTTGCTGTCCCTCAGGGCCCTTGCCGAGCCTTCCCTGTCCTGGAAAGCGTGGCTGAAGCTCGCCTCTATTGCTGAGCGGGAACCAGCGGCCGCCGCCCTGCGCACGGCGCAATGGTCCCAAGACAAGGCTCGCCTGGCCGCCGCCGATGTGATGTTCGAGGAGATCGCCTCCGCGTGCGCCGAGCTGACGCCTGCGGCGATGATCGATTTGCTGCGCGCAGTGATGCGTCACGCCGGCGACGCCGATGCCGTCAGCAAGGCGTTGCGTAGTGGCGTGTCCGAGACGTTCAACGCCTTGGTCGCCGTCGCCGACGCGCAAGGCGCCGCGTTCTATGTGCGCGGGCTCATCGAGGGCGAGGACTCCACCGCCTTGGCGGCCCTGCCGGGCCTGGGCGACGTGATGGCGAGGCCCGCTGTAGCGACCTGGTTGGGCGACATCGCCCACCGCCTCGACCTCGCTGAAGTCGTCCGCCTGTGGGCGGCGCGGCTCACGACCGACCCCGCCTTCGCCGATGCGATGACCGTGGCCGGCCCCGTCTTCCTCGACGCCCTTCTCGACGCCGCCTTGTCGAACATCGAGGACGAGGAGACGCAGCGGCTCGCCGGGACCCTGTTGCGCCTGCAATGCCTGCGTCCGGCTATGGACGGAGCTCGTATTCGCTTGGCCCTTTCGGCCCTCCTCGCCAGGCCGCCAAGTAGCGCCGACGCCGCCCTCGCCGACCCGAGCGTAGTGGGGGCCGCCAAGGCTTTCGCCCCCGAGCTATCGGCCACGCTGACGACGCGGGCCATTCCCACCGGTTTGCGCCAGGCCCGACACCCCGCCGATTTCACCCGGGCCGCCTGGGCATTGGTCGCTGTAGCGCACGCGGGGAGGACGGCGCGATGATCTATTGCGAGATCTGCACCAACGAGTTCTCCAGCGAGGACTTCGGCGGCTGCCCGCACTGCGCCTTGGCTGATGGGCGCGCGGTGACGCCGGCTGTCCGCGCCCTCGACAGCCCCACCCCCGGAGTCACCATGGGCGAGGTGATCGACACTCTTCGCCGCATGGGGCCGCCAGAGACGCCGACCACCGAGCCACAGGCGCCTGAAGGTCTAAGCCAAAGCTTGCGCGCGCTTGTCGAGCAGAAGGTCGACCAGGCCGCTGCCGCCGCGCTGGAACCCCCGTCCTTCGTGTCTGCGCCGCTAGAGGCAGAGCCCGCCATCAACGGCCCCATCTTCGGCCAGACCGGTCGCGAACTGGACATTGAGACCCTGCGCCGCATCCGCGAATCCGGGGTGTTCACGATGGTGCTGTTGGGCTTTCCGACTGCCGGAAAGACCTGGTTCCTCAACCGGCTGAAATATGAGTTGCAGGAGGGCGACGCCTACGCCTGTTATCCGCGCCGCGCCCCGCCGGGTGATGTGGAAAACACCGTATTGTTCACGGCCCACCGCTTTCGCAAGGGCGCCCACGACTTCTACGTCATCGACATTCCGGGTGAGCGCTTCCAGCGCGCTGTGGAGGGCTCGTTCCTCGGCGAGTCCAACGCCCTGATGCGACACGTGATCTATACCGGCCAAGCCTTCCTGACCTTGCTGCCGGCCGACGAGACCCTGCTTTCGGAACTCGCCCACGACGTTCTGTGGCGCCGCGACGCCGCTGGCGGGACCGCGCCCGTACAAACAGCGAGCCTGCCGCCGACCCAGGCGCTGATCGACCGGGTCGACGTTCTAAAGCGCATGATCTTGCTGACCCGTAAGGCGGCGGACGCCGGCGACGCCAAGGCCCAGGCCAAGCTCAAGGCTCTGGTCCGCGAGCGCAAGCAGCTGTTGGAGGGCGGCGTGGAACAGGCTCTGCAACGCCTGGCCTCCAAGCATGAGGAGCTTGGTGAATATATCAGCGGCGTCGGCCTCATGGCTCAGCTCATGGTCGTGATGGAAGAGCGCGGCGGGCCGGACCTGGACCCGTCGATCGACGCCTACGCGGTGTTCGATCGCAGCCGCGACGCCGAACGGAAGAAACCGACCAAGCCGATGTTCATCGTCCTTTCCAAGAGCGACGACCTCACCCACCGCTCGGATGCGGTTCAACTGCCAATTCGAAGGTTGCTGCAGGGACATCCGCGTGCGGCCCAACTGCTCCGCAGCCTCCGGAGCGAACCGCGAAAAGCCGACGCCTATGCGATCCTCAGCGCCCTGCGACCTGGGGTCGCCCGCCAGATCGACGAGTGGTTCGCGCTCGCCAGCTTTCAGTTCGCCACCGCTTTCGAAGGCGCGGCGCGCGGGTCGAAGACGATCAATTATCGGCTGAGCCATGTCGGGGTTACCGATCTGATCCGGGCTCTGCTGCGCCTGAAGGATCACACCGACAAGCGACGCGCCTGGGAGGGCGTCGCGGGCCTGTTTCGAAGACGTCCGCCGGTCGAAAACTCGCTTGCCGAGCGGGCGCCGTGAACCGCCCTGGTGGAGCTGGACCTTTGATCGCCAGCGGCCTCGTGGCCTTGCTGGCCCTGGTCGGGGCCCTTTGGGCCTTCGGCTTGGCGCCCAGTCTGGGAACGGCGACGGTCGGCGCGGCGCCGACACGCGGCGGCGGACCGTGGATCGAGCGCTTGGGCCTGTCGCAGCTTGAGCCATGGTCGTCGCCAACGCCCGCGTTCGCCGACCGCCTCGCGGCGCTTGGCGACACGCCGCAGGGCGCGGCGCTGAAGCGCGATCTCTGTCAGGCGAGCGGGATGGAGACCGACCCGGCCTTCCGCGAGGCGCGGCGGGCCCTCGTGCGCAACGACGCCAATCTATGTTCGGCGCCCATCGAACATGTGGCCGCGGTCTCGCCTCTGATCGTGGCCCTTGGCCCGCAGTTTGGGTGGCCGTGCCTCATCACGCTGACGACAGTGGGCCTTGGCTTGGCCGTGTGGCGACTCTTGGCCTTGAAGCGGGCTCATGACCGTTGGCGGCTGCTGGGCCGGTCCACCTTCGGGGCGGCGCGGAGGGCAGGCAGGGGATGAGTGGCGTTCTGCTGGGTTTCATATGCCTGGCGCTCGGGCTGGCGTTCTGGCGAGTGGCGACGGACGGCGCTTCGGCGCGGCGCAAACCGTCGGCGATGCGGGTCGCGGCCCTGGTCGTCGGCGTCGCGGCCCCGGCCGTCTTGGTCGTGGGATGCTTGCTGACGGCGGCCGCACAGGGCCGCACCGGCGAGCTTCGTCTGTCGCTGTTGCGCGTGACGGCCGAGGTTCGCCAATTTCCGCTGCGTATCGGAGGCGATCCAGGTCGCGACGACATCATCGTGCCCCGCCTCCCCGCCGGCGTCGCCACCGTGGAACCTGACCTTTCGACAGGCGGCGAGGCCCCGCCGCTCGCTCTCATCATCGCCGGTTCCGATACGGCGCCGCCACAAGCCTTGATCGGGCTGCGCCAGGGGCGACGTCTCACCTGGCCCACCGCTCTGGCTTTCGCCGAAGGCGACGCCGTTTGCCTGATGGCGCCCTGCGAACAGAAAGGCGCTGCCTGGGCTGTTTTGCAAGGGCGAGCCCTGGTTCCGGCGGACTGGCGCGACGGCGAGGTTAGGGCGTTGCCCGGAGCCGTCGCCGGCCCGGCCATGCCGGAGCGCAAGACCCTCCTGGCGTTTGGCGGCGTTAACGACTGGACGCCCATCCAGGCGATCCATCCGTTGCGCGATTTCTTCCCCCGGCCCGGCTCCGCTGAGGCTGCACGCCTGCTGGCCGACTGCGACCGCTGGCTCTGCGTCGGCCAGGGCGCGGCGAGCGCTCCGGCTCGCAGTTTCCTGTTTCAGCAAGGCGGCTTCCGCGGCTCTGCCTGGGCCATCATCCTGGCCGACCCCGGCGCGCGCGTCGCGCGGAACGGTCGGGTCACTGCCTACGCCCCTCCCGCCGCCATTCGGCTGCAAACGGGGATCAGGGCCGAGATTTTCGAGCCGCGCTTCGTCGACGGCGCCCTCGATGGGCCGGAGGCGCGCCGCGGCCGCCTGCAGCTTCGCCGCAGCCTGACCCTGGCCGAGCGCGACGGCCAAGCCGACATCGCCTTCGCGACCCCACCGACCGAAATCGTCAGCCGCTGCGAACGCGGCGCGCCACCGAGCAGGCTTGGACTCGATACCGCAGTCGTCGGCGGCTTGACGGCCGATGCCCTTCGCGCGGCGCCGCCTGCGCCCCAGGGGCCGGCATGCGCCAGTTTCACCCACGCCGAACTGAACGCGCCCGCCGCCGGTCCCGCCCTGCGCACCGTACGCCTGGCGCTCGACCGGCTGGCGACGCCCTGGCCGGCGGCTCTGATCGTCGTGGCCTGGACAGCCAGCGTTCTACTTGTGTGCCGAGACCTTTTCCATCGCCGCGCGGCCTTGTGGGCGATCCTTGGCTTGCTGCAATTGCTGCTTGCTCTGCGGCTACTGATTGGTCTCGCCGCCGCCCAAGCCGATCCGGCGCTGGACTGGCGCGAAATCCTCGGCGACGCGGCTGTCAGCTATGTCATCGTCCCGGCAGCCCTGCTGGCTTGGGCGCGGGCCGGGGAGCCACGCAAGGCAGGCGATCTGACGCTCGACCTCGCCCCGCCGCTCGCCGTCGCGGCCACCCTCGCCTGGACCCATCGGCTCAGCGTCCTCAGCCTGCTATTGGTGGCAGCCTGGGGTCTTGCCGTACTCTGGCGAGCTGCGAGCACGCCTCCGACGAAGGGCTCCGCTCCGTCCCCCTTGAGCCGTCTCGCTGATCTCGGGCGACGCCTCGCCCGAGATCCTGGAACACTCTGGTTGTCCGGCGTCATGTTGCTGGTCATCGTCCTCGCAGTCCGCCTCGCGATCGGGGTGATCGGCTGGAAAGAGCGTATCGACCTCGGGGTCACGGTGCTGGCGATCAGCGTCTTCTACACACCCTTTATCCTGATTGGCTTTGGCCGCCTGCTGGGCGTCAGCGAAGCGCGACCGGGCGGGTGGACACGTCCCATCGTCTTCTGGGCGCTGTTGGTCATGGCGACCTTCGTCGTCCCGTTCACCGTGCGCGACAGCGGCTACGCCCTGATGTTCCTGCCAATCGCCGGGGTCGCCGCCGGCCTGGCCTGGCGGCGAGGTGTCGCGTGCCTGCCTTGGGGGGCGCCGGCGGCCGCGGCTATGGCAGCCTTACTTCTCTTGCCCACCCTCGGCGCCGTCGGCGCCACCCACGCCGATCGTCTCGGCCAGACCGCGCAGATGCGTCGCGGGCTCAGCGACGAGCAAGCCCTGGCGACACTCGACCGGCAGGCCAAGGCCAGCCAGAACCTGCTCCGGCTCTACCTGATCGCCGCCCCCGAGGCCCTGGAGGCAGACGTCTCGACCGAGGCAGTGGCTCTCAAGATCTGGTCGGCTCAGCTTTCCGACTACACCGACTCCCTGCTGGGGCGCGGCTACCTGTCTCCGGCCAATCTCAGCGCCCTCAAGCCTGTGCAGGCGACCGACAACCTGACCGCAGTCCACCTGATGTCTCCGTTCGGGCGTCTGGCGACCGGCCTGTTCCTGGCCTTGCTCGCCGGCGCTCCCATCGCTGTCTGGTCCCTGACACGCTCGGCCACGCTCGATGGGCGACGAGCCACTGGTCTTCTGGCCCTTTGGAGCCTTTTTGGCGCCGCCGCCTATATGACCCTGGCAAACCTGCAACTGGTACCCTTCACCGGCCGCAACGCCTACCTCCTCGCACCTACGTCGGGCGGCGATCTGCTGGAGGGCTCGGTGCTCTTCGCCCTCGCGATCTGGGGTCTGGCCGAAAGATCCCCGCAGGCGAAGCGATGAGCAAACGCCTCAAGCGCTCTGCGGGTTGGGCTCGCGTCGCGGCTGTCGCCGCACCTCTGGTCGCCATCGTCGCCCTGGTCGCGGGCGCTCCGGCGATGCTCGCCGCCCTCGGTCGGCCGTCGGGTCAGGGTCTCGCCAGCGGCTATGACCATCTGATCGACGCCATTGCCCAGCGGCAGTGGTTGGCGGTGCGTTACGACAGCAATGGAGAGCCGCAGATCGCCCTGCGAGACGGCCCGGTTGGCGACGATCGACGTCTGCGCGCCTTCGTCAACGCCTCCTATCTGCGCACCGACCTGCAGGATCCGACGCTCTGGCGTCTCAGCGACGACGGCCGCTGGGTCGAAGGCATCGACCCCTACGCCCACCACATCGACCGGCCGTTTTCGGGTGGCGGCGCCTGGGACGGACCCATCCTGTTCCGCGGCGGGCCCGCACCAGGCCTGCGCCTGCAGCCGATGGGCGACCCGTCGCCCGCGCCAATTCCGCTCGAGCCGCAGGGTGCGGACGCCGCCGCGTGCGACATCCTGATGCCGACGCGTCGGGTCGGGGCGTCGGGGCCGCGCCGCGCCCTCTCCATTTGCCTGAAGGATGGCGACGCGCCACCCCACGCCGTCGGCTCGGTCATCCTGATCGGCGACCAGGCCGTCGTACGGGTCCAGACCCCGACAATTCTTGAAATCCGCGTCGGCGCCCGCGACGTGCGTCCGCGCGCCAACGGCGACGTAACCCTCACGCCCCTGCCACAAGGTGAGACCCTCACCCTGCGGACCGGGCAGTCGGTGTTGCGCCTGCGCCTCGACGGCGGGGCGGCAGACATCGCTCGCAGCGAGCGCTCGGGAGCCCGCACCTATTTTCCCGCCCTGCAGCCCTTGGCGCAACCGCTTGAACGCGTCATGGCCGGTCGGCCGCCGACGCCTCTGCGACTTTCGCTCGACGCGCGCCTGCAACAGGCAGCGCAGGGCGCCCTATCGGCCGGGGCCGCTACGGTGCGCGCCGGCCTGTCGCCGCGAGAAACCAATCAGGAGGCCGGCGACGCCTTCAAGGCCGCGGTGACAGTCATGGACACCACGAGCGGCCAAGTGTTGGCCGTCGCCTCCTGGCCCTTGGCCGAGACCGACCTCACTGCCGCCCAGCGCCGCACGCGCCGTGGCCGGAACCTGGTCGCCCAGAACCACAACTTCGAGCGCCTGCCCGTCGGCTCCATGGCCAAGGCGCCGTTCTCGCTGGCGATCCTCGACGCGGACCCAGCATTGGCCACTCTGAAGATGCAAGGCGGCGCTACGGGCCGTATCCGCACCGTGCTGGGCATGGACCTCGGCAAGGGCGGCTTCGACAACCACGGCCTTGACGTTGTCGACTTCCCCACCTTCCTCGAGCAGTCCAATAACCGCTACGCCCTGGCGTTGATGATGTTGGCCTATCGCGCCCCGGGCGCGCCGCTGCAGCCTGTGCGTGTTCAGCCCTCGCCGGTCGAGACGTGGTCTTTGGAGGGGCGCAGCCGCACCGACACCCCGCCCCTGCCCGTCTTCGGTGAGGCAACGGCGCCAGGCCCGTTCGGGTGGGTTCTACGGCCGCCGCCCGGGCGCGGTCCAGCCTGGCCCGATCGTCTGGCGAGGCTGTTTGATATCGACGCTGGCCAGGGCGGCGGCTGTCACTATGACGTCGCGGTCTGGCGCGGTCTGACCGGCGCCGCACCCTCCTGCGCCTCGCCCCTGGCCGGCGCGTCTCCCGAGCGTGAGCGTCTGGGCTTCGATGCTATCGCCTCGTTCCGCAATGACTATCTCATGGCCGGGCTGGGGGGCAGCCGCTCGACCTGGAGCGCCATCAAGATGGCTGAGGTCTATTCGCGGATCGTCACGGGCCGGCAGGTGCGCGCGCGCTTCACGCCGACCGCCAGCCCGCCAACGGTCGACCTGCCGATGCGCAGCCCCCACATGCGTGCGACGGTGCTAGACGGCCTGTCACGGGTGGTGAAGAGCGGCACCGCCGCCTGGCTCGGCCGCGAGTTCGCCGGCATGGGATATGGCCCAGAGGTCGCCCTTTTCGCCAAGACCGGCACCATGAAGGTCGCAGGCGAAGTTCCGAGCGAGCCCGGCGCAGTTCTACTCGCGCAGCTGGCCCTTAGCGATTGCGGCCTGCGGTGGGACGCTGAGACCGGAGGGCTGAAGTTCGGCTTCGTCGCGCCCCGGAACCAAGCCGAGGCCGCGTGGCAGATCCTCGACCTCAAGGAGACTCGCTGCAGGGTGCGCGTCGCCGGCCGGCGGGACCTGGCGCAGCAGGCGGCGGCGGAGATGCAGCGTTTCGCCTGCGCCTATCGCAATTGTCGGCCAGCTGATTTCGAGCCCGAACCTGACGGCCGCGTCGTCAGCCTCCCGCTCCGCACCGCCGAGCCTCCGCTGCTCGACGGCCACGCCATCGCTGTCGTCGCCGTGCGCCAAGCCGACGGCCGCCCGGTGCGGGGGCTGACCATCGTGGTCAATCTGCAGGACAAGCGTCAGGCCGAGTCTCCGGCCCTGGCCATTGCCGCATCCATCCTGCGCTCGCCCGCCGCCCATGCCTGGATCGCGGGAGGCGGAGCGTGAAGCCCTGGGCGCCACCCCTCGCCATCGCCGCGCTGTGGCTCGCCGCCGCCGGGCTGGGCGCGTGGATGTCCCGGCCCTCGCCGGCGCCGAGTGTCGAGACTGCGGCGCCGCGCTGGCTCGTGGTGAAGGTCGCCGCCGGCAGTCCCGCCGCCCGCGACTGGCCGCACTTCTTCGCTTGCTCGGGCCTCGCCGCGGACCCCGCCCTGATGCGGGCCACCCTCGGACTGAACGGCGGAGGCGCTGAAAGCGTTTGGCGTCGTGACGGTTCGGACACGCCGATCCGCGTCGCTCTGGTTCCCATCGAGACCCCCTCGGCGTCTGAGTCCGACAGGATCATCGAGGCGGCCACCGGGGCGATCGTCGACTGTGGAGACACTCCATGACGTTCCTCCAGCGCGAGGCGCCGCTCCGCCTGACGGTCGACGGTTTCCGCAAGCCGCTGCGCCTGCGGCCCCTGCGCCGCGAGGGCGCTCTGGAAACGTTCGCCGTCGAGGGCGAGGTTCTGGAGGCCGTGCGGTTTGCCCCCGCTGGGGCCGTGCGCGAAGTCGGCGGGCGATTCACGGCGATCCCCGAGGCGGCTGACCTCTACGCGGCGGCGCTTGAGGCGTTCGAAACCCTTGGGCGGCGGCTCCAGACCACCGCGCCGTGCGCGGCTTTGCGGATCGAAGCCGTGGCCAGGACGGCGGACGGCTGCTTCTGGCTGCAATCGCCAGTGGGTCTGACCCTCGAGGCCTGGCTTGCCAAACATCGTGGCGCCGTGGCCGAACCAGTCGTCGCCGCTTTCGCCCGACGGCTGGCCGAGGCTTTGGAAGAACTGCACGCCGTTGGTGTGGTTCATGGGGATTTGTCGCCCCGGTCCGTGCTGATCGACGGCGGCGAGGTTCGCCTGACAGGGTTCATGGTTGATCGCCGGCCGCTCTTTCGAGTGCTGCGCAGCCAAGGCGGCCTGGTTGAACCAGGCTACGCGCCGCCGGAGGCCCATGATGGCGCCCTTCGTCATCCCATCGGCCCGGCCGCGGATCTCTACGCCGCCAGCGCCCTGCTTCAGCGCCTGCTGACCGGTCGCGCGCCGCCAGCCGCCAACCTCGCCGCCCGGGTGGCCGGTGACAATACCTGGCCGAACGGAGCCGTCGTTTCCGCCGTCTTGCGCGTTGGGATCGACGCCGGTCTCGCGCCAGCCGCAACAGCGCGCCCCGCCAGCGCGGCAGCCTGGCTTGCCGGCCTGGACCTGGGGCCTGAACCTGAAGGCGCCCCCTGGTTCAACGGGATCGCCAAGACGCCTCCGCCCTCCCCGCCGCCGGAGTCGGAAACCGACACGCTTGTCGTGCCGCCGCTGCCGCCGACGGAGCGCGATCCGATCGAAACGGCGCCAGAAGACGCCGAGGCGCCGCTGATACTCGGCCGCGAAGTCCCGGCCCGGCGCCGGTTGGGCTGGTGGGTCGGCGCCCTCGGCCTTGTGGCTGTGGCTGCCACTGCCGCCGTGGTCGCGCCCAAGCTCGATTACCGCCCGCAAACCCCTACCGGAGCAGGTGCGCCCACCACTGCCCCAGCCGCGCCGGCAGGTTGCCAATGGCTCTCAGCCCCCGGCGGCTGGCGCCTGCATTGCGCGGACACGTCGGCTCAGGGCCTGAGCCTGCCCGAACGGTTTGACGCCCAGACGACGGCGCGGGCCGTAGCCGGCGAGCCGGCGGCCATGGAGCGGCTGGGCGCCTTCTATCGTCAGCGAGCCGGGGAAACGGCCAACAAAGACCGCGGGGCCTACGCCTATCAAGCCCTGGCCTGGCTGCAACGGGCCGCCGCGGCCGCCGATGACGGTCGATCGGACACAGCCAGGGCCCGCGACGATGCGGCCTTGGCCCTTGGCCAGATGCTGGCCCGCGGCGAGGGCGGCCGTGCGCCGGACCCCACCGCCGCCGAGACGCGCCTCCGCCAGGCCGCTGCGGGAAGTCGCGCCGACGCCGTGCTTGCCCTTGGTCAATTTCTGGAATCGCAGGCCGGCGGCGACCCTGATCGGCTGGCCGAGGCTCGTGGCCTGTACGCCCGGGTCGCCCAACTCCGCGACGCTTCGGTCCTGCAGCGCGAGGGCGAGCGCGGTCTTGCTCGCATCGACGCGGCCGCAAAGCCGCCACCCGTCGCAATCGCGCCGCCAACTCCGGTCGATGCTCGCAGCGATAAACCAGTCGAAAGAGCGGTAGAGAAGGTCTTGCCCGAGCGGAAAGCTGTGGCGTCCAAGGCCGAACCGTCACCGATCAAGGCCCGCGTCGGGACGGGCCCGAAGCCAACGACGGCCAAGGCTGGACCGTCGAAGCGCCCCACGCCAGTGGCGCCCACGCAATCCAAGCTGGCGAAGGCGCGCGTCGGGACGAGCGCGAAGCAGCCGGCCGTTAACGCCAAACCGCCCAAACGCGTTTCGCCGGTTGTCCGCACTCCCCCGAAGTCGGCGACCACGCCACCTCTCCGGGCCTTACCGGCCGCGCGCGCGCCAGCGCCGACGCCGGCCCTCCGGACCTGGACGGCGTCGGCTTTCGTAAAGGTCGATCCCGCGGCGGACTTCTATTCCATGGTCGATCTGGCCGGACGGGCCGCCTGCGAGAGCGAAGGCGGTGAAACCCTGTCCGTCCGAAGCGGCGACACCATCTGCCCCAACGGCGTCAATTACTGCCAGGTCCGCGCCGTCGCGACCTGCCAAGGAGCCAGACCATGAGCCAGACAACACGATCCTTAGCGGCCTTTGCCGCCGCCTTGCTCTTGGCCGCGACGACCCAGGCCCACGCGCAAAACGCCTTCAGGGGCGATTGCGAACAGGCGCAGGGTTTCGCCGCCTCCGTTGCTTTCAAGGCCTCCTACCGAGGCGTTCAGCGCATGACGCCGCAAGCTGCAGATCCGTGCGGGCGGGACGTGGTTGCGGTCTACGACCTGAAGCGGCGCAACGAGTCCAACGCCAATTACGATCTGATCGGGCGCTATTACTATCTCTGGCCCAACAACGCGGCTTGCCGTGAGGAAGTGCACGACCGCCTGAGCGGCATCGCGCGGATCACTCAGGACGTACGGCCCAGCGGCTTGCTTTGTGAGGTGCAGCTCAAACTCGAATTCGATGTGGCCGAGGATGAGAAATACGGACCCAACCGTTTTTCCAAACTCATCACCTTGATCGGCGCGGACACCTCCCGCTTCGCCGCCACCGTGCCGGGCGAAACCGGAGCGACGGTCTTTTACGAAGCGCCCGCCCATACCGTCGATCGCGCCGCCGGCCCCGCCGACGAAAACAGCGACATCGTCACCGAGCGCAGCGATGCGCCCCCGCCCGCCGTCGCCACACCCTATGGGCCCAACCGCCGGCAGTTCTTCGATCGGCGCGAGGGTCGCTTCTACTTCTACGATCCGTTGCGCGAGGCTTACCTCTGGGAAAATGGCGAGCCGCGCGATTAGCGCCGCAGCTCAAACGCGGTGTTCCGGGCAAGTTCCACATCCTGGACTTGAAGCTGACCCGGGGCCCGGCAGGTCTCGACCTGAAAGCGGCTACCGCGGTAGCCGGACCCGCATGGCGAGGATCTCTCGGGTTCGCCGCGTTATTCCGAACAGCATCTCCGGCTGGCTCTCGTCCCAATCGATGGCTTGGCCCTCGGCCTCCATGCCCAAGGTATCGAGATGGTCGAGCACGCCGCCGACTTTGGGCAGTTGCGTGACATAAAGTTCGGGAAGGTCGTGACCGCTCAGATAGAGATTGCCGTCTGCGCCCCAACCACCACCTGAGATGCTCATCGGCGCGATGCGCCCCAGGACGGTGGCCGGCAGCCCCCAGGCCTCAAGCCGGCGCCATTGGTCGTCGAACTTGACCAGGGTGGTGTGGCGGTGGTCGCGCGGGGTCTCGCCGCCCTTGCCGTCATAGTTGGCGAACATCCCCCACCAGAAGCCATCGCGGCGATCGATCCAGGTGACCGAGCCCGTGCCCAGGCCCAACGAAATGCTGCGCTTGTGGGCAAGGGTCATCGGGTGGAACACCTCGACAGTGCTGACGTGCGGCGTGGCGGGAAAGTTGGAGCTGGCGCAGACCACCTCCCTGGCGATCACGGCGCAAGAGTTGATGTGAGGGAAGCGAGCCTTTTCGCCAACCCACTCCGCCCGCTTCTCGCCAGTCTTCTTGTCGAAACGGATCAGCCTGAAATTGCTGACCGAATAGACGTCATTGGGACCGACGGCGACGCCCTGGCTGGCGGCCCCGTCGTAGCGACGCACGGTCTCGGCCTTGTGGGTCAGCGCGGCCGCTGGCGGCGTGACCGCTGGCGGCGCGGGGGCCGCTGACACCTGAAGCGCCACGGCCGCGAGCAGTTGCGGGATCATCGGCTTTTCTCCGTCTCGCGCCCTAGAAGTTCACCGCCGCGCCAACCCAATAGGTACGGCCGTAGTTGGCCCACTCCTGAAGGTAGGCACGGCCCGGGCCTGTCACCTCTTGGCGGCCGGTGTTGGACAGGTTCTGCCCCTCGACGAAGACCGTGAAGCGATCGGCGAAACGCCAGGACAGGCTTGCGTCGAAGCTGTGACGCCCTTTCCAGTACTGGTCGGAATTGACGTTGGCGTCGTTGATCGTCTCCAGCTGTCCGCCCCTGTAGTTGTGCGACACCCGGGCCTCGAACGGACCCCGCTGATAGTAGATCGACTCATTGGTGGTGAGCTCGGGCTGCTGGAACAGGCCGGTCACGCGCGGGCCGGTTGAGGTCAGGAAGGTGAACCTGGTATCCAGCACGGTCGCGTTGGCATTGAGCCCTAAACCATCCAGCGGCGAGGGCAGGAAGGTGAAGGCCTGCTGCACCGCAAACTCCAGACCGGTGATCTTGGCCGATTCGGCGTTGCGCGGCGTGGACACCAACACGGGCTCGACACCGCGACCAACGTCGCGGTTCTCGATGGACGTCAGGGTGAAGATCTCGTTCTCGATAGTCTTGTTGAACACCGCCAGAGAGATCAGGCCGTCCTGTGGATAGAATTCGACTGACAGATCGAAGCCTTCGCTTTCGCGGGCCTTCAGCCCAGGATTGCCGCGCGACAGCCGGGCCTGGCTGCCGTCGAATGTGAGGCCTTCGGTCGCCGCCAGGGACCCGAAGTCGGGGCGACCGATGGTGTTGGTCCAGGCGGCGCGAATGATCAGGTTCTCGGCAGGCTTCCACTGCAGGTGCAGGCTGGGCAGCCAGTTCTCATAGGCGCCGGCATTGCTGACCGGAGTCAGGACGCCGCCGGTATTGCGGACCGCGTCGGATTCCACCTCGGTGCGCTCGTAGCGCAGGCCGCCCAGCACGGTGAAATCACCCACCCGATAGCTAGCCTGGCCGTAGCCGGCATAGACGTCTTCCTGGACCTCGTAGTTGCCGGTGGGCGCTGTCACCGCGGCGGCGAACCGGGCCTTGTTGGCGTCAAAAAAGGCCATGGCCTTGTCCGCGCCGATCCGGGGCGTCAGCAGATAGCGGCCGGCGATCTTCTGGCTGGGGCCCGCCATGGCGACTTCGGCCAGGGTGTAGGCGAAGCCGGGCGTGGTGCGGTAGTTGATCTGGCTGTTGGTCAGCTGGCGCTCGGTGGAGCGCAGCACGCCGCCAAAACTGGCCTTCAGATTGCGCTCGCCGCCTTCGTCGTCATACGTTGATCACGCCGCCGATGGCGTTGCCGTCGTTCTCGGGCGTCACCGTCTTGATGACTTCCAGGCGGCCGGCCATCACCGAGGGCACGGTATCCAGCGGCACGGTGCGGCCGCTCTCGTCGACCGAGGCGACGATTGCGCCGTCAACCGTGGTGCGATTATAGGTCAAGCGCAGACCGCGCACGACGGGGAAGCGAGGCTCGCCCTGGTCTTCCATCACTGAAATGCCGGGGATGCGGCGCAGGGCGGCGGCGGTGTTGTGATCGGGCAACTTGCCGATATCGTCAGCCGAGACGACGTCCGAGATCCCGAATGTCTCGCGCTTGACGGCGATAGCGGCGCGTTGCGCCTCTCGCTGCCCGGTCACGATGACTTCCTCGACGGCCGTAGCATCGGCTTCCTGGGCTTGGGCAAACGCGGGGGCCGAGAGGCAGGTGCTCGCCATCAGGCTCATGGAAAGCCTGCGGATGCTGATCGGCTTGAACATTTGTGCCCCCTCTGAAATCTGAGAGGCGCTTAAGCCGGTGCAGTGACGGGCGTGCTACAGTTGGGTGTCACACTCAAGACGCTGAAATGGGAATTGGCCGACAGGTCCATTCGCCGACCCGGCTCGCTCAAATCGGGATGCGGAGTTCTGGTTGAGCTACTGCCCCCTCCAGACCGCTTGCGTTGTTTGGGCAGGTAGGCAACGTCAGCTCACGTGGCGTGCTGCGAGGCCCTGGAGAGACTGATGCGGTTCGAGATTCAGGCAGCGCTGACCTATGACTTCGCGACGCCTTGCGAGGTATTGCTGATGCTTGAGGCCGCGCACGGCCATGGCCAGGCGATCCACCTCGAGGCCCTCAGCTTTTCGCCGACGGCCGAGGTCGCCAGGCTTAATGACGCAATATCAGGCGAACGGCGCGCTGTGTTCACGGCCGAGGGACAGGTCAAGATCGACTACACGGCCGAGGTCGAGATCGCACCGCGGGTCTCCGACCTCAAAGGCGCCGAGACCATGGCTATCCGAGATCTGCCTGGCGAGGCCCTGCCCTATCTCCGCGCCAGCCGCTATTGTCCGTCTGACCGGTTCGAAAGCTTCGTAGAGCGTGAGTTCTCCGCTCTGTCGGGCGGCGCCAAGGTCGAGGCGATCCTGGCCTGGATCGCCGAGCACATCGATTACCGGTTCGGCGTCAGCGACTTCGCCACGACGGCGCGGGACACCTTCGTCGATCGCGCCGGGGTGTGCCGGGACTTCGCGCATCTGGCGATTACCCTTTGCAGAGCGGCCGACATCCCTGCCCGCGCGGTCAGCGCCTATGCCTGGAAGCTGGAGCCGGCGGACCTGCATGCTGTCGCGGAGGTCTATCTCGGCGGCCACTGGAGATTGATCGATCCGACAGGCAAGGCCCCGATCGATGGCCTGGTACGCGTGGCGACCGGCCGCGACGCCGCAGACATCGCCTTCATGACCATTTTCGGCAGGGCCAGCCTCATCACGCAGAGCTTCGCGATCAAGCAGTGTGGCCTTCAACAGTCAGCGGCCTGAACTCCCGCGAGCATCGCGAATGGCAAGGTCTTGTTCGCAGCTTGTCGAACGCCCGATTCCAACGGCTTGTCTTGCGCGCTGGACAACGCTGTCGGTGCGCTCGCCAAGCAAGGGTCGAGCGGGATGGGCATCATGAGAGGCGATCAACTGGCCGCACGCACGTTGGCCAAGGTTCAGCACTCTTGACGTCCGCCCCTTTGCCAGACATCGCGGAAGCCATGACCAATACGACGCCCGATCCTCGCAATCTTCGACAGCAGATCGCCAACGAAATCGCGGTCTCGATCCGCGATGGGTTTTATCCACAGGGCCGACGCCTGCCGTCCGAGCGGGATCTGGCGGAGCAGTTCAAGGTCAGCCGCCCTACCGTGCGCGAAGCCATGATCATTCTGGAAGCGCGGGGCCTGGTGAAGCCACGACAGGGCGCCGGCGTCTATGTAACCGAGGCCCCCCGGCCTGAAGCCGCCCCCCCTGAGCTTGATATCGGCCCCTTCGAGCTGATGGAGGCGCGGGCGCTGATAGAGGGGCACACTTGCGCCCTGGCGGCGACCGTCATTCTCGACGAGGAAGTCGAGGAACTGGCCGTGATCCTGCAGGACATGGCCGAAGAGCGCGAACTGGGCGCCCTGGTCGATCTGGCCGACCGGCGGTTCCACGTGGCCATTGCGCGCGCCACGCGCAACAACGCCCTGGTCACGATGGTCGAGAACCTATGGGACCTGCGTTACAAGCCGGCCTGCCGGGCCATGCTCGACCGCGCCAGCGAGGTCCGGGCACGCTCTCTGGTCGATGACCATCGGGGCATATTCGAGGCCCTGAAAGCCCGCGACCCCATCGCGGCGCGCGCGGCGATGCGCGAGCATCTGGGCCAGGTGCTGGATAATCTCCTGGTTGTCGCCGAGACCGACGCGCTGCAGGAAACTCAAGCTCGACTGTCGGCCAAGCGCAGCGAACTGGCTCGGCGTTCGCAACTTTAGCCGTTCAGCGTGACCTTCGGAATTGGTCATACCAGAGCGTTGACGGTGACCGAAATTGGCCAGATAAGTGATGGGAATTCCCGCCTATCTGATCGGCCAAGCCATGCTGAAGTCCCTGCTCGCTTTCGCGCTTTGCGCCTTCGCCTTGTCGGTTTCAAACGCGCAAGCGCAGGGTTTCTCGTTGTTCAACAACGCCTTCGCACAAGATTTGCCAAGCAAGGCAAGTGAAGCGGCAGGTGTCGAAACCCAGCGCCGGGCTCAGGCGAGCCTTGACCGTGTTCCCGGCCCCCTGCCCGTCGTCCACACCGAGGGGACGCTACCGGGCAAGGGCATCCGCGAGATCAGCAGCAAGGCGCGCGAAGATCTCCCGGTGATGTTGAACGCCGCCCTCGCCTATCGAATGACCGGTGATCGTCGCTACCTGGCCACCGCCGAACGGTTCTTTGAAGCCTGGGCGAATGTCTACAAGCCTTCGTTCAATCCAATCGACGAAACCCATTTCGACCAGGTGATGCTGGCCTACGACCTGACACGCCCGGACCTTTCACCCACCGCGCGGGGCAAGCTGGACGCCTTCTGGCGCGCGATAGCGCTTGGCTATCTTGACGTCATGGACGGCAAACCCAAGAACGCCGAGACCAACTGGCAAAGCCATCGGGTCAAGCTGGCGACCATGGCGGCGTTCCAGACTGGCGATGCGGCGCTGATCCAGCGCGCGGCCAAGGCCTATGACCGCCAGATCGCCGCCAACATTCACGCGGATGGCTCGGTGTTCGATTTCCACGAGCGCGACGCCTTGCACTACGTCACTTATGGTCTCGACCCGCTGATGATGGCCGCTCTGTCGGCGAAGGCGCATGGTCAGGACTGGTTCGCGCGCAAGAACCCGGCCGGCGCCGGCCTGCCCACAGCTCTGGATTGGCTGGCCCCCTATGCCAAGGGCGACAAGGTCCATCAGGAGTTCATCAATTCGAAGATCCAGTTCGACGCCGACCGCGCCGCCTCGGGTCAGAAGGAGTATCAGCCCCATCCCTGGGACACCGCCAACGGGGCTCAGACCTTCGGATTGGCTCGTCTTCTGGATCCCAAGTACGCACCAGTGTTCGACAACGTGGTTTCGCGAACCGGCCGCGCCATTCCTCTATGGTTGACGCTCTACAGCGCCACGAAGAACGCCGGCGCCAACTAGGCCAGCCATGGCGGCTATGGCCTCGATATCGAAAGCGCTCTCCAAGGCGTTTGCGATCTCGTCCAGAGCCGCATGCACGCGAACGCTCTGGTCCAGCCCATCTGACGCGGCGCCCATCCCGCTCAAGAACGCCCGTCGCGCGGAGCCCTGGTTGAACAGGCCGTGGACGTAGCAACCCATGATCCGGCCATCGGCCGACACCGCACCATCTGGGGCGCCGCTATCCATCAGCAGCATTGGGCGGACAGCACCTGTCGTCCTGCCTACATGCATCTCGTAGCCTTCGAACCGTCCTTCGCCACCCACCAGGCGGCCCGAGACCGGGGCAAGCACCTTGTCGCCGGTCAGGATGGTGTCGACATCCAGAAGGCACAGACCGTCGACCTGCTCTGGTGGACCTTCGACGCCATCGGGATCGCTCAGCGTTCGACCCAGCATCTGGTAGCCACCGCAGACGCCCAATACGCGACCGCCCCGGCGAACATGAGCGGCGAGATCGATGTCCCACCCTTGGGCGCGGAGAAAGGCGAGGTCGGCCAGGGTGGACTTGGTCCCGGGAAGGATCACCAGATCCGCGTCGCCTGGCAGCGGCTGGCCGGGCGGAACGAAGCCGAAATCGACGTCTGGCTCGACACGCAGGGCGTCGAAATCATCGAAATTGGCGATCCGCGACAGCTTGGGCGCGACGATCTTCAAGCGCCTCCGCTCACCTGGCGTGGACCGGTCCAGCACCACGGCGTCCTCGGCCGGCAATGATCGCGCCGAGGCAAGCCAGGGCGCCACGCCGAGATCCGCCCACCCCGTGCGTCGTATGATTTCGCTGCGGCCGTCATCGAATAGCGTGGGGTCGCCCCGGAACTTGTTGATCAGGAAACCCCGGATCATGGCGCGATCCTGTTCGTCGAGCACGGCATGGGCTCCGACCAGGGCGGCGATCACGTGCCCTCGATCAATGTCGCCGACCAGAACCACCGGCACATCTGCCGCGCGGGCGAAGCCCATATTGGCGATGTCGCCGACCCGCAGATTGATCTCGGCCGGGCTGCCCGCGCCCTCCACGATCACCAGGTCGCACTCGGCCTCCAGACGACGGAAGCTCTCCAGCACCGTGTCGAGTAGCGCGCCTTTCCGCTCCTGATAGCCGCGCGCTTTCCAGGTCCCGGTCATCTTGCCCAGCACGATCAGCTGGGCGCCGACATCGCTCTGGGGCTTGAGAAGGACCGGGTTCATATCAACTGTCGGCGCCGTGCGGCAGGCCATGGCCTGCAGCGCCTGAGCCCGTCCGATCTCGCCGCCGTCAGCTGTGACGGCGGCGTTGTTGGACATGTTCTGCGGCTTGAACGGCCGCACGCTCAGGCCGCGATTGGTGAAAAGGCGGCACAGGCCCGCCACCAGAACCGACTTTCCGACATCGGACCCGCAGCCCTGAATCATCAACGCCGCCATGCCAATTCCCCCGAGAACTTTTACAAACCACATCGCGCTACGGGTTCGCCAGTCTGGCGCGTGCCTTCCAAAGGACCCAGGGTCCAGTGGCACGTAGGCTCCACCACCTACAATTGCG
Organism: Caulobacter sp. DWR1-3-2b1; assembly: GCF_049895765.1. NCBI lineage: Bacteria > Pseudomonadati > Pseudomonadota > Alphaproteobacteria > Caulobacterales > Caulobacteraceae > Caulobacter > Caulobacter sp. DWR1-3-2b1. Next base: position 41,697 of record NZ_JAFCSZ010000029.1, read on the forward strand.
GGGCAGCCGGGGTTCGAACCCTGTTCCCTATTCAACCCTCGCGAGGAAACTGACGCGGCAGCAGGGCTATATGCTGCATCGCACACCGTCAATTTGCAGAGCTTCCGGGGACTGGACGCGACGCAGATCTGTTCGTCGCCCAACCCGCCGGTCGATCTGCTAGACAGCTTTCAGGTGATCAACTGTTGGATTTGGAATGATCTGCATGCGCGTCCTGGCCCTCAGCCTCACCGTTTCGATGTCCGTTCTGGCCGGCTGCGCGACGCCGCCCGCCTCGCGAGACGCCGTGCCTCTGGCGGCCTTTTTCGACTGCGCTCGCGACCGGGGCGTCCTCGTTTCCGCCCACCGCGCTGTGCTGGACGACAGCACGCCGGAAAACTCCCTGGCCGGCATTCGCGCGACAGGAACAGCTATCCGTCCTGCCCTGCTCGAGATCGACGTGACGCGGACCAAAGACGGCGCGCTGGTTCTGATGCACGACGACACCCTGGACCGCACCACGACGGGCCGTGGTCGCGTCGCCGACAACACTCTGGCTCAGGTGCGCGCCGCGCGTCTGATCGATGGCAACGGCAAGGTCACGGATGCGCCGCCTCCGACCTTGCGTGAAGCTCTGGACGCGGCCGGCAAGGTCGGGGCGATCGTGACCCTGGACTTCAAGAGTTCCGGCGCTGATGGCGATATTCTTACACAGCAAGTGATCGCAGAGACGCGCGCCGCGCGCGCCGAAGGTCGCGCCGTGCTGATCGTTTACAACGACGCGGACGCCCTGCGCCTGGCAGTCCTGGCGCCAGAGATGATGATCTCCGTCCCGGTCTCCAGTCCGGATCACTTGGCGGCTCTTGCAAATGGAGGCCTGAAGGCCAACCGCATCCTGGCTTGGACCGGCACGCGTGCTGAAAATCCGATACTGTGGGCCAATCTTCGCCAGGCGGGCGTGGAGCCGATGTTCGGAACCCTTGGCGCGCCCGGCCGCCGCGCGGACGACGGCGATCCCGGCGAGTATCGCGATCTCGCCAAGTCGGGTGTCGCGGTGATCGCGACCGACACGCCCAGGGTCGTCAAGGCGGTACTAGCCGAGGCCGTGACCGCGCCCGCCGCGTGCAAGGTCAACTGAGGCCGCAGATGCAGCGGGAGCTGCGGGCAGCGGCAGCGTAGCGACCACAAACAAACGTTTGGAATGTGCGGGGCCGGCTCTGGTATTTTGTTTCGGATAGCCGCACAGTTTCCGATGAGAGATCAAACCCGGAGCTCCGACGATGAGAATCTCGCTTGTGATCCTGGCCCTGGGCGCGGTGGTCGCCAGCCCTGCCATGGCTGCGCCCGAAGTCTCGGCGGTTCGAGTCTCGATTGGACCCGACCTGGCCAAGAAGACGCAGGTCATGGACCGGCGGGAGTTTGACTACCTGACCCGCGAGCTCAAACGATCCGTGGAAAAAACCCTCGATCGTTCAGGCGCGTTGGCTGACGGCGGCGAACTCGATCTCGTGATCGAGGACGCCAGGCCCAATCGTCCCACCATGCGGGAAATGAGCGCCAAGCCTGGACTCTCCTATCAAAGCTTCGGCGTCGGTGGAGCGCGGGTCAGCGGCGAATACCGCGCCGCGTCGGGCGCCCGCACGCCGGTCGACTACAGCTGGTACGAAACCGATATCCGCTGGGCCGAATACGGCTCCACCTGGAGCGACGCCGACAAGGCTTTCGACAGGTTGGCCGTCCGCTTGGCCAAGGATTTCGGCGACCGCTAGAACAGCGTTCAGGGGCGACCGCCCCGTGAGTTCAAAAGGCGGGAGCCAACCCGCCGCTTACCTGTACCGGAGGGATTTAGCCGAATGACCGATAGACGATCATCCTGGTCTCTGGCTGCGTTTGCCGCGCCTTGCCTGCCTCTCGCGGCGCTTGGCCTGCCGTTGGTGGTCTATCTGCCCGAGTTCTATGTCAGCGAACTTGGTCTTTCGCTCGGCGCGGTTGGAGCTGCCTTCCTCATCGTCCGGCTGATCGACATCGTTTTCGACCCGCTGATCGGCGGCATCATGGACCGCATGCGGACCAAGTGGGGCCGGTTCAGACCCTGGCTGGTGGCTGGCTCTCCCCTTGTGATGCTAGGCGCGTTCGGCCTGTTCATGGCCCGGCCCGGGATCGGCCCGCTCTATTTGTGGGCCTGTCTGATCGTGGTCTATGCCGGCTATTCGATGATGGTGCTGTCCCATACTGCGTGGGCCGCCGTGCTTTCGACCGACTATCAGCAACGCTCGCGCGTCTATGGCTGGTGGCAGGCAGGCAACGTGCTGGGGATGATCCTGGTGCTCACCCTGCCGCCGATCATCGCCCTGGCCTTCAAGGGCGACCACGCGGCCGGCATCCGCTCGATGGGCTGGTTCGTCGTGCTGCTGATCCCGTTGACGGTGCTTCTGGCGACCCGGGCCGTCGGCGAACGCGCCGCTCCGGTGACGCGTCACAAGTCGGGTCTGACGCAGTATTTCGCGCTGATGAAGCGCGGCTCGGTTCAAAAATTGCTGCTCGCCGACCTGCTGATGGGACTGGCGCCGGGCATCGCCGGAGCGCTGTTCTTCTTCTTTTTCGAGCGCATCAAGGGTTTCGACAAAACCGAAGCTGGCCTGATGCTGCTGATCTATTTCGTGGCCGCCCTGGCCGGCGCGCCGCTATGGCCCATGTTGGCCAAGCGCATCGGCAAGCACCATGCATTGGCGGTCGCCTCGGTGATCTACGCCTTTGTGCAGGTCTGCGCCGTCATGACGCCGGCCGGCAATTCCCTGGCCGGCATGGCGATCCTGGTCCTGGCGGGCATTCCCTTCTCTGCGGCGCCCTTGCTGGTCCGAGCCATGATGGCCGACATCGGCGACGAAGAGCGCTTGGCCAGCGGAGCTGACCGCACCGGCCTGCTCTACGCCATCGTCAACGGCACGGTGAAGCTGGGCCATGCCCTGGCGATCGGCGCCTTCCCGCTGTTGGCCCTGCTTGGTTTCGATCCGAAGCTCCCCACGGCAGCGGGCGAAACGGCTCTGATCGCGCTTTATGCCGTGGTTCCGGCAGCGATGGGTCTTGTGGTCGCAGCCGTCATGCTGCGCTATCCGCTCGACGCGACTCGCGTCGCCGAGATCCAGCGCCAGCTCGCGGCGCGGGACGCGGCGACGCCGCACCCCGAGCCGGAACCGGATCCGCATGCCGCCCTCACAGCCCCAGCCGAATGATCCCGATCATCCGCTGTTCGCCCTGATCGAGATCATGGCCCGCCTGCGCGATCCTGTGGGCGGTTGCCCTTGGGACCAGCAGCAGACCTTTGCGAGCATCGCACCCTATACGGTCGAGGAAGCCTACGAGGTCGCGGACGCCATTGAGCGCGGCGACCTGACCGACTTGAAGGAGGAATTAGGCGACCTTCTGCTGCAGGTCGTGTTCCACGCGCGCATGGCGCAGGAGCAAGGGGCTTTCGACTTCGCGGGGGTTGCTGCGGCGATCTCTGACAAGATGATCCGCCGACATCCGCACGTGTTTGGCGACCACGCCTATCATGATCAAGCCGCCCAGACCGCGGGCTGGGAGGCGCTGAAGGCTCAGGAGCGCAAAGCCAAGGCCAAGACCGGCGTCCTGGATGACGTGCCGGCTGGCCTCCCGGCCCTCACCCGCGCCGTGAAGCTGACCAAGCGCGCGGCCCGGGTCGGTTTCGACTGGCCCTCGACCAAGGAGGTCCTCAACAAGCTGCGCGAGGAGATCGCCGAACTGGAAGTCGAGATCGAAGCTGGCGACCAGGCCAAGGCCCGCGAGGAGCTTGGCGACCTGCTGTTCGTCTGCGCCAACCTCGCCCGCAAGCTGGACGTCGAGCCCGAGGACGCTCTGCGCGCCACCAACGCCAAGTTCAGCAGGCGCTTTGCCTTCATCGAGGCGGCTCTGGCCAAGGACGGGCGCACCCCGGACCAGTCAGACCTGGAGGAGATGGACGCGCTGTGGGACGCAGCCAAGGCCGACGAGAAGAAGCGCTAGTGCGCATTCCAGTGATCGTGGGCGCCCATTCCAGGCGATGGTGGGCGCCGATTCCACGTGATCGTGGGCGGTCTGGAGCCTGACCGACGGCGGCTATGGAGTCAGGGGTTTTGGTCTG
>NZ_JAFCSZ010000030.1:0-42572 GCF_049895765.1 Caulobacter sp. DWR1-3-2b1
TCGTCCAGCAAAAGGTCGATCCGCTCGCGCGCTGTCAGCTTGCCCTTGGCGTGCTGGGCCGCCACACGCGCCTCGCCGCCGCCCGCACGCGCATGTTCGCGACGACGATCCAGTTCCTCGAGAATATGCTGCACGGATGGACTCCCCTACGCCGGCCGGCCTCGTGATCACTGGGGCCGTCTTGTCGATCGAGGGGTAGAGCCGCGCGGCCGGGCTGGCAAGCCAGCCCCTGCGGCAGCGCAACAACGCTCTTGCGGCTGACGATGCTCAGCGCAGCGCCGTGAACCACCGCTCCAGCGCCAGGGCCTCGATGGCCAGGTTATCTGCCCGCAACCGGGCCTCGGCGTCCTGACCCCAGATATCGGCCTGGAAGGTCTCTTCCAGACGCGACAGATCCAGCGCCCCCTGGCCGTCCAGTTCGCCCGCGCGAATGGCAAGGGCCAGGACCGTCGAGCCCAGCAGACCGGCGGCATAGGCGACACCGGCCAGACTGAAATCGTCCAGTGACAGCGCCAGACCTTCGACGGCGTCGAGGGTCTGTTGCGGTTGCGGCGTATGGATGATCCCCGTCACGGGCGTGAAGGTCACGCCCAGCGTCTTGCCGGCCCAGTCCAGCACCGGCTGCCACTCGCGCGTCTGGCGCTCGACCAGGGGTGTCGGATGGTCAGCGCGGTAACACAGCAGGTCGGATCCGGCATAGGCGGCGACCTCCCTGGCAACCTCAGCGCGGGTCTCGGAAATGCGGTCGATGGCGGTGAAGGCCAGGCGCGTGGCCGGCATGATCGTGGAATCGATGACCTTGGCCTGAGCTTCCCACTCGTCGGCGACCAACTGCGCCAGGGCCTGACTGGGCAGCACCAAGGGCGACCTGGCCGGCGATTTGGGCGTACGACCGTCCAGCAGTACGGCGAAACCGCTCTCGACAAGTCCAATCGTCGCCGCCTTGTAGAACCGGCGGGGCTTTTCGATTGGCGGGGTCTTTTCGGCCACGGATAATGGTCCTTTAAGCGGCGGTTTTGCGGATCCGGCGACGGATCGTCATCTTCCGGGCGTTGAATGATCAAGAACGGCCTCGAACACAAGGCCCGGACACATCAGGCCGGACACACAAGGAGAGAGCGCACTTGTCCCTGCCCTCCAAGGATATGATGGCGGCCCTGGCCGTGACGCGCTTTGGCCTCGGCGCGCGTCCGGGCGACATCGCCGCCGCCCGGCGCGATCCGCGCGGCTCGCTCATCGCCCAGATCGACGGACGCGGCGCCGATCAGCCGCAGGACAACCCGGAGACCTCGGCCCAGCGTTTCATCGCCATGCGCGCCTATCAGGAGCTGCGCCGCGAAGCCAGGGACGACGGCGACCCCAAGACGGTCGCCGTCCAACAGGCCAACAAGGCCATTCGCGAGAAGGCCGCCGCCGACTTCCTCGCCCGGGCGAGACTGGGGGCCGGCACGCCGGACGGCTTTCGCGAGCGCTGGGCATTGTTTTGGGCCAACCATTTCACCGTCTCGGGCACCAAGGAGCTGACCGCCGTCATGGTCGGTCCCTTCGAGCAGGAGGCGATCCGGCCCTACGCCTTTGGCCGTTTCGAGGACATGCTGGTGGCATCCAGCACTCATCCCGCCATGCTGACCTATCTGGACCAGAGCCAATCGGTCGGGCCCGGCAGCATGGCGGGCGCCCGCAATGGCCGACGCGGCCTGAACGAGAACCTGGCCCGCGAGATCCTGGAACTGCACACCGTCGGCGTCGAGGCGGGCTATGGCCAGGCCGACGTCACCGAATTCGCCCGCGCCCTAACCGGCTTCACCGTCGGGCGTGAAAACGAGGACCGGGCCGGCCAGTTCGTGTTCCGGGAAAATGTCCACGAGCCGGGCGCCCGGAGCGTCATGGGCAAGACCTACAAGGACGGCGACATGGGCCAGGGCCTGACGATCCTGAAGGACCTGGCGGCCCACCCGGCCACGGCGCGCCACGTCGCCTTCAAGATCGCCCGCCACTTCGTCGCAGACGATCCGCCGCCGGCCCTGGTGGCGCGACTGGAGCAAAGCTTCCTCAAGAGCGGCGGCCGGCTGGACCGCGTGGCCCGCACTCTGGTGGAGTCGCCCGAAGCCTGGGATCCGGCTGCGACCAAGTTCAAGGCGCCCTACGAGTTCCTCATCTCGTCCTGGCGGGTGATCGGCGCGCAGCCGTCGGCCTATGAGCGCATCACCGTGCCGCTGATCGGTCTCGGGCAACGCGGCTTCTCGCCGCCTTCGCCCAAGGGCTGGTCCGACATGGCGGGCGAATGGTGCTCGCCCGACGGCCTGATCAAGCGGCTGCAATGGAGCCAGGCCTTCGCGGCTGTGGTCGCCGACCGCTTGGATCCCAACGAGGCCGCCTCGGCCGCCCTGGGCGCTCGCCTCACGGCCCCGACCGCCCAGGCGGTGGCGCGGGCCGAGACCCGCAGCGAAGCCGTCGCTCTGTTGCTAATGAGTCCGGAGTTCCAACGCCGATGACCGATCTGCCAATGATGAACCGTCGCCGCGTGCTGGCTTCCGCCGCAGGCCTTGGCCTGTCGGTCACCTTTCTGGGCCGCCCCGCCCTAGCCGGCACCGACAGCGCGTTGGACAAGCGCAAGCTAATCGTCGTGATCTGTCGCGGCGGCATGGACGGCCTGTCGGTCAGCCCACCGGTCGGCGACAGGGACTATGAGGGCCTGCGGCGGGGCATCGCCGTCAAGCCGGAGGATGGCCTGAAGCTGGACGGAACCTTCAGCCTGCATCCGGCCCTGACCTCGGTCCACGCCCTAGCGCTGAAGGGTCAGGCCCGGATTGCGCCGGCAGTGGCCTCGCCTGACCGCGCCCGCTCGCACTTCGAGGCTCAGGACGTGCTGGAGAGCGGCTCGGCCCAGGTCTATGCCACTACGTCGGGCTGGCTGAACCGCGCGCTTGAAACCCTGCCCGCCTCGCGCAGGGCCGGCGGTCTCTATGTGGGCGCGACAACGCCCCTGATCCTGCGCGGCAAGGTCCAGGCGGCCAGCTGGTCGCCGGGCAAGGGCGTGGACGAAATCGCGCGTCTGCCGACCCTGCTGCAGGACCTCTACAAGACCGATCCCCTGATGGGTCCGGCCTTCGCGCGCGGCCTGGAGACCGAAAGCATGGCCCAGGTCGCCATGACCGCAATGCCCCCCCCCGTCGAGAAGGACGGCATGGCGGCGTCCGGCATGATGGCCCAGCCGGCCGCTGGCCGGGGCGGACGCGAAGGCCGCGACGCCGCTCGCAAGCTAGGCGCGACCCTGGCGGGTTTCATGGTCCAGGACGGCGGCCCGCGCATCGCCGCCATCTCGCTGGACGGCTGGGACACCCATGCCGGTCAGGTGGGCCAGATCAATACGCGCCTTGCCTATCTCGACGCGGTGCTGTCGGGCCTCAACACGGGTCTGGGCGACGAGTGGAAGAATACCGTGGTGGTCACGGTCACCGAATTTGGCCGCACCGCTGGAGTGAATGGCACCAGCGGCACCGACCACGGCACGGCCTCGACGGCGCTGGTGCTGGGCGGCGCGCTGAAGCCGGGCGGGATCATCGGCGACTGGCCGGGCCTGTCCCAGATCGCCCTCTATGAGAACCGCGACCTGGCGCCGACACTCGACATGCGCGGTTTGTTCAAGGGCCTGCTGGGCGACCATATGGGCGTCGATCGCGCGGCGCTAGAGACCAAGGTGTTCCCAAACAGCGCCGAGGCGCGGGCTGTGACGGGGCTCGTCTAGAGCCCAAACCGTTGTCATCCCGGACAAGCGCATAGCGCGCAGATCCGGGACCGCGGCAAGCGCGACGCTTTGGGCGGTCCCAGATCTGCGCTTCGCTACGGCCGGGATGACAAGGTTTTGGACGCGGCGCTAAGCAGGCACGACGTCAAACGCCATCGTCAGGCGATGCTCGGGCGAGGTGAAAGCCCGGGTGCCGTGCCACATATAGGACGGGAACAGCACCAGCATGCCAGGCTCTGGCCGGACCTCGTGCTCGGGTTCCAGCGCCGGGCGGGTGACGCAGCCGGGCTGACCGAACTTGATCCAACCTTCGCGCTTGTCGTGATCAGCTACGCCGCTGGGCAGGTCCAGATAGAAGGCCGACGAGATCCACCCCTGTGGGTGCACGTGGTCGGCATGGAAGCCGTTGGGTTGCAGGCGCACCGACCAGCCACCGCTGAACCGAAAGTCACCAGTCGCCCGGCTCCGCAGCGGATCGTCACCCGGAGCAACTTCGGCGAGATATTGGGTCACGACCTTGCGGGCCTGAGCATAGAAAGCTTGGAACAGCGGGTCGGGCGACTGGTGCAGCGACGGAACCTGGCTGCCGCCGCGGAGCGATTGCTGCAGCGGGTGGGTCTTCAGGTCGTGGCGCTGCGCCAGGCGCGCGCGCAGGGCGTTGAGATAGGCCTCAAGGCTCTCCCAACCATCCGGCGTCGGCAGGGTGTAGGACCGCACCAGCGTTAGGTAGTCGGCCAGCACCGCTCGGCGTGGGTCGTCGGTCAGCCGCCAGGCCGTCGATTGCAGAGCCAAGGCGTACTGATCGAGCGGCGCGGCGGCGCGCTGGCGTTGGGCGGCCTGTGCGGCAGCCAAGGCGTCGCCGGCCGCCAGATGGGCTTCGGCGAGGGCCGTAAGCACCTGCGGCGCTTGCGGGGCGAGGCGCTCAGCGGCTTGGGCGTGAGCCAGCATGGCCGTGACCTGGCCCAGCTCTCCGGCTATGTGCGACGCGGCCAGCAGCAGGAGGGCGTCGTTCGGTTGCCCGATCAGCGCGTCGTTCAGGGTGGCGGAGGCGGCGGTCTTGTCGCCGGCGAACTCCTCGACCGTGCTCTTGAGCAGGATGAGCTGACTGTCCGAGGCGCGAGCCAGCGACTCCTTCAACGGCTGCAACGCGTGCTCGAGATCGCCCGACCGCATCCAGCGCAGCTGGGCCAGATTGCGGTGGGCGGCGGCGAAGGCGTCGCGGCGAGCAATGGCGGCTTTGAACGCGGCTTCCGCCTCATCGTAGCGGCTCTGGCCCTGCAGGGCGCGACCCAGCACCAGCCAGGCCTCGGGCGCATCCAGACCCAGGGCGATGGCCTTGCGGACCGCCGCCTCGGCCTCTTCCGCCTGGGCTAGGTCGCCCAGGGTGGCGGCTAGATTGTACCAGACAATGCGGTCGTTCGGCGTTGCGGCCACGGCCCGGCGATTGAAGACCACAGCCTCATCGTGGCGGTCGACGCCTTTCAGCGCCGCCGCATGGACGACCAGCATTCCGAAGCCCGCCAGCGGCGAGGCCGCAAGAGCGCGCGTCAGAGCGACCGCATCGGCCGCGCGGCCTTGGCCCACCAGGGCCCAGGCTTCGCGAACGACGTCAGCCGTCATCGACGCTTGATCTGCTTTTTCGCGAACGGATCCTGATCGGCCTCGTCTTCCGAGAAGCCGAACTTGGCGAAGCCGGCCTTCAACTCGGGGCTGATCGGCGCCTCGATGAACAGCATGCCGACTGAGGGGTGAGGCAACATCACCGAACGGGCGTGAAGTTGCAGCTTCAGACCCTCCGACAGCTGGGTCGACTTTTCGTCGCTGTACTTAGGATCGCCCAGGATCGGGTGGCCGATGGCCTTCATGTGGGCGCGCAGCTGGTGCGTACGGCCGGTGTGCGGGCGCAGGGCCATGAAGGTGACCCGCGGACCGGCGCGGCTGATCGAGACGAACTCGGTCTCGGCCGGCTGGGCGTCCTTGTCCTTGGGCTCGGCGGGCACGACCAGTTCGCGATCACCGACGCCGCGCTTGGCGAGATGCAGCTCGATGACGCCTTCGACGGGGTGCGGATTGCCCTGGACGATGGCCCAATAGGTCTTCTGAGCCTTGCGCTTGGCGAACGAGCCCGAAAGCCGCGCCGCCGCGCTGGGCGTCTTGCCCAGCAGCAGCACGCCGGAGGTGTCGCGGTCCAGGCGGTGGACCAGCTTGGGCCGGTTGACGCCCTCGCCCCAGGCCGACAGCAGCTTGTCGATGTGGTGGGTGGTCTTGGTGCCGCCCTGCACGGCCAGGCCGGCGGGCTTGTTCAGCGCCAGGACTTCCTCGTCCTCGTACAAAACGAGCGACTTGGCGAAGGCGATGTCGCGCTTGGACAGGGCCTGCTTCTCGTCCGGATCAGGCGCCTCTGGCAGCGGCGGCACGCGCACCTGGCTGCCGGCGACCAGCTTGGTGTCGGCCTTTACGCGCGAGCCATCGACCCGAACCTGGCCGGAGCGGAACAACTTGTTGAGCTGGATATGGTTGAGGTGGGGCCAGCGGCGCTTGAACCAGCGGTCCACCCGAGTCCCGTCCTCGCCCGCGTCCACATAGAGCGTGCGTACTTCTTTCATGCCGCGAACATCCTGCGGGCAATCAGAAGGCCCGCGAAAAGGGCCGCCACGGACAAGAGCACGCTGGCGGCGGAATAGGTGAAGGCCTGGCCGTAGGCGCGCTTCTGAATCATCAGCGCGGTCTCCAGCGAAAAGGCCGAAAAGGTGGTGAAGCCGCCCAGCACGCCGACGGCGAGAAGGACGCGCACTTGCTCGTGATTGGCGTTGCCACGGTGGGCCAGCCACGAAGCAAGGACGCCCATCAGAAACCCGCCGACCACATTGACGGTGAAGGTGCCATAGGGCCAAGCCGATCCCAGCAGCCGGTAGGCTTGAGCGCCCACCACATAGCGGGCGACCGAGCCGACGGCGCCGCCGGCGGCCACGAGAAGCAGTTTGGTCATTGGCTCCTTATGCGCCGAGCGCGGCCGAACGCCAAGTCGCGCGCCGCTTCACCGACGGGGCCCGTCTTTTGATAGCGCGATCCCGGTACATATCCCGGAGGTCGTATGCGCGGACTGTTTCTGCTGACGCTGGCCCTGATGGTCCCCGGCGGTGTCCAAGCCACGCTGCCCCCGCCGCCCGGTGGGCCGACGCCTGCTCCCCGTCTCGTCAGTTTCGCCCCACCGCCTTCCGTCGTCGTCTGCAAGGGCGGCGAAGCCAGGGTCGTCGAGAGTGCGCCGATCCATGCCCGCATCTGGCAACCCTGGATTCCACCAGTGATAGGCCGAGCGGCCCACCAGATTCCTCCGCCGCCCGCGCCGCCGACGGCCGACATCTATACATTCTCGATCGATGCTGACGGTGCGGTCATCGACCTGTCCCGCCCTATGGCGCCGACGATGTGGCCGGGCGATGAACAGGCCGCCGCGCTAGCCAAATGGCGGTTCGCGCCCGGCGCGCCGATCAAGGGATGTCGCCTGGATCTGGCCCCTACCACCGTCGCTCTCTCATAGGCCTCGCCGGCCAAGCTGTTCGAGATGATCGCGATTCAGGGGCGCCAAACGCCCGCGGTCGTACGCGAGGCCCTGTCGAAGCTGGGCGATTGCCGTCAACAGCCACAGCGACGGCCTCAGATTGTGGCGTATCCAGACCTGCGTGCGCTCGACAACACCAGCATCTCGCCGGCCTGGGCCGGTATCCAATATGGCGTCGACGCCAATGGCGCGGTGCGCGACGTGACCATCGTCGCGCGCTATGGCGAGGCCGCCTTCGCCGATACCGCCGCCGCCTCCGTCGCCGAAAGCCGCTTCCTGTCGGGCTCGCCCCGCACTGGCTGCTATGCTGTCTTCTCGGCGAGCGCCAGCGCCACGCCGGCGCGCCCCAGACCCCAGCTCAAGGCTTACAAGCGCTCGGGCGACGCCTGCGAAGCCACGCGGGAAGCCCTCAACATTCCCGAAGCCAAGATGTATCCGCCGGCCTACGGCGCGCGGAAGGTTCCAGGCTGGGCGATCCTGCGCTTCGACGTCGCGCCGTGGGGTCTGGTCGGCAATATCGAGGTGCTGGCCTCGCAGCCCAGCGACGCCTTTGGCGTGGCCGCCCGCTGCCTTGTTGCGAACGCGCGCCCGAGCCCGCCCGCCAGCGGTTGTCGCGGTTGTCTGGTCCCGGTCATATACAAGATCCCAGAACCGGCCGAAGAGGACTACTGAGCCCCGCCAACCGCGTTCTGGATCGTGGTGAACCGACACGGTAGTCGCATTGGCAACCTTGTTTCCGAACGCCCCGTTAAGTGCGGCGCAGGCATTCTGGGCGCTCCTCTTGTGAACCGAGCCCATGCCCTTCGACAGCCACGTCCAGGACGATACGACCCAGCGTCTCGCTCTGCCCGCCCCAGTCCTGCACCGGCTGGCCGGGACCGAGCTGATCGCGCGCGGTTCTGTCAATGTCATCAGCGTCAGGGCGATCCGCGCCTGGGCCGGCGACTGGTGGTCGCAGAAGCGCGGCGACGTCTGGACCTATGTCGAGCGCAAGCTGTCCGAACACCTGGACCGCAACGACATGCGGGCCCGCATTTCCGACAGTGAATTCCTGATCGCCATGAACAGCGACCAGGGCCTGGCCGCCCAGGCGACCAGTGTTCGCATCCTGGAAGACGTGCTGACCCATCTTCTCGGCTCGGTCGAGGCGAGCGACATGGGCATCAGCTCTGTGATCGGGCTGGAAAACGGCGAAGCGGTGTGTCGCCGGATCGACGCCGCCACGGTGCTGGCGGCGCGCGCCCGGCGAGACTCCAGCCGCTCGCCCGTGCGCCGCGAGGTCGAGGCCGCCGACGAGTCGAGGCGCACGCCCGTGGCCTTCACCACGGCGGCCGGCGCGGCGCTGCGCGTCGACTTCACCCTGGAACATGTAATCAGCCTGCGTCGCAACGTGGCCACGGCGATCCGCATCGAGCCGGTGGTCACCCATCTGGCCAGCGGCCGTCAGGCCAGCTCGCGCGCGGTCAGCCGCCTGCCCGACCGCGACATCGCCTTCATCGACGAAGCGACCCTGAAATATGCCGCCCTGTTCGCGCGCGGCGCCCAGGGCCACAACGTTCCCGACCTGATCCTGCCCGCCTCCTTCCGCACCCTGGGCACCCAGCGCGGTCGCGACATGCTGACCGGCACGCCGGGCCTGTCGCTGGCCCTGCTGCGCGGCGGCGTGATGATCGAGCTGATCGACATCACACGCGGCACGCCTTCGGGTCGCCTGACTGAGGTGGTGGGTCTGCTGAAAGCCCTGACGCGCGGCGTCATCGCCCGGGTTCCGCCCGAGAAGGACGCTCTGAGCGGCCTCAAGGACGCACGCCTTGCCGGCCTGACCCTGGACGCCTCTGACCTGGTCGGTCCCGCCGAACGGGTCGCCGCCGACATCATGGCCTTTGGCCGCGACGCCAAGGGCGTGGCGCCGATGACGACGCTACAGGGCCTCGCCGCCGAGGGCTATTTCGCGGCGGCCGAGACGGCGGGCATGACCCACGCCGCCCTGCGCGCCAGCCACCCGCTGGCGCCGGCGACCAAGGCGGTCGCCTAGATCAGACCGCGCCGCGGCCGTGGCCGACCGAGCGAATGATCTCTCGGGCGACATAGGCGTCGGCGTCGCGCGGCGCGGCGCCCTTGCCGAACACGACTTCCAGCGAACTGGTTACGGCCGGACCAGGGCCGAGATTGAAGCTGGTGCCCAGACCCAATCCTACCGAACTGCGCCCGCCATAGCTGCCTGACCCGCCGCCGAGCGACAGGCGCGGGCCATTGCCTGCGCCGCTGCTCGACGTCATCCGGTCGGAAACCCTGAACCAGTCATAGCCGTCACGGACCGCCAGTTCGGCGGCGCGCAGCAGCGCGTAGTCGGAAACCTGCTCGACAGGCGCGCCCGGGCCTCCCTGGAAGGTGACACGGTATCTCCCGGGCTCGAGCCGGAACTCGGTATAGCCGACGCCCGCGGGCGTGGCCTTGGCGGCATAAAGGGTGGGCGCGCTGGCGCAGCCGCTCAGCAGCGCGAGGGACAGAACCAGACCGACGAGGCGTTTCATGGCGTTTTCTCCTGCCCGTTTAACGGCTTGGCTAGGCGCGCTGTTCCGGAAGGGACAATCCCAGCTTTTCCAGCATGCCCGTCATGTCGGCCGGGATTGGCGCAGCTATCCGGCGCTCGCCGCCTTCGGGATGGGGAAACACCAAGTGTGCCGCGTGCAACATCAGGCGCGGAACCGCCGTCCCGCCGAGCATCAGCGCCCCGCCATAGCGGCTGTCGCCCGAGATTGGCCGACCAATTGAGGCCATGTGGACCCGCAACTGATGCATGCGGCCGGTGTCCGGCGACAGTTCGACCAAGGCGGCGATAGGATTGGCCGACAGGGTGCGATAGCGGCTGCGAGCGGTCTCGGCGTCGGGGTGGTCAGGCGGGCAGACCCGCATATAGGCCTCGCGGCCGATGGCCTCGCGGCGCAGCGGGCTGTCGATCATGCCACCCTTGGGCTCCGGCGCGCCCGGCGCGACGATGGCCATGTAGGACTTGCGGAAACGCTTGCCCATCAGCGCCTTGCCCAGGAACGCCGCTCCCGGCTTGGTCTTGGCGGTCAGGATCACGCCGGAGGTGTCGCGGTCCAGCCGGTGGATCAAGCGCGGACGGGGCCGCCCCGGGCGCGCGAAGGCCCACAGCAGGTCGTCGAGCGTATGGGCCTGGATGCGACCACCCTGGCTGGACAGGCCCGAAGGCTTGTTCAGCACGATGATGCTGTCGTCCTCATGGATCACCCACGACCGCGCCAAGGCGATCTCGTCCTCGGTCAGTGTGATAGGGGCGTCAGAGGCCTTGGGTTTCGGCTGGGCGGGCGGACGGCGAGGCGGGCGCGGGGTCATCGCCCGTCTTTGCGCAGCTTGTCCCACGCGTCCAGCCGTTCGCGCACCTTTGCCTCGGCCCCCACCGCCTTTGGCTCATAGAACCTCGGCCGCGCCATGCCGTCGGGGAAGTAGTTCTGGCCCGAGACACCGCCTTCGACGTCGTGGTCGTAGGCGTAGCCGTCGCCATAGCCGAGCGACTTCATCAGCTTGGTCGGGGCGTTGAGAATGTGGGCCGGCGGGGCAAGCGAACCGGACTCCTTGGCGGCGCGCTTGGCGGCCTTGAAGGCGGCGTACACGGCGTTGGACTTGGGCGCGCTGGCCATGTGGACCACGGCCTGAGCAAGGGCCAGTTCGCCCTCGGGCGATCCCAGAAAGTCGAAGGCGTCCTTCGCCGCCGTGGTCAGCAGCAGGGAAAGCGGATCCGCCGCGCCAATGTCTTCGGACGCCATCCGCACCAGACGCCGCGCGATGAACAGCGGGTCCTCGCCGCCCTCCAGCATCCGCGCCAGCCAGTAGAGCGCCGCGTCGGGATCACTCCCGCGCACCGACTTATGCAGGGCCGAGACGAGGTTGTAGTGCTCCTCGCGGTTCTTGTCGTAGGCGGGCCGACGCTTCTGCAGAAATTGGCCCAGTTGCACGGCGTTCAACGGACTGTCCGTGCCCACTGACAGCAGGGTCTCGGTCAGGGTCAGCAGATAGCGGCCATCGCCGTCGGCCATGGCGATCAGGGTGAAGCGCGCCTCGGCGTCCAGGGGCAGCTTGCGACCCTCGACCCCCTCGGCCTTGGCCAACAGGGCTTCCAGCGCCTCCTCGTCCAGCCGCTTGAGCACGAAGACCTGGCAACGCGACAGCAGAGCGCCGTTCAGCTCGAACGACGGGTTCTCGGTGGTGGCGCCGACCAGGGTAATCACCCCCTCCTCCACGAAGGGCAGGAAACCGTCCTGCTGGGCGCGATTGAAGCGGTGAATCTCGTCGACGAACAGCAGGGTGCTCTGGCCTGCCAGACGGCGACCGCGCGCCTGCTCGAACGCTTTCTTCAGGTCGGCGACGCCTGAGAACACCGCCGAAATCTGCTGGAACTCGTAGCCGCCGGCCTTAGCCAGCAAACGAGCGATGGTGGTCTTGCCGGTGCCAGGCGGGCCCCAAAGGATCATCGACGACAGGCGTTGGGCCGCCGCCATTCGGCCAATGGGGCCTTCGGGCCCCAGCAGATGCTCCTGCCCCACCACCTGCTCAAGCGTCTGGGGCCGCAGGCGTTCGGCGAGTGGTGTCGGCGCGTGCGGCGTCAGGCCGGCGGCTTGGAAAAGATCGGACATGGCTTTGGTCTACGAAATCCAGCGACCCATGACCAACGAAGAAGACCCGGCGCGAGGTTCCGCGCCGGGTCTCGGTTTCGACCGATCAGGTGTTGAATCGCGCCGTGATCCGCTGGCCGCCGCGCTCAATGGTCACGGTCCAGGCCCGGCTGCCGCTACCGGACAGCGCCGCCAGGTCGGCCACGGTGTTGATCGGGCGGCCATTGACCTCGCGAATGAAGTCGCCCGGGCGCAGGCCTGCGTTGAGCGCAAAGCCCTGGCCGATCTTGCTGACCAGCACGCCTCGGCCCGCGAAGGGGTCGGCGCCCAGGTCCTGGGCTACGGC
Source organism: Caulobacter sp. DWR1-3-2b1 (assembly GCF_049895765.1). Classification (NCBI taxonomy): domain Bacteria; kingdom Pseudomonadati; phylum Pseudomonadota; class Alphaproteobacteria; order Caulobacterales; family Caulobacteraceae; genus Caulobacter; species Caulobacter sp. DWR1-3-2b1. Next base: position 12,294 of record NZ_JAFCSZ010000030.1, read on the forward strand.
GGGCGACAGGTTCAGCACCGTCGCCCCGTCGAAGGGATTGCGACCAGTCAGGGTCTTCTGGTCGCGGGGCGGGTTTTCAGGCGCGGCCTCAGCGCGGACGGTCAGGGTCTGCTCGCGCTCGCCCCGACGGATCACCATCGGCACGCGGTCGCCGACCTTGTGGGTGCCAATCGCGAAGGCGCCGCCGCCTTCGTCGTTCACGACCTTGCCGTCGATCGACAGGATGATGTCGCTTTCCTGCAAGCCTGCCTTGTCTGCCGAGGAGCCGGGATAGACCTGGGCCACCAGCACGCCGCGCGGCGCAGCCATGCCCAGGCTGCGGGCGATCTCGGCGGTGACGGGCTGGCCCTTCACGCCCAGCCACGGACGCACGACACTATTGCCGCCGCCTAGAGCGGCGTTGACGACCTGCTTGACCACGGCGGCCGGGATGGCGAAGCCCACGCCGCTGGACGAGCCCGAGCGCGAGATGATGAAGGTGTTGATGCCGATCAGGTCGCCATCCATATCGACCAGCGGACCACCGGAATTGCCGGGATTGATCGAGGCGTCGGTCTGGATGTAGCTGCCGAAATCGGCCGCGCCCACGTCGGTGCGGGCCAGGGCCGAGATGATGCCGTTGGTCACCGTCTGGCCGACGCCGAACGGGTTGCCCAGGGCCAGGACCAGATCGCCGACTTCCAGCACTTCCTGGTCGTCGATGGCCATGACCGGCAGGCGCTCGCCCTTGGTGTCAATTTTCAGCACAGCGAGGTCAGCGCGCGGATCGTCGAGCAGGACGGTGGCGATGAATTCGCGGCGGTCGGCCAGCTGGACGGTGATCTCGCCCCGGCCTTCGACAATGCCCTCGATATTGTGGTGGTTGGTGATGATCACCCCATCAGCGCGGACAATGGCGCCCGAGCCCAGAGAGCCTTGCACCTGTTCGCGCGGCGCGCCGCCGCCTCCGCCCATGAAGAAGTCCCAGAACGGATCGACGCGCTGGCGCACCACGCGCTTGCTGGCGACGTTGACCACGGCCGGCGCGGCCCTTTTCACCACGGGCGCGAATGAGGCCTTCATCGAGACGGGATCGCTGGGGGCGCGACGCGTGGGCTGCGCCAAGTCCGGAATCGACTGGGCGCTGGACTGGTCTTGCGGCGAACACGCCGCCAGCAGGACAAGAGCGGGAAGCAAAGCGCGATGGGCTCGCATGGGTGTGGAGCATCTCCTTGGAAGCGACCCGGACATCAGCCGAGCTTTCAGGCGCATTGATGGCCGCGCGGTGACCTAACCTGTCAGGCCGGGCGCGGTTCCGCTGAGATAGGGTGTGCGAAACGGAACGCCAGACCCGTCGCGGCCAGCATCAGCGCCGCGGCGATCAGCACCGGCAGGCCCGGCATGTGCAGGGTCGCATCGTTCCGCACCGCCCAGGCGAAGGGAGCCAGATACAGCGTCGGCCCGATGATCGAGGCGATACCCATCATCGCCGAATTGGCCCCCTGCAGCTGTCCCTGCTCCTGCGGTGAGACCCGGCGGGTCATCAGCCCCTGCAGACCCGGCTGGATCAGGCCCGAGAAGGCGAAGATGGGCAGGCCGCACAGATACAGCCATCCGGTCGGGGCCAGGGCGTAGATCAGGAAGCCGACACAGCCCGAAAACAGGCCGATCATCAGCGCGCCGCGCTCGCCGACCGCTTTGACGATCCGTCCGACCAAAAACGCCTGCAGCAGGATGCCTGCCACGCCGCTGCCCATCAGGGTCAGGCCGATCACCTGCGGCGACCACTGATAACGGAAGCCCATATAGAGCACGAAGACCGACGGCAGGACGTTGTGGGCCAGCTGGAACAGGAAGCCCACGCCAGCCAGACCCATCAGGTTGGGCTTGCTGGCCAGCAGGTTCAGCGAACCGACCGGATTGGCCTTCTTCCAGTCGAACCGCTTGACCCGACGCTCGGGCGGCAGGGATTCGGGCAGCACGAAGTAGCCATAGAGCCAATTGCACAGGGCCAGGGCCGCGCAGACCAGGAACGGCAGACGATGGTCGAACTGCCAAAGGAAGCCGCCCAGAGCCGGGCCGAAGGTGAAGCCGACGCCGAACGCCGCGCCCATCAGACCAAAGCCCTTGGCGCGGTTCTCCGGCGTTGTGACGTCGGCGACATAGGCGCCGGCCGTCGAAAAGCTGGCCGCCGTCATGCCGTTGAATATCCGGCCGATGAACAGCCACCAAAGGCTGGGCGCGAAGGCCATGAAAAGGAAGTCGATCCCCAGGCCGAAGATCGAGGTCAGGATCACCGGACGACGACCGAAGCGGTCGGACAACATGCCCAGGACCGGCGAGCAGAAGAACTGCATCACCCCCCAGGTGGTGGCGAACAGCACGGTCCAGTCAGCCGCCGCAGCCGTGTCGCCACCGCCAAAGCGCTTCAACAGTTCCGGCAACACAGGGATCATCACGCCCAGCGACAACACGTCGAGGACGGCGGTGATGAAGATGAAACCGAGCGCCGCCTGTCGCCGTCCGCCCTTGATGGTCTGAGTCATGTGTCGCCCTCCCCGGCGGCCCCTAGTTGCCGTTCCGCCGCCTTGACCGCAAGGCCGTCTAGCAGCTCGCGCCACCATTCCCCGTGCCGGCGCAGGAACAGGCCGTCGGGGAAATTGTGACGCGCCACATGCGCCTTGGGCACGCTGTCCCAGCCACGATGCTCGACGGTCACCCGCGTTTCGTCCTCGACGGCTTCGAAGCGCACCTCGACCTCGGTGTCCATCTCGGGCGCGAAGGTCGCCTGCCGCCAGCCGACCATCAGGCGCTGGCCCGGCTCCCAGACCCTCACCTTGCCGACCTCAAACACCTTGCCGGACGCCAGGCGCTCGACCAGGCGATGACCGTCTTCGTCCTCCTCGAAGGCCATGGTCCCCGGCGACTTGGGCGTGAAGGCAAACAAGGAATTGGGCCGCCACCAGGCGCCGATCTCGGTGGTGAAGGCCTCGAACACCCGGGCCGGCGGCGCCTTGATGCGCAGGGCGACGACGACGCGCGAGCTCATGAGCCCTCCACATGGGCCTTCAGCGCCGACAGCTGGTCGACCCAATGGGTCTCGGCGATCTCCAGCCAAGCCTTGAGCTCGTCCATAGGTCCGGCCCTCAGGTGATAGACGCGCACGCGGGCGTCGAAATCGGGATGGCTTTCCTCGACCAGATCCGCTTGGCGCAGGGCGCGCAGGTGGCGGCTCATGGCCGGCGGGGTCAGGCCGACGGCCTCGGCCAGTTCTCCGGCCCGATGCGGTCGCTCGCGCAGCAGGTCGACGACCCGTCGGCGGTGCGGATCGGCCAAAGCGGCCAGGGTTCGATCGATGGAGGCGGTCACGAGGCCCCATTGGCGGCATCGAACGCCTTCAGCAGGGTCTTGGAGGCCACGCCTTGCCAAGCCGAGGTCAGGGCGCCGGTCGCCGTCGCCTCGCCGCAAGTCGTCAGACACAGCAGCGTCGCGCCCTTGGCGCCCCAGCCGCCCTTCACGGGCTCGAAGATCGCCGGATCGACCAAGACCAGCATCTCTTGCCGCTCGGGCGTCAGCTTGACCATGCCGAAGCCAGCGTCGGGATAGCCGAGCGTGGCGAAGATGCGGCCGGCCCGGAAGTCGACCGTGCCCATGTGAGAGCTCTCGATCGCGCCAGGCAGCGACAGGGCGATGCGGCGAAAGTCGTCCTGCGTCACACCTGCCCCGTGATCTTCAGGCCAATGCGGCGCTCCATTTCCTCGACGGACACCTCTTCGACGTTGCGCGACACCGTCCAGATGTGCCCTTCCGGGTCCCGACAGCGATAGGTGCGGTCGCCATAGAACTGAGTCGAGGGCTCGGCGATGATCTCGGCGCCGGCCGCCCGCGCGCGTTCGCAATGGGCGTCCAGCTCGCCGTCCACCAGCTGGATATGAACCGTCTGGGTGTTCTTGTGGTCGATCGAGGCCGGGCTCTTGTGATCGGCGCTCCACTCATTGCCGATCATCACGCAGCCACTGCCGTAACGCATTTCGGAATGGGCCAGATTGCCCTCGGCGTCCTCGATCAGGAAGAATAGCTCAAACCCGAAAGCCTCCTCCAGCCACGCCAGAGCCGCCTTGGGGTTGCGGTAACAGACCGCCGAGATCAGGTTGGGACGCCAGTCAGCCATCGTGTCGCTCCGTTTCGGATATCGACAATATTTAACGCATATCGAAACTATATGCGTAACCCTCTCCAAATTTCCGCTCTCCCCGGCGAAGGCCGGGGCCCAGATCAGCCTGAGCGTTTTGAAGTGGGCGCGCCTTCGGTCTGGACCGGATCTAAGGGCGTCCCGGGTTCGATCTGGATCCCGGCTTTCGCCGGGAAGAGCGGTAGGGAGCCTACCGGAGCGCCTGACCCACCACCTTCAGACTGCCGTCGCCCTTCTCTGGCCTCACGCCCGAGACCCTGGCCAGCAGCGGATAGACGTCGACATTGTCGAACATCGGCAGCACTACGCCAGGCTTAATAGAAGGGCCGTGGGCAATGAACGCCGCGAGCATGGCCGGATCATAAGGGTCGAAGCCGTGCTGGCCGCCGTCCAGGCCATCCCACTTGCCGGGCTTGGCCATCATCTTGCGGGTCGTCACGTACCAGCCGGTCTCCGACAGGCAGACAATCGCCGGCACCCGGGGATTGCGGCCGTAGTGATAACGTTTCGGGATCTGCCCCTTCTTCCAGCAGGTCAGATGCGGCAGCGGCTTGAGCAGCGCCGCCTCGACCTCGGCCTCATGGCCAGGCAGCGGCGTTAGGCCGACGACCGCACCGGTGGTGACCAGCCTGACCTTGGACAGGTCGACCACGTCATCCAGCGGCCAGCGCTGGGAAGCCGGCACCGCGGCCATGCCGTGGTCGGCGACGACGACGATATCGGTGGTCTCGAACCGGCCGCGCGCCTTCAGGCCCTCGACCAGCCTCGCCATGGCCTGATCGACCTCGACGACGGCGGCGCGCGCCTGGGGCGAGCCTGGTCCGTAATGATGCCCCTCGGTGTCGACGATATCGAAATAGAGGGTCGAGAGCCGCAGTTCCGGCCCCTTAGGATCATCCAGCCAGGCCAGCAGCGTATCGACGCGGTCGTTCGACGGCATGGCCTGATTGAAGGCCATCCAGCGCGACGGACGCACGCCATCGATTTCGGTCTCCGAGCCCGGCCAGAACATCGCCGCCGCCTTCAGACCCTGCTTTTCGGCCGAGACCCAAAGCGGCAAGGCCTGGTTCCACCAGCGCTGGTCATGCACGGCGTCAGCGTTGGACATCGAGAACCGCACGCCAGGAATATGCTCGTCTTCCATGACGTTGTTGACGATGCCGTTTCGGTCGGGCCGCTTGCCGGTGATGAGGGTGTAGTGGTTGGGAAAGGTCAGGGTCGGGAACGACGGTCGCATGCCGCCGCGCGCGCCAGCGGCGGCCAGAGCATCGAGCGTCGGGGTGTCGCCCTTGCCAAGATAGTCGGCCCGAAAGCCATCGCTGGAGACCAGAATGGTCAGCCGGCTATTGGGCGCCGCGACACGCTCGCCCATCGAGGCGCAGGCCGACAGCAGCAGCGCCGCGCCCAAAGTCGCCCCCAGGGCCAAAACGCGGAACAGGCTTTTCATCTCGCACCTTCTCGGCAGTCTCGCGGCGTCGATGCCAGCCGCACGTCTCGCCCGTATGACAGGGGCGTGTGACAGCGCGCATGACCTCGTCTTAACTTGGCGGGCGAGAACCGCACCCCCATAGTTGTCGCCTTCGACAGGATTCTCCCGTCATGGAAGCCGCCCCCGCATGAGCATCGCCCTTGAGGCCACTGGCCTCACCAAGACCTACGGGGCGGTGCGCGCGCTCGACGACTTTTCCATCGCCATACCGGCCGGCGGCGTATTCGGTGTCCTGGGTCCGAACGGGGCCGGCAAGAGCACCCTTTTCCGCATCGCGCTTGGCCTGGTGCGGCCGACCAGCGGAACCGCGCGACTGTTCGGCGCGCCAGCTGGCGACCTGACCGCTCTGCGCCGGGTCGGCGCGATGATCGAGACGCCGCGCTATCCGCCCTATCTGACCGCGCGCGACACTCTGCGGATGCTGGCCCTGGAGAGCGGAGCCCTTAAAGGCGGCATGGGGGACGCCGACATCAACGGCTGGCTGGACCGCGTGGGTCTGAGCGACGCCGCCGATCGCCCGACCAATGGCTTCTCGGTCGGCATGAAGCAGCGCCTGGGACTCGCCGCCGCCTTCTTCACCCGGCCCGAACTGGTGATCCTGGACGAGCCGACCAGCGGCATGGACCCTGCTGGTATCCAGGAAATCCGCGCCCTGATCGTCGACCTCGCCAAGCGCGAGGGCGTGACGGTGATCCTCGCCAGCCACCAGCTCGACGAGGTCAGGCGCATGTGCGACCGGGTGGCGATCCTCTCCAGAGGCAAGATCGCGGCCGAGGGCGCGGTCGACGCCCTGACCGCTGGTCAGGCGCGCCTGCGGCTGGTCGCCTCCCCCGTCGCCCAGGTGCTGGCGACGCTGGGGAGCAAGGGCGAGGCCGATGGCGAGGGCGCCGTGCTGGCCGACATCCGCAAGGACGAGGCCCCTGCCCTGATCCGATCGCTGGTCGAGACCGGGGTCGAGATTACCGAGGCCCGCTGGCGCGAGGCCGATCTCGAGGGCGTCTATCTCAAGACCCTCGAACAGACGCCGCAAGCGCCAAAGGGAGCGATCTGATGCTGGCCGACGCCATCGCCGCCGAACGCTTCCGCCTGCTGCGCGACCGCTCGGCCCTGTTCTGGGGTTTCGGCTTCATGCCGCTGGTCGGCTTTTTCCTCGCCATCGGCGGCGACCTGTTCGTCCGCAACATCGTCAAGCGGCCGATGCCGGGCGCGACCATCGATCTGGCCGCCCAGGTCATCAAGGCGCTGGGCAATGGCGCGTCGACCATGGCGGCGCTGTTCCTGATGATCGGCGCAGCCTCGATCCTGGCCGGCGACTATCGCTGGGAGACCTGGCGCCTGCGCACGCCGCGCAACAGCCGCTTCAACCTGCTGGCCGCTAAGCTGGTGGTGATTGGCGAGGCCATCCTGTGGAGCCTGGTCCTGACCGTGGCGCTGACCCTGGCGGCCGCCGTGATTGGCGCGGCCCTCAATGGCAAGGCCATCATCCCCTCCCCGCTGGGCCTTTCCGAAATCGCCGGCGTCTTCGTGGTCACCTGGCTGGAGGCGATGAGTCTCGCCGCGCTCGCCGCCTGCGTGGCGGTCGTGGCGCGCTCGCCGATGGCGGCGGTCGTGGTCTGCCTGGTGGTCCGCTTCGTCCAGTCGATCCTGGCGGCTGCCCTGGGAGCCATGGCGCCCGAGCCGACCTGGAAGGTGCTGGCCATCCCGGCCTATGACGCCGACCTGCTCCGCGCCTTCGTGACCGCGCCGTCGCATTCGGGGCTGGACGGCGGACCGGCGGGCTGGGCGCTGCTGGCTTTGTTGGGCTGGATCGCGGCGCTGACGGCCGGGGCCATTGTGCTGTTCCAGCGGCAGGATCTGACGCGGGAGTAGCGGCGGCCTGCGGGTTGATCAGCTGGCGCCAGCGCGTTCGGCGGCGTGCAATGCCCGAAGTCGCGCTTGGGGCAACACCCTGTCCGGCAGTAGCCCACGTCCGCTTCGAGACACCTCTGAAGGTGCCTATTGCGCAGGCTTGCGCTCGGCGCGGACCTTCACGCCGCGCCCCGTCAGGGTCAGCCCGTGCGGATCGAAGGTAACGTCGAGATCCGCCGTATAGGCGTAGAAGCGGCCAGCGCCGTTCGGCAACCAGTAGACGGCGGGTTGGTCATCTAGTTGGGCTGCCAGATATCTGTCGAATCCCGGCTTGATGGTCAGGGTGTGCCCATCGGGCAAGGCATAAGCGCCGAGATAGCGCGCCAGCTCGCCTTGGGACAACGGCGCGTAGGGCAAGTCGACTGGAACGGTGGGCGGCAGCACAAAGCGAAAGCCGTCGAGCATCAGGTTCGGATAGTAGGAGATGTGGTTCTCGCCGGGATAGGATTTGGCTTGCAAGGTCACGCCAGGTTTCCTCCTGAACGCTGCGGCCAAGGTCGCGAAGCCTCGTTTCATTTCACGCTTCTCCGCCTCCGTAGCGTCCTCGGCGCCGCCGACGGCCAGGAAGATTCTTTGGCCCCGCGCCCTGGCCGTCGCCTTGGCGACCCGGTCCACGAGGCCGGGATCTCGCGGAACCACCACGCTGCCGATGATATAGCCGGCGAAGGCGTCGGGATTACCCGCGAACACGTTGGCGGCGAAGACCCCGCCGAGCGAGTGGCCGAAGGGGACGGAGCCCGCCGGATCGGCTGGGTACTTCTCGTCGATAAACGGTTTCAGGTCCTGAAGCAGAAACGCCTCGAAGGCCGCGCCCCCGCCACCGGAAGTCTTTCCGTCCAAGGTAAAAGGGCGGTGGGTGAAGTCCTCGTTCCGGGAGGAACGGTTGGCCGGGAGCAAGACGGAGGCTGACGACGATCGCCGGCGCCATCATGGCCCGCGCGCTGAGAAAGACGCTGTTCGGCCCAGCCAGTCCGTAGCCGCCGTCGAGCGCATAGATGGCCGCCAGCTTCTGCCCAGGCAGAGCGACCTTGGCGTTAGGAAGCTGGACCGTGACCTCGTAGTTGCGCGCCAGTCGGTTGGAGTGGACGACGAACCGCGTCGAGTTCTGCTCGGCGACGGAGGCCTCGGAGACGACTGTCAGGGTATCGGCGACCGCCACCGACGCCAATGTTGCAACGCCGATCAACAAGCATGCCGCCAAAGTCCGGTGCATAGCCCCTCCTGCATCCCTGCATCCCTGCATCCCTGCATCCGAGGGTGAAGCTGAATGTCCTTGGTGTCCGAAAGGTGGCCCGGTGGCGATTTCCTCTCGCCGCCTCAGCAGAACGTCGAAACGTCCGCTCTCAGCCAGCACACAACTCTCTCCCCGCCCAAACCCCCAAAACGCAAAAAGGCCCCGGATCGCTCCGGGGCCTTTTTCGTTCAGCCTGGGCTGAGAATTAGTCTTCGGCTTGGGCCGAATAGTCAGGACCCGAGTCCTTGCCCTTGGCCGAGACGTCGCGGTCGACGAACTCGATCACGGCCAGCGGGGCGTTGTCGCCATAGCGGAAACCGGCCTTCAGGACGCGGATATAGCCGCCCTGACGTTCCTGGTAGCGCGGGCCGATGGCGGCGAACAGCTTGCCGACCTGTTCGACGTCGCGAACGATGCTGATGGCCTGACGACGGGCGTGCAGGTCGCCGCGCTTGGCCAGGGTAACCAGCTTTTCGACGAAGGGACGCAGTTCCTTGGCCTTGGGCAGGGTGGTGACGATTTGCTCGTGCTTGATCAGCGAGGCCGACATGTTGGCGAACATGGCGGTGCGGTGAGCGGACGTGCGGCCGAGTTTACGGTGAGCTTTACCGTGGCGCATTGTAGTGTCTCCTGGGCCTTGGCCCGCAGGCGCGATCTAGCGCTGATTGTCACCAATCCCGGCTTGTTCCCGGCCGGGGTCAGAGCGAAGCGCCGGGGCCCTCCACCGCTGTAGCGGCTTCAAAAGGCCCGGGCCGCCCTCCATCCCCGAGGGGTGGCGAGCGGCTCGGATCGAGCGCGGCCTTAAATCTTAGATCTGGTCTTCGAACTTCTTGGCCAGGTCTTCGATGTTCTCGGGCGGCCAGTTCGGCACATCCATACCCAGGTGCAGCGCCATGCCAGCCAACACTTCCTTGATTTCGTTCAAGGACTTGCGGCCGAAGTTCGGCGTGCGCAGCATCTCGGCTTCGGTCTTCTGGATCAGATCGCCGATGTAGACGATGTTGTCGTTCTTCAGGCAGTTAGCCGAACGAACCGACAGTTCCAGCTCATCGACCTTCTTCAGGAGCGCCGGGTTGAACGGCAGTTCCGGCTTGGCCTCGTCGGCCGACTTGGCCTTGGGCTCTTCGAAGGTGATGAAAATCTGCAGTTGGTCTTGCAGGATCCGGGCAGCGTAGGCCACGGCGTCCACCGGAGTGACGGCGCCGTTGGTTTCGACTTCCAGGATCAGCTTGTCATAGTCCAGCGACTGGCCTTGACGGGTCGGCTCGACGCGATAGGCGACGCGCTTGACCGGCGAGTACAGGGCGTCGACGGCGATGAGGCCGATCGGCGCGTCTTCCGGACGGTTCTTGTCTGCCGGGACGTAACCCTTGCCGGTGTTGACCGTGAACTCCATACGCACGGTGGCGCCGTCGTCCAGCGTGCAGAGCACGTGGTCGGGGTTCAGGATCTCGATGTCCGACGGCGTTTCGATCTGACCAGCGGTCACCGGGCCGGGGCCCGTGGCGCGCAAGGTCATGCGCTTCGGCCCCTCGGCATGCATGCGCACGGCGAGTTGCTTGATGTTCAGAACGATGTCGACGACGTCTTCGCGGACGCCTTCGAGCGAGGAGAATTCATGTACGACGCCATCGATCTGGATGGCGGTGACGGCTGCACCCTGAAGCGACGAGAGCAGAACGCGACGAAGCGCGTTGCCGAGCGTCACGCCGAAGCCACGCTCGAGAGGCTCAGCCACGATCCGCGCCTTGCGGGTCGCGTCGGCGCCAGTCTCGATTTGCGGCTTCTCAGGACGGATCAGCTCGTTCCAGTTTCTTTCGATCACGTGGTCGATCCCTTGAACGCGGCTCGCCGGCCGCGTTTTGCGCAGCCGGCGAAGGAGAATTGTGTCTGAAAAGTACTAGACGCGACGACGCTTGGGCGGACGGCAGCCGTTATGCGGGATCGGCGTGACGTCGCGGATCGTCGTAATGGTCATGCCTGCGGCCTGAAGGGCGCGCAGAGCCGACTCACGACCCGAACCCGGACCCGACACGTTGACCTCGAGGGTCTTCACGCCGTGCTCGGCAGCCTTCTTGCCCGCGTCTTCCGCAGCCATCTGAGCGGCGTACGGGGTCGACTTGCGCGAACCCTTGAAGCCCATCGCGCCGGCGCTGGACCAGGAAATCGTGTTTCCCTGAGCGTCGGTGATGGTGATCATGGTGTTGTTGAACGAGGCGTTCACATGCGCCACGCCCGAGGTGATGTTCTTGCGTTCGCGCTTTTTAACGCGACCCGGTTCCTTGGCCATCGTCAGGCTACCTTATTTCTTCTTGCCGGCGATCGGCTTGGCCGGACCCTTGCGGGTGCGAGCGTTCGTGTGCGTACGCTGACCGCGGACCGGGAGGCCCTTACGGTGACGCAGGCCACGATAGCAGGCCAGGTCCATCAGGCGCTTGATGTTCATGGAGTTTTCGCGGCGCAGGTCGCCTTCGACGGTGAAGTCCTTGTCGATCGTTTCACGGATCTGGAGGACCTCAGCATCGGTCAGCTGATTGACGCGGCGGGTGTCGTCCAGGCCCACCTTCGTGACGATGTCACGAGCGGACTTCTGGCCGATGCCATGAATGTACTGAAGCGCGATCAAAACGCGCTTGTTCGTCGGGATGTTGACGCCTGCGATACGGGCCACGTCTAATGTTCTCCTAGTCACGCACTAAAGACGCGAACGGCGCGCCCGGCCCGGTCTTTCGACCCAGTCCGGCGCGCACAGATCGCGCCCTTTCGCGGAAGCGCCCCGTTATAGGGATCGTTGCGCCGCCGTCAATGGTTGAATCCGCCGAAAATCAACGAATTGAAAATGTCTTACGCCGCGCCCGAAAGCGCCGCGTCGATAGAGGCTGCGACCGTTTCCACGTCCGCCATGCCATCCAGCTCGGTCAGCTTACCCTGCCCCACATAGTAGGGCAGTAGAGGGGCCGTCTGAGCGTTGTACTGGGCCAACCGCATCACGAAGACTTCCGGGTTGTCGTCGGCCCTGCCCTGCTCGGCAAATCTCTTGGAGATCCGTTCGATCAAGGACGGTTCGTCTACCTTGAGTCGGAGGACAAGGTCGATCTTCTGGCCGCGAGCAGCCAGTATTTTATCCAACGCCTCGGCCTGGGCCACGGTGCGGGGAAATCCGTCGAAGATGGCGCCGCCGGCGGCTTCCGCCTCAGGCAACCTGTCCTTGATCAGGGCGATGACGATCTCGTCGGTCACCAGCTCGCCACGGTCGAGTACACCCTTCACACGAGCGCCCAGCTCGGAGCCCGACGCGATAGCCGCGCGAAGCATGTCGCCGGTGGAAAGCTGGACCATGCCGCGCTCGGTGACGAGCCGCTTGGCCTGGGTCCCCTTCCCCGCCGCCGGCGGTCCGAACAGGATCAAGTTCATGAATACCCCTTCGCGCGTCGCCGAGTCTGCGCCCGGTCCATCTTCCCCGCAGACCTAGAGTGCGGGTGAAAAAAACGGAAGCCGGTTTTATGACAAACCGGCTTCCGAAACGCTTTATCGCCCTAGCGGCCTTTGCCGCCCCGGAGTTTCGACTTCTTGATCAGACCTTCGTACTGGTGCGCCAGCAATTGGGACTGAATCTGAGCCACGGTGTCCATGGTCACCGTCACGACGATGAGCACCGACGTGCCGCCCAAGGCAAACTGGGTCGCGCCCAGGCCCGCCATGAGGATTTCCGGCATGATACAGACGGCGGTGATGTAGGCCGCGCCGATCACCGTCAGACGGGTCAGGACATAGTCCAGATACTCGGCCGTGCGCTTGCCAGGTCGGATGCCCGGCAGGAACCCGCCGTACTTGCGCAGGTTCTCGGCCGTCTCCTCGGGATTGAACACTACCGAGGTGTAGAAGAACGAGAAGAACACGATCAGCGCCGCGTACAGCAGCATGAACGCCGGCTGGCCGTGCTGCAGCGCGCCAACCGTGCCCGGCAGCCAAGCCGCCCATGCCGGCAGAGTGGCCGTCGACAGGAAGCCCATGGCGGTCGTCGGCAGGAGCAGCAGGCTCGAGGCGAAGATCGGCGGGATGACGCCGGCGGTGTTGATCTTCAGCGGCATGAACGAGGTGTCGCCGCCGATCATGCGGTTGCCCTGCTGACGCTTTGGATAGTGGACCAGCAGGCGGCGCTGCGAGCGCTCGATGAAGACGATCGCCCAGACAGCGGCGACGGCCAGCAGCACGATCACGAACAGCGGCAGGTAGTTGCCCGAGGTCTGCGACTGCACCAGCAGCTGGCCGATGCCGCGCGGCAGGCCCGCCACGATGCCGGCGAAGATGATCAGCGAGACGCCATTGCCGACGCCGCGGCTGGTGATCTGCTCGCCAAGCCACATCAGGAACAGCGTGCCCCCGGTCAGGGCCACCACGGTGGAGGCGATGAAGAACGGGGCGCTGATGCCTTCGAACACCAGGCCGGGCTGGCCATGCAGGCCGACGGCGATCGAGAACGACTGCACGATGGCCAGAACCACGGCGAGATAGCGCGTGTACTGGTTGAGGGTCTTGCGGCCGGCTTCGCCGCCTTCCTTCTTCAGCTTTTCCCACGGCGGATACACCGAGCCCATCAGCTGCACGATGATCGAGGCGCTGATGTAGGGCATGACGTTCAACGAGAATATCGCCATCCGTTCGACCGCGCCCCCCGAGAACATGTTGAACATGCCCAGGATGCCCTTCGACTGGCCCGCGAAGGCGTTGGCGAAGGCGTCCGGATTGATGCCGGGGATCGGCACATAAGTGCCAAGGCGGAAGACGACCAAGGCGATGATCGTGAACCAGATGCGCTTGTGAAGTTCGGTCGCCTTTTGGAACGACGCGAAATTCATGTTGGCTGCGAGTTGTTCGGCGGCCGAGGCCATTCAATTCCCCACGACTCTAATACTGAGCCACAAATAGGTGAGGCCCGCCGTGATGTCACGGCGAGCCTCAAAAAGAACTGTCATTCCGGCCGAAGCGGAGCGAAGAGCCGGGACCTTGAAGGGCGCCGACGCATGCCGCAGTTCCGGCTCGGCCTTACGGCCGTCCGGGATGACAGCTTTATCGATTAGGCCTTGGCGTCTTCGGCCTGAACCTTGACCTTTTTGGTCACGGTCACCGAACCACCAGCGGCTTCGACGGCCTTGATGGCCGCTTCGGTCGCCGAATAGACGGTCAGCTTCAGGGCCGACTTGATCTCGCCCTTGCCCAGCAGCTTCACGCCGTCCAGTTCGCGACGGATCACGCCGGAGGCGACCAGGTCGGCCACGGAAACGTCAGCGCCGGCCTTCAGCTTGCCAGCCGCGACGGCCTGCTCCAGGCGCCACAGATTCACTTCAGCGAACTCGAGACGGAAGGGGTTGTTGAAGCCGCGCTTGGGCATACGCATGTGGAGCGGCATCTGGCCGCCCTCGAAGCCGGCGATGGCGACGCCCGAGCGCGCCTTCTGGCCCTTAACACCGCGACCGGCGGTCTTGCCCTTGCCCGAACCCGGGCCCCGGCCAACGCGCATGCGGCCCTTGGTCGAACCTGGGGCCGGAGCCAGTTCATTAAGCTTGGTCATATGTGCCTCTCCTTGGAGATCTGCGCCTGGCTAGCGGCCAGACTCGGCTTGAAAATTGGAGCTCGTCCGCTGCCAAGCCGCTTTTCCTGAAAGATCAAGGGGCCAGACTTCAAACGAAAACCACCCCGGCTTTCACCGGGGTGGCGATTTCGGCGTCTCGTAACAGAACTACTCGACGATTTCCAGCAGATGCTGGACCTTGCGAATCATGCCGCGAACCGAAGGGGTGTCTTCCAGCTCGGACTCGCGGCCCAGCTTGTTGAGACCCAGGCCAGCCAGCGTTGCGCGCTGGGTGGCGTTGCGGCGGATCGGGCTGCCGGTTTGGCGAACCTTGACGGTTTTAGCTTCAGCCATGTCTTAGCCCTCGATGGCGTCCGGAGCCGAAGCTCCGTCGGCGCGACGGCCGAGAATGTCGCCAACCTTCTTGCCGCGCTTGGCGGCGATCTGGCGGGGCGACGATTGAACCTTCAGGGCCTCGAACGTGGCGCGAACCATGTTGTACGGGTTCGAAGAACCCGTCGACTTGGCCACGACGTCCTGGACACCCAGGGTTTCGAGAACCGCGCGCATCGGACCACCGGCGATGACGCCCGTGCCGGGAGGGGCAGCGCGCATCATGACCTTGCCAGCGCCCCAACGGCCGTAGCCGTCGTGGTGCAGGGTGCGCGATTCCCGCAGGGGAACGCGAACCATGGTCTTCTTGGCTTCTTCGGTCGCCTTGCGGATGGCTTCCGGCACTTCACGCGCCTTGCCATGACCGAAGCCGACGCGGCCCTTTTGGTCGCCAACGACCATCAGAGCAGCGAAGCTGAAGCGACGGCCGCCCTTAACGGTGGCGGCGACGCGGTTGATGTGAACGAGCTTTTCGACGATGTCGCTGTCGGCCCGCTCTTCGGGGGCGTTGCGGTCGCGACGGCCACGATTGGGGCCGCCGTCTCCACGCTGTTGATCACCACGAGCCATGCTGTGATTTCCCTTAGAAATTCAGGCCGGCTTCGCGCGCGGCGTCGGCCAGGGCTTTCACCCGACCGTGGAAGATGTAGCCGCCGCGATCGAAGACGACGTCCTTGACGCCTTTTTCGATGGCGCGCTCGGCGACGAGCTTGCCGACCAGTGCAGCCGCGTCCTTGTCCGCGCCCTTGGTCTTGCCTTCACCTTCGAGGGTGGAGGCGGCAGCCAGGGTCACGCCGCGTTCATCATCGATGATCTGGGCGTAGATGTTCTTGGACGAACGGAAGACCGTAAGACGCGGACGACCGTTGGATAGCGCCTTGAGGCGGGTGCGAGTGCGTTGGGCACGACGCACGGCGGATTCGCGAGGTGTGAGCGCCATGGCTTACTTCTTCTTGCCTTCCTTGCGGCGAACCTTTTCGCCAGCATAGCGCACGCCTTTGCCCTTGTAGGGCTCGGGCGGACGAATGCGGCGAATCTTCGCGGCAATCTCGCCAACCGCCTGCTTGTCAGCACCGGCGATCTTGATTTCGGTTTGCTTCGGAACCGCGAAGGTGACGCCGGCCGGAGCCTCAACGTTCACATCGTGGCTGAAACCGAGCTGGATGGAGAGCGCAGTGCCCTTCATCGTGGCGCGGTAACCAACGCCCACCAGTTCGAGGGTTTCCTCGAAGCCGGCGGTGACGCCTTGCACCATGTTGTCGATCAGCGTGCGGGACAGACCCCACATCGACTTGGCGCGCTTGCTTTCATCGCGAGCCGTCAGGAGGAGGTCGGAACCTTCCTGGGTGACGGCGATCTCGTCGGCGATGGTCCAGGCGAGTTGCCCCTTGGGGCCCTTCACCGTGACCGTCTGCCCGTCGATCGTGATATTCACGCCCGAGGGGATCGCGACGGCTTTTTTACCGATACGTGACATGCTCTTTCCCTCCCGCGCCTAGTAGACGCGGCAGAGGACTTCGCCACCGACATTAGCGTCGCGTGCGGCGGAGTCCGACATGACGCCCTTCGGCGTCGAAAGGATCGAGATGCCCAGGCCGTTCTTGATCGGCTTCAGGTCCTTGATCGACGAATAGACGCGGCGGCCCGGCTTGGACACGCGTGCGATTTCGGCGATCACGGGCTCACCGTCAAAATACTTGAGCTCGATCTCGAATTCGGGGAACGCACCGGGCTTCTCGACCAGCGAGTAGCCGCGGATGTAGCCTTCGTCGGCCAGCACGTCCAGGACACGGGCGCGCAGCTTGGAAGCCGGCGTCGCGACCTTGGCGCGCTTGCGCGTGGCGGCGTTCTTGATGCGAGCGATCAGGTCGCTCAGGGGATCGTTCATCGACATATGATCGTCCTCACCAGCTCGACTTGACGAGGCCGGGGATCTGGCCCGACGAGCCGAGCTCGCGGAGCGCGATACGGCTCATCTTCAGCTTGCGATAATAGGCGCGCGGACGGCCCGTGACTTCGCAACGGTTACGAATGCGAACAGCGGAGGAGTTACGCGGCAGCTTCGCGAGCTTCAGACGAGCTTCGAAGCGATCCTCGAGCGGCAGGCTCTCGTCATTGGCGATCGCCTTGAGCGCAGCGCGCTTGTCGGCGAATTGCTTGACGAGGGCCTTGACCATCTCGTTACGATTGACGGCGCTTTTCTTAGCCATGGTGTGTTTCCCTGCCCGCTCTTAATTCGTGAACGGGAACTGGAATTCCTTCAGGAGAGCCTTGGCTTCCTGATCGGTCTTCGCAGTGGTGCAGACGATGATGTCCATGCCCCAGATCTGGTCGATCTGGTCATAGTTGATTTCCGGGAACACCAAGTGCTCTTTCAGACCCATGGCATAGTTGCCACGGCCGTCGAAGCTCTTGCCGTTCAGGCCGCGGAAGTCCTTCACGCGCGGCAACGCGATCGTGACCAAGCGGTCGAGGAATTCGTACATCCGGTCCTTGCGGAGGGTCACCTTCCCGCCAACCACCATGCCTTCGCGCAGCTTGAAGCCGGCGATGGACTTACGGGCCTTGGTGGCGACAGGCTTCTGACCGGCGATAGCCATCAGATCCTTCAGCGCAGTCTGGGCCTTCTTGGAGTCGGCCACAGCTTCGCCGATACCCATGTTCAGGACGATCTTGTCCAGCTTGGGGATCTGCATTTCATTCGTGTAGCCGAACTGTTCCTTCATCGCGGCGCGGATGCGCGCGCGATATTCGGACTTCAGCCGCGGCTCGTAAGCTTGATCAACCATTGATCACCTCGCCCGTGGTCTTGGCCACGCGCACCTTCTTGTCGCCTTCGATCTTGAAGCCGACGCGGGTGGGCTTGCCGTTGGAGTCCACGATTGCAACGTTCGAGACGTGCAGCGCGGCTTCCTTGCTCTTGATGCCGCCTTGCGGATCGGCTTGCGTCGCCTTGGTGTGGCGTTGAACCAGGTTCACGCCTTCCACGATGACGCGGTTTTCCTTGGGACGAACTTCGGACACAGCGCCTTGCTTGCCCTTGTCCTTGCCCGCGAGGACGACAACGCGGTCGCCCTTCTTGATCTTGGCAGCCATTACAGCACCTCGGGGGCGAGGGAGATGATCTTCATGTGGTTCTTAGCGCGCAGTTCGCGAGGAACCGGGCCAAAGATCCGCGTGCCGACCGGCTCGCTCGCTTTGTTGACGATGACCGCGGCATTCTTGTCGAAGCGGATCAGCGAACCGTCCTTGCGCTTCATGCCTTGGTTGACACGAACGACGACGGCGCGAAGCACGTCACCCTTCTTCACGCGGCCGCGAGGAATGGCTTCCTTCACGGACACGACGATCACGTCACCGACGCTGGCATAGCGACGACCTGCGCCACCCAGCACCTTGATGCACATGACCCGGCGAGCGCCGGAGTTGTCGGCGACTTCCAGGTTAGTTTGCATCTGGATCATGGTTTAAACCTTCCAGACTTAAGCGGAAGCCTTGGGAAGTGCTTCCCAGGTCTTCAGCTTGGACTTCGGAGCGCACTCGATGATCTTAATGGACTCACCGGTCTTGTACGCGTTGACTTCGTCATGAGCGTGGTACCGCTTGGAGCGGCGCACGATCTTCTTCAGAAGCGGGTGAACGATGGTCCGTTCAACCTTAACTACTACGGTCTTGTCGCCCTTATCGGAGACGACAACCCCTTCGAGGATACGCTTGGGCATATCGTTCTCCTTAAGCCGCGGCCTTGGCGCGCAGCACGGTCTTGATGCGGGCGATATCCTTGCGGATCTCGCCAACGCGGTGGGTCTTTTCCACCTGACCGGTCGCAGCCTGGAAGCGCAGGTTGAACTGCTCCTTCTTGAGGCTGAGCAGCTGCTCGGCGAGTTGGTCGGGCGTCATGCCCCGGATGTCAGCAATCTTGGTCATGCCGCTTCGGCCTCCAGAGCCGCACCAGCGTCGATGCGGGTGACGACACGGGTACGGATCGGCAGCTTGGCCGCGCCGAGGCGCAGAGCTTCGCGAGCGATATCGTCCGGCACGCCGTCGATTTCGAACATGATCCGGCCCGGCGCGACGCGCGCGGCCCAGTGATCAACGGCGCCCTTGCCCTTACCCATCCGGACTTCGGCCGGCTTGCCGGTGACCGGCACGTCGGGGAAGATGCGGATCCACACACGACCTTGGCGCTTCATCTGGCGAGTGATCGCCCGACGAGCCGCTTCGATCTGGCGAGCGGTGATGCGTTCCGGCTCAACGGCCTTGAGGCCGTAGGAGCCGAAGTTCAGCAGGGTGCCGCCCTTGGAGACGCCATGAATGCGCCCCTTGAACTGCTTGCGGTACTTGGTTTTTTTCGGTGACAGCATAGCGCTCTATCCTTAGCCCCGATCGCGACGGCCGCGGTCGCCCCGGTCGGGACGATCGCCGCGCTCGCGCCCACCACCTTCGCCGGCAGGGCCGGACTCGGTGGCGAGACGCTTGTCGAGCGCCATCGGGTCATGCTCAAGCACTTCGCCTTTGAAGATCCAGGTCTTCACGCCGATGATGCCGTAGGTGGTCTTGGCTTCCGCAAAACCGTAGTCGATATCAGCGCGCAGGGTGTGGAGCGGCACGCGACCTTCGCGATACCATTCCATCCGCGCGATTTCAGCGCCGCCGAGGCGGCCCGACACGTTGATGCGAATGCCCTTGGCGCCAAGACGGACGGCCGATTGGATCGACCGCTTCATGGCGCGACGGAAGGCAATCCGGCGCTCGAGCTGCTGGGCGATGGACTCGGCCACCAGCTGGGCGTCGGTTTCAGGCTTACGGATTTCGACGATGTTCAGGTGAACCTCGCCTTCCGTCATGATCGACAGATCCTTGCGGAGCTTGTCGATGTCAGCGCCCTTCTTGCCGATGATGACGCCCGGACGGGCGGCATAGATCGTAACACGGCACTTCTTGTGCGGGCGCTCGATGATGATGCGCGAGACGCCAGCCAGATAGAGGCGCTTCTTGAGCATCTTACGGACAGCGATGTCCTGATGCAGAAGCTTGCCGTACTGGGCGCCGTCGGCGAACCAACGGCTGTCCCAGGTGCGGTTGATGCCGAGCCGAAGCCCGACCGGATTGACTTTCTGACCCATCAGGCGGCCTCACCCAGTTCGCGGACCACGATGGTGATCTCGGAGAACGGCTTTTCAACGCGCGTCGCACGGCCGCGGGCGCGGGGCGAGAAGCGCTTCATAACCAGGTTCTTGCCCACATAGGCCTCGGACACGACAAGCGAGTCGATGTCGAGGTTGTGGTTGTTTTCGGCGTTGGAGATCGCCGAATACAGCGCCTTGCGGACGTCCTGAGCGATACGCTTGTGGCTGAATTCGAGCTCGTTCAGAGCGCGCTGTACGTTCAGGCCACGGATGGACTGAGCGACCAGGTTCAGCTTACGAGCGCTGGTGCGCAAGGTACGAACCTTGCACATCGCTTCGTTGGCCGGCAGGCGGCGAGGTTGTTTATCTTGGCTCATGGCCTACTTCCTCTTCGCCTTCTTGTCGGCGGCGTGGCCGGGGAAGTTACGGGTCGGAGCGAACTCGCCGAACTTCATACCAACCATGTCTTCCGACACGATAACGGGGACGTGCTTCAGGCCGTTGTGGACGCCGAAGGTCAGGCCGACAAATTGCGGCATGATCGTCGAGCGACGCGACCAGGTCTTGATGACGTCCTTGCGGCCCGACGACAAAGAGACGTCGGCCTTCTTCAGGAGGTACCCGTCGACAAACGGGCCTTTCCAGACGGAGCGTGTCATGGCTTAGCGGCCCTTTTTCGCTTTGTGGCGCGAACGGATGATGAACTTATCCGTGGCCTTGTTGACGCGGGTCTTGGCGCCCTTGGTCGGCTTGCCGGCCGGGGTCACCGGGTTACGACCGCCCGAGGTCCGACCTTCACCACCACCGTGGGGGTGGTCGACCGGGTTCATGGCGACGCCGCGAACGTGAGGACGACGACCCATGTGACGAACACGCCCGGCCTTGCCGAGGTTTTGGTTCATGTGGTCGGGGTTAGAGACGGCGCCGATCGTGGCCATGCAGGTGTCGAGGACCATGCGCAGCTCGCCCGAATTCAGGCGGATCTGGGCGTAGCCGGCGTCACGACCGACCAGCTGGGCGTAAGCGCCAGCCGAACGAGCGATCTGACCACCCTTGGCGGGCTTCAGCTCGACGTTATGGATGATCGTGCCGATCGGCATGGTCCGCAGCGGCGAGGCGTTGCCCGGCTTCACGTCGACCTTGTCAGCGGTGACGACTTCGTCACCAACCTTGAGGCGTTGCGGGGCCAGGATGTAGGCGAGCTCGCCATCGGTCTGATATTTGATCAGGGCGATGAACGCGGTGCGGTTGGGGTCGTATTCGATACGAACAACCGAAGCCACGCCTTGCGTGCGACGCTTGAAGTCGACCAAGCGATACAGGCGCTTGGCGCCGCCGCCGCGGAAGCGGACAGCGATACGGCCATTGCCGCCGCGACCGCCCGACTTGGTCAGGCCTTCGACGAGCTTCTTCTCGGGACGACCCTTGTAGAGCTCGCTGCGGTCGATCAGGACCAGGCCGCGTTGGCCTGGGCTGGTCGGGTTAAAGTGCTTCAAGGCCATCTGACTAGAGCCCCGTCGTGATATCGATCGACTGGCCTTCGGCCAGGGTCACGATAGCTTTCTTGACGTCGGAACGACGACCAATGATGCCGCGGAAGCGCTTGGTCTTGCCCTTGGTGACCATGGTGTTGACCTTGGTGACCTTGACCTTGAACAGCTCTTCGACTGCGGCGGCGATTTCGTCCTTGGACGCATCGGCGGACACCCGGAAGACAACCTTGTTCTGCTCGGAAAGCAGGGTGGCCTTTTCGGTGATCACCGGCGACAGGATCGTGTCGTAGTGGCGGGCGGTTGCGGCCATCAGGCGGCTTCCTTCTCAGCGAAACGGGCCGAGATCGCTTCCACCGCGTCCTTGGTGAGGACCAGGGTGTGGCGACGCAGCACGTCATAGACGTTCAGGCCGGCGTTCGGCAGCACGTCGATGTTCGGAATGTTGCGGGCGGCGAGCTTGAAGTTGCCGTCTACTTCCGGACCCGCGATGACCAGCGCGTTCTTCAGACCCATCTTGTCGAAGGTAGCGCGCAGGGCGGCCGTCTTCGGATCGGTCAGAGCGACGTTGTCCAGCACGATCAGCGAGCCGGCCTTGGCCTTCGACGACAGAGCGTGACGCAGAGCCATCGCACGGATCTTCTTGGGAAGATCGAACGCGTGGCTACGGACGACAGGGCCGTGGGCCTTGGCGCCGCCGACGAACTGAGCTGCACGGCGCGAACCGTGACGAGCGCCGCCGGTGCCCTTTTGCTTGTACATCTTCTTGCCCGTGCGAGAGACCTCGTTACGGACCTGAATCTTGTGGTTGCCGGAGCGGCGCTTGGCCAGCTGCCAGGTGACGACGCGCTGCAGGATGTCGCCGCGGATGTCGGCGATGCCAAAGATGGCGTCGTCGAGATCAACGGAACCGGCTGCGCCGCCGTCCAGATTGATGACGTCGAGTTTCATTAGCCTTCGCCCTCTTCGGTCGATGCCGCAGGGGCTTCCTCAGCGGGGGTTTCAGCAGCGGCGGTCGCCGGAGCCTGGCCAGCCTTGCGGAAGGCGCCCGGACGCGGCAGGTCGGCCGGAGCGGCCTTCTTGATCGCGTCGCGAACCTTCACATAGCTGCCTTCGTGGCCGGGGACGGCGCCCTTGACCAGGATCAGGCCGCGCTCGACATCGACTTTCCAGACGGTGACGTTCAGCGTGGTGACCGTTTCCTGACCCAGGTGGCCGGCCATCTTCTTGCCCTTGAACGTACGACCCGGATCCTGGCGCTGACCAGTCGAGCCGTGCGAACGGTGCGAAACCGAGACGCCGTGGGTGGCGCGCAGACCACTGAAGTTCCAGCGCTTCATCGCGCCGGCGAAACCCTTACCGACCGTGACGCCCTGGATGTCGACCTTCTGGCCGGCAAGGAAGTGGTCGGCGGTAATTTCCGCGCCCACTTCGATCAGGGCGGCTTCTTCGACGCGGAACTCGGCGACGATCCGCTTGGGTTCGACCGAGGCCTTGGCGAAGTGGCCACGCATGCCATTGGGGGTGTTCTTAGGCTTCTTCGCGCCAGCGCCGAGTTGGAGGGCGGTGTAACCGTCCTTCTCCTGGGTGCGTTGAGCGGTGACCTGGCAACCGTCGAGCGACAGGACGGTGACCGGAATGTGCTGTCCAGCTTCGTCGAAGAAGCGGGTCATGCCCAGCTTCTTGGCGATCACGCCGGTGCGTTGTGCGGGGAGAGTCATAAAGCGGGCCCTCCTTACAGCTTGATTTCGACGTCAACGCCGGCCGACAGGTCGAGCTTCATCAGCGCGTCCACGGTCTGCGGAGTCGGGTCAACGATGTCGAGGACGCGCTTGTGCGTACGGATCTCGAACTGCTCGCGCGACTTCTTATCGACGTGCGGCGAGCGGTTGACGGTGAATTTCTCGATAAGCGTGGGCAGGGGGATCGGGCCCCGTACCGTCGCACCAGTGCGCTTGGCCGTGTTGACGATCTCGCGCGTGGAATGATCCAGCACGCGGTGATCGAAGGCCTTGAGCCGGATGCGGATGTTCTGACGATCCATATCGCTCGGTTTCCTAGTGGGCTGCGCCCGCGTCTCGAACCATTTCAAAGACCAACTCGAACCCCCGAGAGGGTTCGCACGCAGCGTCCGCAAAACAAATTACCCTCACGGTTGCCCGTGGGGGCTTATGTCCAGATATTGCGCCCCTCCCGAAAGAGGTTGGCGGCGCTATGTCCAGGCGTCTCGCGAACCGCGTTTGAACTCGAAAGTTCACAGCCGGTCCAACAGAGGCGCGCTTGTACGTTCCGAATCCGGTTTCGTCAAGCGCTCCGCTTGCCTTGTCGCGACGCAAAATGAGGCGACTCGGCGAGCCGCTTCTGGATAGGCGCCCAGCCCCCGCTCCGCAACCCCTCATCTGTCATCGTATTGTCGAATAACAGCGTCGCATGGGAAGGAACGTGCGCGGGCATGCACGCAGACGGCCACATCGGTCTTTCAAGTGTCACAAACGAGCATCAACCGACCCTCAGGCGCTACCATCGCCCCTTGCGGCGCCCAGCGACGCGCCATAGATGCCGCCCCTCCCCGGCGGACTGGTGGCCCCTCCCCCACAACGACCGCCAGCGCCGGGGCTGTTTCACCAAGGGGATTACCCACTATGAAGACCCAACTTTTCGCCGCCGCCGCCATCGCGGTCGTCGCCTTCTCGGCTCCCGCCTTTGCTCAGCAGGTCGGTTCGGTCGGCGCCGCCGTGAACTACAGCGACATCGAGACCAATGCGTTCGGCGCTGACGGCACGTCGGTGAAGATCGACGGCTCGATCGCCGTTCCCGTCGGCGCGGCCTGGACCGTTACGGTCAATGGCGACGTTTCCGTCTCGGACAACGACATCAGCGACGAAACCGTCGCCTCGGGCGCCGTCCACCTGACCACCAAGATCGGCGACAGCTGGCGCGTCGGCGGCTTCACGGCCCTGTCGCGTCCCGGCAACGACACCCTCTGGGCCGTCGGCGCCGAAGCCCACAAGTATCTGGCCAACGTCACCCTTTCGGGTCTGGCGGCCTATGGCCAGTCCAACGATCTGGACGCTGATCTCTATGCCGTTCGCGGTGAAGCCCGCTACTTCGTGACCGACGACTTCCGCCTCGACGCTGGCCTGGGCTATTCCAAGCTGGACACCCTGATTGAAGCTGATGCGTGGGACGCCGGCGTGGGCGGCGAATACAAGTTCGCCAACACCGGCTGGTCGACCTTCGGCAAGTACACCCACACCGAAAGCGAAGACCTGGCCGACCTGAAGTCGGACGCGGTCAAGGTCGGCGTGCGCTATACCTTCGGCGGCAGCCTGAAGGCCCGCGACGCAGCCGGCGCCGACCTGATCGACGCCGGTACGCTGTTCGGCTTCGGCGTCCGCTAAGCGCGCGACGACAGCCTGAAAAGCGGAAGGCCCCGGGACATCCGTCCCGGGGCCTTCACTCTATATATAGCGTGGTCGGCGAACGCCGGCTTACTTGCCGATATAGACGTCGCCCGAACCGGCTACCGACTTGCTGACATTGCCTGTCGCCTTGGCCACGCGAACATCGCCCGAGCCGGCCACCGAGACTTCCACGTCGCCGGCTTCGCCGTCATGGCTGACGTCGCCCGAACCCATGATGCTGACCTCGACGGACCGGGACTTGCCGCCGGAGATCGCTACGTCGCCCGAACCGGCGATGTTGATCTCGACCTTGCCGCCGACGCTGGCCGCGCCCGCATTGCCCGAGCCGGCGATCGAGACGGTGAAATCGCCAGCGACCTCCTGCGTCTTTACATTGCCGGAGCCGGCGATGCTGATCTCGGCCGAACCCGCCGAACCGACATTGGTTTCGCCCGAGCCGGCCTGACTGACTTCAAGCGCGCCCTTCACATTGGCGACCGTCCAGTCGCCGCAGCCGGCATTGGCCAGTTCCAGGCTGTCGCTGCGACCCACGCTGCCGAACACCGCGCCGCCGCCAGACACATTGACGTTCATCGGCGTGCGCACAACGATCTGCGGAATGTCTTCCCACTTCACTTCGCCGATGCCGCGCACGTTGATGGTGGCCTCGCCCATCTTGGTGTTGCAACTGCCGATCTTGTTCATCCGCAGATCGCCATCGACGATCGTGTCCGAACCGTCCTGACGGATGGTCAGGGGCAGGCTCTTGTTGGTGGTGAGGAACTCGACCTTGATGTCGTTGCGGGCTTCCGGGATCACGACGACGCGGGCGACCGCGTCCTTGATGCGGACTGAAGGCGCGGCCGAGGCGACGCCAGCGAAACCCAGGGCGGCCGCGCCGGCGGCCAGAATGAGAAGTGCGCGCATCGAGATAATTTCCCCTTCGGATGGCGTTGATGAGGGAAAGCTAGCGGCCGTCGCCGAGAGACACGACTTAATTCGAGGTCATGACCGCGATGTCACAAATCGGCCTTAAGGCCGTGCTTCCGCCGGCGTGTCCATACCCAGCTCGAAACTGCGCTCGAACCCCTTGATCCGGTCCTCGACCAGACGCGCGCGTTTCAGGCCCAGAGACGCCGCCCAAAGGCCAGCCCGGGCAAAAGCGGGAGTTTTCTCCATCGCCGCGACGGGCATTCCCCAGCGCCGGAAGACGCCGTTGGCGTAGTGCGCGCCGTTGATCAGGCGCGACTCCCAGGTCTGGTAGTCCACCGACAGGGAGACGTTGAAGGTGCCAAGGTTCTCGATCCGGTGCGGCGCATGCAGCGGCCATGCGGCGGCCATGCCGGGCTCCAAGTCGAAGACCTGCGCGGCTGCGTCCATGTCGCGCTGGTACGGCAGGTCTTCGGTCTGCTGCTTGAGCAGGATGTTCTCCATGCCTTTCTGAGGCATATGGGTCTCGTCGGCCGGGTAGATCCAGATCCGCTTGCGACCACGCAGGTGGAACAGCACCACCCCTGGCGCATCGGCGTGGAAGGGCACCTTAGCCCCCGGGGCCGACAGGATCAGCTGGCCGTTCATCTGGATCGGCTTGAAGCCCTGGGCCTGGCCGGACATCCCGGCGAAAGCTTCCTGGATCAACGCGCCCAATTGCGGATACCAGGCCTCGGCCCGGCGCAACTGCACCCAGATTCGTCCTTCCTTGACGCCCTCCAGCACTTCCTTGCCGGACCGCCGCCCCCGCGCGCCGGTGCGCATGGTGTGCTGCCCGTCGGCGTCGAAGTCGAACAGGTTGATGTCGTAGAGCTCGGCCGGATAGGCGTCGAGCACGCGCGCCAGAGCGTCGTCCTCGAACAGGCGCGACTCCACGAGCTTGTGCTGGAAGGCGATCGGCGTCTTGCCAAAGGCGCTTTTCTGTTCGGGCGACCAGTCGGCGATAAGATCGGACATCGAGAACTCCTAGTCGGCCAGAAGGGTGAGGCTAAGACCAATGCCGACCCCAAGGCCGACGCCCGCGCCGATGCGGGGGTGGCGGCGGGTCATGGCCGTAACGAAAGACGAGGCGCCCCGCACACGACCGACCAGGCCGGGCTCGCAGGCGGTTATGCCGTCGAAGCGGCGTGACAGCTTGGTCATGCCCGGCAGGCCAGTCAGTCCGACCGTCCGGGGACGGGTATGGATCATGCCCTCGAACACCGGTTCGGCCGGCTCGGCGAAGTCGCGCTTGTAGGCTTCTCCCCCCGGACCGAAATCAACGCGGGCGATCCCCTGTTCCGCTGCGGCGCGCAAGGTCTCCAGGGTCATCAGACTGCCAGGCGAATAGCGGGCATAGGCGGTGTCGTAGATCGGGAACCACAGGTGATGACGATCGCCGCTGGTCATGCCCAGCTCGGCGGCGACAATGGCGTCGCCGGCCCGCAGGACCGCGAGCTTCAGGCCAAAGTCGGCTTCCGTGATTTCAGCCAGGCGGTGCAGAAGGGCGCCGGTCCAGCCGCACGCGAAGATGTCGTACTGGTGGGTTCGGCGAAGCTGTTGACGCTTGCCCGCGATGATCCGGTCCAGCATCTCAGCCGTGGGCTTTTCGAAGCTGAAATGGACGGGGCCATGGTCGCGCTCGAGCGTCCGAAACCGGCGGCGCTTGTCCTTGAGAAACCCTGCGCTGCGCCCGGCCTCATAGGTCGCGAACCCGGACGACACATCGGCGGCCATCGCGTAGCGCACCGAAAGACCGCGTCCCTCGTTCGTGCCCGGAGCGATCAATCCGCTGAACCGCGCGCGGTCGGCGCCGAGCCGGCTCAGGATGTCGGTCAGGTTCAGACACGTGTCGGTCGGCGCAACCAGACCATGGATGTCGCTCATAGGGGCAGCCATCGGCTGGATCAGGGTCCCGCGCCGCTGGTATGGCAGAAAGCCCAGGATCTCATCGCCCCGCCGGATGATGGCGATAGCGGCGCCCGGCGCGATTTCGCCGGCGACATCAACGAATCGAAGGTCGAAATAGGGACTGCCCAGCAGCGGATTGGTTTGACGCAGGGCGTTCCACCGGGCGCGCTGCGGCGCACCAAGTTCCGAGACCTTGACCGTCTCTACGGAAACCCCGTCGTGCAAAGCCGCCCTCCCCCAGGTGCCGGGAGGTTACGCAGGCTTTCCCTAACAACCGCTTTAGTTGAGCCTCTTAGCTGCGGCCACCGTCAAGCGCACGGGAACCGACTTGGAGGCCGGCGTGCTGCTACGGGTATCGCGGTCGTCCCCAGCGCCAAGGGCTGCGAGGATTGCCTGAAGGTCGGCGGAAGCTGGGTGCATCTGCGCCTGCGCCGAACCTGCGGCCATGTCGGCTGCTGCGACGACTTTCCGGCCCGGCATGCCACAGCTCATTTCCACGCCACCCGTCATCCGTCAGCGAAGGTCATGACCCGCCCGAGGGCTGGGGCTGGTGCTTCGTCGACGAGGTGTTCGTGGAGCTACCGGACCAGACGCCACAGGACGGACCGATACCGAAGTTCATGTGAGGCCAGGACGCACGGGTTCGCGCCCTCGCCGGTTCGACCGGCGAGTTGGCCCCGAGAAACTTGAGGAGGCGGCGGAGCGTCCGGGCCAGGCCCGGATGGGTTTGTAGTGGAGTACCGTTTCGGCCGTGGCCGGAGCGCTCCGCGCGATCGTTTTCCCTCTGGCCGGGGTGCGCAGGCCTGTTCAGCCTTTTGCCCCACCCGGGCTTGTCCCCTTCGAGACCGGACCCAGCCCTGAAGCTGCAAGCCACGGTCCTCCCGGGAGCCCGGAGCGAACCTTCGGACGGGCGGGGGCTTTGGCTTTCCCCCGATGGACAGGTTTACGTCCCCTGTCCTCACTTTAAGCCGGCCGGCACGGACATTCGTCCGACCGGTGGCCCCGCTCAACCGCCCCCACCGCCCGTCAGGTCGCCAGCTGGACGCCCTCCCCTTGCGATGAAGCGAGGAGAAGTATGCGGGCGTTTTTGAGGGTGATGCGTCGATTTTGGATCGTGACGCTGGGGCGGGGATTTAGGGCGTTGAATTTGTTGGGGGCGAGGGGTGGTTATCCCCGTGGGAGCGCGGGGATAGAGGCCGGGCGGACCTCTCCCTCGCCTCTACCAAACCCCGTCATCCCGGGGCTTGTCCCCGGGACCCATGGTTCAGCCGCCCGCCCTTGGTCACCGCCGCGCCGCCCGTGCGGCGGATAGATGGGTCCCGGGAACAAGTCCCGGGATGACGGGCATTATGAACTTTAAGGGCTAAGCCACCGCCCCTCGGGCAGAGCCATCCTTACATCTCACGGCGAGACGATCGCCGGTCTGTCCAGGTCACTCAAGGACCGGTCTTCGACCGGCCGCACCGCGGCGACGCGAGAGCGTCGTCCTTGACTGACCTGGACAGACCGGCACGCTGCAGCCTCCAAGAGATGTAAGGACGAGCGGGACGCGGAGCGTCCGCTTGTGGGGTGATAGGTAAAGGGCGCTTTCGACCGAGGCTGTGTAAAAACGTCGGGCAGAACCCGCTCACGAAAGAAAACTTTCGCGTCCCGATCGGCCGCCATGCGCGACAAAGCGCCAGATCA
Organism: Caulobacter sp. DWR1-3-2b1; assembly: GCF_049895765.1. Classification (NCBI taxonomy): domain Bacteria; kingdom Pseudomonadati; phylum Pseudomonadota; class Alphaproteobacteria; order Caulobacterales; family Caulobacteraceae; genus Caulobacter; species Caulobacter sp. DWR1-3-2b1. Next base: position 41,650 of record NZ_JAFCSZ010000030.1, read on the forward strand.
GCTATTTCGTGACCCGGTCAACGGGCGCCTCCAGGTCCGAAACGTGTTTTTACACAGCCTCGACCCATTGCGGACAGTTACATCTCAAGCATACTCACTCCCATGACAGATAAAGCTGCAGCGCAGGCACTCAAGCGCGTGCTTCCTTGGGCGATTTGCAGTCTGGTGAGCGTCGTGCCGGGTGTTGTGTATGCCCTGATTGGTTTGATTGGCGTCGGTTTCGCCCGTGCTTGGCAGGACCACTTTTTCAACTGGACGGCAGTTGCTTATCCTCTCGTGGCCCTTTTCGCTGGAGTGGGTGCGATAAACTTGGCGCGAGAGGGAAACCAAAGAGCGGCCTTTTGGCTGCTGAGTGCCCCGATCTTGAATATCGGCCTTTGCATAGCTGCGAACCTTTTCGGGCGAGCGCTTGGTCTTGCAGGTCCGTGATCCACCGTTGCAGACGCTGCGAAGGTCAGCACCTAGCTCCTCTAGTCCGCTCTCCCCGGCGAACGCCGGAGCCTGAACTCGCTAGAGCACCGCCCCTGCCACCAAAGCAAAAGGCCCCGGAGTTTCCTCCGGGGCCCTCGCATTCTTTAGTCGTGGCTAGAAAGTCGAGACTACTCGACGATCTTGGCAACCACGCCGGCGCCGACGGTGCGGCCGCCTTCGCGGATGGCGAAGCGCAGGCCCTGGTCCATGGCGATCGGAGTGATCAGCTCGACGTCCAGCTCGGCGTTGTCGCCCGGCATGATCATTTCCACGCCTTCCTTCAGCTTGATGATGCCGGTGACATCGGTCGTGCGGAAGTAGAACTGCGGGCGATAGTTGGTGAAGAACGGGGTGTGACGACCGCCTTCTTCCTTGCCCAGGATATAGGCTTCGGCCACGAACTTGGTGTGCGGGGTGATCGAACCCGGCTTGCACAGCACCTGGCCGCGCTC